>NZ_JBMKJG010000001.1:0-462589 GCF_049237765.1 Enterobacter cloacae complex sp. SHL021 | reverse complement strand
CGCCTGAATATAGTTAACGAGATGAAAAAGCTGGGTAAAGAGTACAGTAATATGGTCATGGTGGCATGACCATATTACTGGGGATCCCTCAGCCCTGTGGGAGAGGGTCGGGGTGAGGGCATCTGACCGCACTTCACCCACAAATTTGATCCTCTCACCCTTTTTTCACAAAAACGCTTGCCGCGAATTTGCAGTTTATTGATAATGATTATCATTGTTACATTGATTGTTATTTATAAACATTATGTCACGTACGGATAACACTGCGGCAACGCCGCCAAAAACAGACACAGCATCCGCCCCCGCCGAGCGTCGCATTGACAGCAAAACCCTGCTGGGCGATGAGGGACGGGTCATTATCGAGCATGACGGTCAACGCTACCTGCTGCGCCAGACCCATGCCGGAAAATTGATCCTCACAAAATAAACAACACAAAAACTCCGCCAGCCACCCAGGTGAACCCCAGGCAGCCAGCGCTTTCAATTCTTAATGGAGAGTTGCTATGCCACACCTGCCTTCCGCGCCTTTACGTCCGTCACTTCTGGCGCTGGCGATTGTCAGCACCCTGCCGGGCGTCGCGTTTGCTACCACAGATGAAATGACCGTGACCGCCACGGGTAACGCCCGTAGCGCCTTCGAAGCCCCCATGATGGTGAGCGTGATTGACGCCAGCACACCGGATAAACAGACCGCCAGCTCGGCGGCCGACCTGCTGCGTAACGTCCCCGGCCTGACGCTCGATGGCACCGGACGTACCAACGGCCAGGACGTTAACCTGCGCGGTTATGACCGTCGCGGCGTGCTGGTACTGGTTGACGGCGTGCGCCAGGGAACCGACACCGGCCACCTGAACAGCACGTTCCTCGATCCGGCGCTGATTAAACGTATCGAAGTGGTGCGCGGTCCGTCGGCCCTGCTGTACGGCAGCGGCGCGCTGGGCGGTGTGATAGCCTATGACACCGTTGATGCCAAAGATCTGCTTGAGCTGGGTAAAAACAGCGGCTATCGGGTGTTCGCTACCGGTGCGACGGGCGATCACAGCATCGGCATGGGGGCCAGCGCCTATGGCCGCACCGATACCCTGGACGGGCTGGTCTCCTGGTCGAGCCGGGATCGCGGCGATCTGCGCCAGAGTGACGGTACCACCGCCCCGAACGACGAATCCATTCAGAACATGCTGGCGAAGGGCAGCTGGAAAATCGACGCGGCCCAGAGCCTGAGCGGCTCCCTGCGCTATTACAATAACGCCGCACAGGAGCCGAAAAACCCGCAAACCAGTGCAGCAGACAGCAGCAGTAACCCGCTGACCGACCGCTCCACCATCCAGCGTGACGCGCAGCTCGGCTATCACCTTGCTCCACAGGGTAACGACTGGCTGAACGCCGACGCGAAAATTTACTGGTCCGAAGCGCGTATCAACGCCCAGAACATCGACGGCAGCGGTGAATTTCGCAAACAGACCACCAAAGGCGGCAAAGTGGAGAACCGCACCCGCCTGTTCAGCGATTCCTTTGCCTCACATCTGCTGACCTACGGCGGTGAGTATTATCGTCAGGAGCAACGCCCGGGCGGGGCAACAACGGGCTTCCCGCAGGCACAAATCGATTTCAGCTCCGGCTGGCTGCAGGATGAAATCACCCTGCGCGACCTCCCCGTGACCCTTCTTGGCGGCACGCGCTACGACAACTACCGCGGCAGCAGCGACGGCTACAAAGATGTGGATGCCGATAAGTGGTCCTCCCGTGCCGGGTTAACCGTCAGCCCGACCGACTGGCTGATGCTGTTCGGCTCTTACGCGCAGGCGTTCCGCGCGCCAACCATGGGCGAAATGTATAACGACGCCAAACACTTCTCCATTGGCCGCTTCTATACCAACTACTGGGTGCCCAACCCCAATCTGCGCCCGGAAACCAACGAAACGCAGGAGTATGGTTTTGGTCTGCGCTTTGATGATCTGATGCTGGCCAACGATGCGCTGGAGTTTAAAGCCAGCTATTTCGATACCAACGCCAAAGACTACATCTCCACCACCGTCGATTTTGCGGCGGCGACCACCATGTCATATAACGTCCCGAACGCCAAAATCTGGGGCTGGGACGTGATGGCGAAATACTCCGCCGACCTGTTCAACCTCGACCTCGCCTATAACCGCACGCGCGGAAAAGATACCGACACGGGCGAGTACATTTCCAGCATTAACCCGGATACCGTCACCAGCAAGCTGGATATTCCGCTGGCACAAAGCGGCTTCTCCGTCGGCTGGATCGGCACCTTTGTCGATCGCTCAACGCACATCAGCAGCAGCTACAGCGAGCAGCCCGGCTACGCGGTTAACGATTTCTACGTGAGCTACACCGGCCAGGCGCAGCTTAAAGGCGTCACCACGACGCTGGTGCTGGGCAACGCCTTCGACAAACAATACTGGTCGCCACAGGGTATTCCGCAGGATGGCCGAAACGGGAAGATTTTCGTCAGTTATCAATGGTAATCCCCGCCCCGGCTGGCCGGGGCAATGCTTTGAGAGGAAAAGACAATGAATCACTACACACGCTGGCTTGAGCTAAAAGAAGAAAATCCGGGTAAGTACGCGCGCGACATTGCAGGTTTAATGAACATCAGCGAAGCCGAGCTGACCTTCGCCCGTGTGGGCCATGACGCCTGGCGCCTGCGCGGTGATGCCCGCGAGATCCTGGCCGCGCTGGAAGCGGTGGGCGAAACCAAATGCATCTGCCGCAACGACTACGCCGTTCACGAGCAGGTCGGCGCCTTTACACATCAACACCTGAGCGGCCACGCCGGGCTGATCCTCAACCCGCGCGCGCTGGATCTGCGCCTGTTCCTTAACCAGTGGGCGAGCGTATTTCACATCAGCGAGGCCACCGCCCGCGGTGAGCGGCAGAGCATTCAGTTCTTCGACCACCAGGGCGACGCCCTGCTGAAGGTTTACGCCACGGATAACACCGACCTCACCGCCTGGGGCGATCTGCTCACCCGCTTTATCTTTGCCGGGAATCCGCCGCTGGCGTTGAAAACGGCCGATGTCCCGGCTCACGCTGAAAACCCGGACGCCTCACTCGTGGACACAGAGTGGCGTGCCATGACCGACGTGCATCAGTTCTTCAGCCTGCTCAAGCGCCACAACCTCAGCCGCCAGCAGGCGTTTCGCCTGGTGGGCGACGATCTGGCCTGCAGGGTCGACAACACCGCGCTGGCCCAGCTGCTGGAAACGGCGCGCCAGGACGGGAACGAAATCATGATTTTCGTCGGCAACCGCGGCTGCGTGCAGATCTTCACCGGCGTGGTGGAAAAACTGATGCCGATGAAGGGCTGGCTGAACATCTTCAACCCGGCTTTCACCCTCCATCTGCTGGAAGGCGCCATCGCAGAATCCTGGGTCACGCGCAAACCGACGGCTGACGGGCATGTCACCAGCCTGGAGCTGTTTGCCGCCGACGGCACGCAGATTGCCCAGCTGTACGGCCAGCGGAGCGAAGGCGAACCCGAGCAGAGCCAGTGGCGCAGCCAGATCGACGCCTTAACGGCAAAAGGGCTGGCCGCATGAAAAAATGGCTTGCCCTGATCAGCGCTCTGCCGCTGCTGGCATTTGCTGCGCCGCAGGAGAAAATCGTCGCGCTCGGCGGCGACGTTACCGAGATTGTCTATGCGCTCGGCGCGGCGTCTTCGCTGGTGGCACGCGACAGCACCAGCCAGTGGCCACAGGCGGCGAACACGCTGCCGGACGTGGGCTATCTGCGCCAGCTAAATGCCGAAGGCATTTTGTCCATGCGCCCCACGCTGGTGCTGGCCAGTGCACAGGCACAGCCGTCTCTGGCGTTAAAACAGGTAGAGCAGAGTCACGTCAGGGTGATCACCGTTCCGGCAGGCAATGACCTCAGTGTTATCGATGAAAAGGTTCGGGTTATCGCTGAGGCGACGCACCGCGAGGCAGAAGGGAAAACCCTGCGCAACTCGCTGCGTCAGGCGCTGTCGGCGCTTCCCGCGTCACCGCTCAATAAACGGGTGCTGTTTATTCTCAACCACGGCGGGATGACCGCGATGGCCGCCGGGCAACAAACCGCAGCGGATGCTGCCATTCGTGCGGCAGGGCTGCAGAACGCGATGCAGGGCTTCACTCGCTATCAGCCGCTGTCTCAGGAAGGCGTTATCGCCAGTCAGCCCGACCTGGTGGTGATCTCTCAGGATGGCGTGAACGCTCTGGGTGGGGCGGATGCGGTGTGGCAACTGCCCGGTCTGGCGCAAACGCCAGCGGGACGTCACCGGCAGATGCTGGCCATCGACGATATGGCGCTGCTGGGCTTTAGCGTGCGAACGCCACAGGCGATCCAGCAGTTACGCCGTAAAGCGGAGCAACTGCCCTGATGTCCCGACGCGCCGTTCTGGCATTGTGGTTGCTGGCCGCGCTGCTGGCCGTCATGACGCTGGCGGCCAGCGGTGTGGGCGCGTTGCGCCTGCCGGTCAGCCTGCTGTGGAGCGGCAGCGACGACGCGCTGCGTCAGATCTGGCTGACGATCCGCCTGCCCCGCGTGCTGCTGGCGCTGGCAATCGGCGGCTCACTGGCGCTGGCGGGCTGTGTGATGCAGGGACTGTTTCGTAACCCGCTGGCCGACCCGGGCCTGCTGGGGATCAGCAGCGGCGCAGCACTCGCCGTTGCGCTGTGGGTGGTTATTCCGCTCTCGCTGCCCGCGCTGGTGATACTGTACGCCCCGATGCTGGCGGCGTTTCTCGGCGCGCTGGCCGCCACATTCGTCATTTTCCTGCTTAGCCGGCAACGTGACAGTTCCCTGTCGCGACTGCTGCTGGTGGGGATTGCCATCAATGCCCTGTGCGGGGCGGCCGTCGGCGTGCTGTCATGGCTCAGTAATGATGCCCAGCTTCGCCAGCTCTCACTCTGGGGCATGGGCAGCCTCGGCCAGGCCCAGTGGTCAACGCTGCTGGCCGTCTGCTCGCTGATGGTTCCCACC
This sequence comes from Enterobacter cloacae complex sp. SHL021, assembly GCF_049237765.1. Classification (NCBI taxonomy): domain Bacteria; kingdom Pseudomonadati; phylum Pseudomonadota; class Gammaproteobacteria; order Enterobacterales; family Enterobacteriaceae; genus Enterobacter; species Enterobacter cloacae complex sp. SHL021. Next base: position 457,606 of record NZ_JBMKJG010000001.1, on the reverse strand, counting down.
GTGCTGGTTATCTGGCGCCTGGCTGGTGCCCTCAACCTGTTGCAGCTTGGCGAGGAAGAGGCGCACTACCTCGGGGTGGAGGTGGCCGTTGTACAGCGGCTCCTGCTGCTGTGCAGCGCCCTGCTGGTGGCCGCCGCGGTGGCCGTCAGCGGTGTCATCGGCTTTGTTGGCCTTGTGGTGCCACACCTGGTGCGCATGTGGCTGGGGGCCGACCACCGGGCGGTGATCCCCGGCTCGGTACTGGCCGGTGCGTTGCTGTTGCTGGCTGCCGATACGCTGGCGCGTACCCTGGTCGCCCCGGCGGAAATGCCGGTCGGTTTATTGACCAGCCTTCTCGGTGCGCCGTGGTTCCTGTGGCTTATCTTTCGTCGCGGAGGTGCGCATGGCTGAACGCTACTGTGCGGAAAATATTGTCTTTCACGCCGGGCAACGGACGCTGATCGACAACGTGTCGCTGACCCTTTCCCAGGGCGAACTGGTGGCGTTGATTGGCCCCAACGGTGCCGGGAAATCGACCTTGTTACGCCTGCTTACCGGCTATCTCAAACCCGAGAGCGGACGGTGCAGTCTGGCGGGAACGCCGCTTGCGGCCTGGCCGCCGGACAGACTCTCCCGCTACCGGGCGGTCATGCGCCAGAATACCCAGCTCGGATTCGACTGGCCGGTAGAAGCGGTGATCGGGATGGGGCGTGCGCCGTGGACGCGCCGCCCTGAGGCGTCGGTGATTGAGGAGGTGATGGCCATCTCCGGCTGTTTACCGCTGGCGGGCAGGCAGTTTGCGGCGCTCTCCGGCGGGGAGCAGCAACGCGTTCAACTCGCCCGCGCGCTGGCACAGCTCTGGTGCGACGGTGCGCCGCGCGGCTGGCTGTTTCTGGATGAACCCACGTCCGCGCTGGATCTTTACCACCAGCAGCATCTGCTGCGCCTGCTCTCTTCCCTGACCCGTAGGGGGCATTTGCATGTCTGTGTTGTGCTGCACGATCTCAATCTGGCGGCGCTGTGGGCGGATCGGATCCTGCTGTTACATAACGGCAAAATGGTCGCTCACGGGGCCCCGGAGGCGGTTCTGCAGGCCGATACGCTGACGCGCTGGTACGGCGCGCAGGTGCAGGTTGGCCGACACCCGGCTCATGCTGCACCTCAGGTGTTTCTCGCCCCCTGATCGGGCTGATAAAAATCTTTCAGGGTTTCCAGCAGGGCATGCGCCGCTTTTGAGAGCTGCGTGTGCCCTGGATGGATCACCCCGATACATTTTTCTATCGGCGGGCTGTCCAGCGGAATACAGACCGCACCCAGCGATGCCATCTGCGCCTCGCACAGCGCCGGTACGGCACTGCCGCCCAGCCCGCTGGCGACCATCCTTCCTACCGTCACCAGCTGATGGCTCTCCAGCGCCACCTCCAGCTTGCGGCCGCTACGGGCCAGCTCCTCTTCCATCATCAGGCGCACCGCCGAGGGGCGCTGCAGGGTAATGAAATCCAGCGTCAGCAGTTCATTCCAGGAGAGGCGTTTTTTCACCGCAAGGGGGGACGCTTTCGGCACAATGGCGACAAACCGGTCGAGGCCCAGCGGCGTAAACAGCAGGTTATGCGTCGGTGCTGGTTCAAAGGCGATCCCCATCTCGACCCGCCCTTCCCGCACCATCTCAATCACCTGTTCGTTGATGACATCATGCACGGTGACGTTGATCCCGGCATGGCGATCGCGAAACGCTTTCAGCACCTCCGGCAGGACGTTAGCCGCAAACGACGGCATGGCCGCGACCGAGATTTTGCCGCGCTGCAGCGTAAAGCACTGGTGCATTGCCTCTTCCACGTTATCCCAGTCAGCCAGCAGCTGCCGCGCCATCGGTAAAAAGGTTTCGCCCTCCTGCGTCAGGGTGACCTTACGCGTGCTTCGCTGCAGCAGCGGGCCCCCCAGCGCATCCTCCAGCCCTTTAATCGTCAGGCTGAGGGCAGGCTGAGAAAGATTTAACCGTTCGCTGGCGTGCGCAAAATTGAGAGTGTGAGCTACCGCTAAAAACGCGCGTAACTGTTTGACACTCATTCTCATTTTTCATCCTGTTAACTAATTGAAAAAATTTAGTTAACAGGAAATTAATAAAAAAACCAAATGAGTGAGTCACAAATTCAAAATTAACAAAAGAGTCGTCGCCCCCAATGATACCGCCACGGACAACAGGAGGGATGGCTATGGCAGGACTGGATAAACGCGTCGGCAGCTATGCGCAGGCGCTGGAGGGGCTGGCGGACGGGATGACATTGCTGGCGGGCGGCTTTGGCCTGTGCGGTATTCCTGAAAATCTGATTGCGGAAGTCAAACGCCGTCAGGTGCAGGGCCTGACGGTGGTATCGAACAACTGCGGCGTGGATGGTTTCGGGCTCGGGCTGCTGCTGGAGACGCGCCAGGTGCGGAAGGTGGTGGCGTCTTACGTCGGCGAGAACGCGCTGTTCGAACAGCAGGTGCTGAGCGGCGAGCTGGAGGTTGAGCTGACGCCCCAGGGCACGCTGGCCGAAAAGGTGCGCGCGGGCGGGGCCGGTATTCCGGCATTTTACACGGCCACCGGCTATGGCACGCCCGTGGCCGCCGGGAAAGAGGTACGTCAGTTTGCCGGTAAGCACTACATCCTTGAAGAGGCTATTACCGGCGATTTTGCGCTGATCAAAGGCTGGAAAGCGGACTGGTACGGCAACGTTATCTACCGCCACACCGCGCAAAATTTCAACCCGCTAATGGCCACCGCAGGACGGATAACCGTGGTGGAGGTGGAAGAGATTGTCCCGCCGGGTGAGCTGCCGCCGTCCGCCATTCACACCCCGGGAATTTATGTCGACAGGCTGATTGTCGGCCAGTTTGAGAAACGCATTGAACAGCGCACGCTGCGCGCAGAGGGAGTCTGACCATGTTAACCCGCGAACAGATGGCCATGCGCGTCGCCCGCGAACTGCGCGACGGTTACTACGTCAACCTGGGGATCGGTATCCCGACGCTGGTGGCGAACTACATCCCGGCCGGCATGGACGTGATGCTCCAGTCAGAGAACGGACTGCTGGGGATGGGGGAATTTCCCGATGCGCAGAGCCTTGATGCCGACATGATTAACGCCGGTAAGCAGACCGTCACCGCGCGAACCGGTGCCGCCATTTTCGACTCGGCCCAGTCCTTCGCCATGATCCGCGGTGGTCACGTCGACCTCACGGTGCTCGGGGCGTTTGAGGTGGACGTGGAAGGCAACATCGCCTCGTGGATGATCCCCGGAAAAATGGTGAAAGGCATGGGCGGCGCCATGGATCTTGTCGCCGGGGCGCAGAACATCATTGTCGTGATGACCCACGCGTCGAAGAGCGGTGAGTCCAAACTGCTGTCGCGCTGCACGCTACCGCTCACCGGCGTGGGCTGCATCCGCCGGGTGTTAACCGACCTGGCCCTGCTGGAAATTAAAGACGGTGCGTTCATTCTGCGTGAATACGCCCCCGGCGTCGGCATTGACGAGATCGTCAGCAAAACTGCCGGAAAAATCATCGTGGCGGACGACGTTCGCGAAATGCGCTTTAGCTGAGGACTCAACATGAAAAACGTCATGATAGTCGGGGCAACGCGAACGCCGATTGGCAGTTTTCGCGGTTCGCTCTCTCCCCTTTCCGCCGTTGAACTTGGTGCTGTCGCGGTGCGCCGCCTGCTTGAGGAGAGCTCGCTTTCGGCAGGTGACACAGACGAACTGATTTTTGGGCAGGTGCTGACGGCAGGCTGCGGACAAAACCCGGCACGTCAGACGGCTATCGCCGCCGGGCTGCCCGTCAGTACCCCTGCCACCACGGTCAATCTGGTCTGCGGCGCGGGGCTGAAGGCGGTACAGCTTGCGGCACAGGCTATCCGCTGTGGAGACGCAGAGGTGGTGATCGCGGGCGGTCAGGAGAGCATGAGCAATGCCCCTTACCTGCTGGATGGCGCCCGTTCCGGGCTGCGTTTTGGCCACACAGGCCTGCAGGACAGCATGATCGTCGACGGCCTGTGGGATGCGTTTAACGATTACCACATGGGGATCACCGCGGAAAACGTCGCCCGGCAGCACGGCATTTCACGCGAGCAGCAGGATGCCTTCGCCGCCGGGTCACAGCAAAAGGCGGCGACTGCCATCGAATCTGCTCGCTTTGAGGCCGAGATTACCCCGGTAACGGTGAAACAGGGCAAGAAGCCGCCATTGGTGATTCGTCATGACGAACAACCCCGGCCAGGAACCACCGCAGAACAGCTTGCGCAACTGCGCCCCGCGTTTCGCCAGGAGGACGGCACGGTCACGGCGGGGAATGCCTCCACCCTGAACGATGGCGCCGCCGCGGTGTTGCTGATGAGCGAAGAAAAAGCGCGGGCGAGCGGACTACCGGTGCTGGGCCGGATCGTGAGCTACGCCGTTACCGGGGTCGACCCGTCCGTAATGGGCATCGGCCCCGTCAGCGCCTGCCAGACCGCGCTGGCGCGGGCAGGCTGGACGCTGGATGAGGTGGATCTCATCGAAGCCAACGAAGCTTTTGCCGCGCAGGCGCTGGCGGTTGGTAACCTGCTTGGCTGGGATGCGCGCAAGGTGAACGTTAACGGTGGCGCTATCGCGCTGGGCCATCCGATTGGTGCATCCGGCTGTCGGATCCTTGTGACGCTGCTGCATGAAATGCAGCGCCGTGACGCCAAAAAAGGGCTGGTCACTCTGTGCATAGGCGGCGGGCAAGGCATTGCGCTGACCGTCGAGCGTTAAACCTCTCGTGAGTACCCGAATATAACAACAGTAAGGAGTCGCAATGAGTGTGTTAATTGCCCTGGCGGCGCTGGCGCTGCTGATGCTGGCGGCCTATCGCGGATATAGCGTTATTCTTTTTGCGCCCATTGCGGCGCTGGGTGCCGTGCTGTTAACCGACCCGGGCGCTGTCGGCCCGACGTTTACCGGCCTGTTTATGGAAAAGATGGTGGGCTTCGTCAAGCTCTACTTCCCGGTGTTCCTGCTGGGCGCCGTGTTTGGCAAGCTGATTGAACTCTCCGGCTTCTCACGCTCCATTGTTGCCGCAGCGATTCAAATCCTTGGCCGCCGCCACGCCATTCCGGTGATTGTGCTGGTCTGCGCGCTGTTAACCTACGGCGGCGTGTCGCTCTTTGTGGTGGCGTTTGCCGTTTATCCTTTCGCCGCCGAACTGTTTCGCCAGAGCGGGATCCCCAAACGGCTGATCCCGGCGACCGTGGCGCTGGGGGCGTTCTCGTTCACCATGGACGCCCTGCCCGGCACGCCGCAGATCCAGAATATTATCCCCACCAGCTTCTTCGGCACTAATGCCTGGGCTGCCCCCTGGCTGGGGCTGATTGGCTCGCTGTTTATTATCTGCTTTGGCCTGCTCTGGCTGGAGCGCCAGCGGCGGAAAGCGCTCAATAACAATGAAGGTTACGGCACGGATCTGAAAAACGAACCGGAAACGCCGGACAACATTAACCTTCCCCATCCGCTGATTGCGATTTCCCCCCTGCTGGTGGTGGGGATCCTCAACCTGCTGTTTACCCGCTGGATCCCCGGCTGGTATGGCACCAGCCACGAGCTGACCCTGCCCGGACTGGCAAAGCCGATTGTGACCGAGGTCAGCAAGATCACCGCCATCTGGGCCGTGGAAGCCGCGCTGATTTCCGGTATCGTGCTGGTGCTGATCTTTGGCTTTCGCAATATCCGGGGACGTCTGGCGGAAGGCAGCCGGACGGCAGTGAGCGGCGCGATCCTGGCGGCGATGAATACCGCCTCGGAATATGGTTTCGGTGCAGTTATCGCCGCCCTGCCCGGCTTTCTGGTCTTATCCCATGCGCTGGCGGCTATTCCGAACCCGTTACTGAATGAAGCGATCAGCGTAACCGTTCTCGCCGGGATCACCGGTTCGGCTTCAGGTGGGATGAGCATTGCGCTGCGGCCATGGCAGACAGCTTTGTCGCCGCCGCCCACGCCGCGAATATTCCGCTGGAGGTCCTGCACCGGGTGGCTTCTATGGCCAGCGGTGGCATGGATACACTCCCCCATAACGGCGCGGTGATTACGCTGCTGGCCATCACCGGTCTTAGCCATCGTCAGGCCTATGGCGGTATTTTCGCCATCACGATCATCAAAAGTCTGGCGGTGCTTTTTGTCATTGCCGTGTTCTATCTCACCGGCATTGTGTAAGGAGAATAAAATGAATCTGAACGGTAAAACGGCGCTGGTGACCGGCTCGACCAGCGGTATTGGTCTGGGCATCGCCCGCGTACTGGCAAAGGCCGGAGCGCAGCTGATCCTCAACGGTTTTGGCGACAGTGACGCAGCAAGAGAAGAGATCGCCCGGCTGGGGAAAAAACCGGGCTATCACGATGCAGATCTGCGTGACGCCCTGCAAATCGACGCGATGATGCGCTACGCCGACACGCAGTTCGGCGGAGTGGATATTCTTATCAATAATGCCGGGATACAGCATGTCGCCCCGGTTGAGGCGTTCCCGGTGGAGAAATGGAACGACATTATTGCCATTAACCTGTCGTCGGTGTTTCACACCAGCCGACTGGCGCTGCCTGCAATGCGCGAGAAAAACTGGGGACGCATCATTAATATCGCCTCCGTGCATGGGCTGGTGGCATCGAAAGAGAAATCAGCCTATGTCGCTGCCAAGCATGGGGTGGTAGGTTTTACAAAATCCCTGGCGCTGGAGACTGCCCGCACCGGTATTACTGCTAACGCCATCTGCCCGGGATGGGTGCTTACGCCGCTGGTTCAGCAGCAGATCGACAAACGTATCGCAGAAGGTGTGCCTGCGGATCGGGCGCGCGAGCAGTTGCTTGCGGAGAAACAGCCATCAGGAGAGTTTGTTACGCCAGAACAGCTGGGTGAACTGGCGCTGTTTTTATGTAGCGACAGCGCCGTGCACGTGCGGGGCGCGGCGTGGAATATGGACGGCGGGTGGGTCGCCCAGTGACGTATCGGCCGGGCAAGCCTGTGCTTCCCGGCCATAACATTAGCTTGAGCAGCTGACCTCCAGCCGCTTGCCCCAGTCAGGCGGGCGGCTGACATAATCGTCGTCCCGGTCGGCAAACGGCGTGCGCAACGCTACGTGCAGCCGGTGTAATTCCGCATATTCACCTTGCTCCGCCTGCTCAATCGCCCGCTGCGCCAGCCAGTTGCGCAAGACCATCGCCGGGTTCGCCGCGTTCATTTGCGCCTGCCGGGTCGCGTCATCCACCTGCTCTTGTTGCAGGCGCGAGCGGTAAGTGGCAAACCAGTCGTCAAACGCCTGTCGGTCGATAAACTCATCGCGCAGCGGTGAGGCGGGGCTATGCTGCTCTGTCTGGCCGAGCATACGGAAGGTACGGGTATAGTCGCTGCCCTCACGCGCCATGAGCGCAAACAAGCCATTCAGAATAGTGTTATCGCCCTTCTCCTGCGTCATCAGCCCCAGCTTGTTGCGCATCAGCGTGCCGTATTCGCGCAGCAATGTCTCCTGATAGCCGTCGAGCGCATCATTCAGGGCATCAACGTCGATAAACGGCGACAGGGATTGCGCCAGACGCTGCAGATTCCACAGCCCCACCGCCGGCTGATTGTCAAAGCTGTAGCGCCCCTGATAGTCCGAGTGGTTGCAGATATACCCCGGCTGATAGTCATCGAGAAAACCAAACGGACCGTAATCAAAGGTCAGCCCCAGAATTGACATGTTGTCGGTGTTCATCACGCCATGAGCAAAGCCTACGGACTGCCAGCGGGCAATCATGATTGCCGTGCGGGCAACCACATCCTGGAACCAGAGGTGGTATTTGTCGGCCTCGTCCTGTAACTGCGGCCAGTGCCGTCGGATGGCGTAATCGGCAAGCTGGCGTACTTTTTCCGGCTCGCGGCGATAATAAAAGTGTTCAAAATGGCCGAAACGCAGATGGCTTTGCGCAATGCGCATCAGCATGGCGCCTTTCTCTACCGTTTCGCGGACCACCGGGGTGTCACTGGTCACTATCGTCAGCGCGCGCGTGGTGGGAATACCCAGCGCATGCATCGCTTCCGACGCCAGACTTTCACGAATGGTTGAGCGCAGTACCGCGCGCCCGTCGCCCATGCGTGAATAGGGTGTGAGACCCGCCCCTTTCAGGTGCCAGTCGACCGTCTCTCCGCCGGGGAGTTGTTGTTCGCCGAGCAGGATCCCACGGCCGTCCCCCAGCTGTCCCGCCCAGACGCCAAACTGGTGTCCGCTATAGACCTGAGCGAGGGGCTGCATGCCATCGAGCAGCGTTTCCCCTCCCCAGACGCCCGCGCCGTCTGAAGGCTGGAACATTTCCGGTGGGATAGCCAGGTCGTTCGCCAGCGAATCGTTATGCCAGACAAGACGGGAATGATGTAATGGTGTTGGTTTGAGTGCGGTATAAAAACCCGGCAACTCGTCATGCCAGTGCGCAGTAAAAGACAGGGTCATAAGTCCTCCTGCTTTTAGTGTAGAGGGTTTACCCGGACTTAAACACGGGCGAAAGAAAGGGTTATCACTGAACCAGCGTGGTGACGCGCTCTGCAGAGACGGCTGGCCACAGCGCCCCCTGCATGGCACCAAAGTTGAAGGATAAAACGCGCTGCAACAGGGCATGATCGTCAATACCGGCGACGAGCACAGACTGACAATGTGACGTTATTTGCCACAGAATAGCGCGCATAAAGGGCTCAAAAGAAAGCGCTGCCGCGTGCTGCTGGATAAACCCTTTGTCCAGAATGACACGTTTAAACAAACCATCATAAACGGCTTTAAGCGAGGCTTCACCGGCACCAAAGTTTGCCAGCACCAGCGGAAAATGAATCGCCATTCTCGCCAGTTCGGGATCGTCTTTTCCGTTATTTAAACCTGGATAATTCTCATTAACAGTAAACTCAAGAAACGGATAACGCTCAAGTATTGAAACAGCGTTCCCATTACTTAATAAAAACTCAACTATTACAGGTGTAATATTGATCCATGCAATTAACTGATGCTGAATAAAAAACAGTTTACAGGTATCAAGCAATTGCAGTTTTTCTTGAAACAGCGCTAACTCTTCTGCCGGTGTCAGACGCGGGATAACGAGTTCAGTGGGGATCCGTACATCGCTGCCGACGCCAGTAAAGTTAACCGTCACCTCTAATCCTTTAAGCTCACCGGCATTATTGCGGGCAGGCTGGAGCAACAGCTCAGACTGGTAGGCATTATCTAACGTAATAATCATTGCACTCGCCCCGCATTAAAGATGAGAGAGGACATCCTGGAGCAATTGCTGACACAATTCCACTGTCTTGATTTTAATAAGTTTAATTTCATTAGATCCGTATTAATTTACAGATTTATCCCTGAATCTAAAATAATCTTATCCTGGTTGCTGCGTAATAGCCAGTTTTAGATAAAACAGACACATAAGGACATAAGTAATTTGTTGTAAATTTAACTTTAATCATCTTATTTGCAAAAAAACGGCATGGTTTAATTGTGCCATGCCGTCAGAAATGCGTGGTCGGTGGCGGACTAAATACGTCGTGCCTGCCAGAAATTTTTACGCCAGTAAACATTATCGAGCGAAGAACGCATCACCCCACGACTGGTCGAGGCATGAATAAACTGGTTATCCGTATCATAAATGCCAACATGCAGACCACTTTCACCCGAGCCGGTTTTGAAAAAAACCAGGTCGCCGGGTAACAACTCATCTTTATCAATTTCGGTACCGATTTCAGCCTGTTTGCGCGTTTCGCGTGGAAGCTGCAAATCAAACTTATCCCGGAACGTCATCAGCACAAAGCCGGAGCAATCCACCCCACCGCGACTCATGCCACCGTAGCGATACGGTGTCCCGCGCCAGTTGCTCAGCTGATCGTTCAGGCTGGCAATCACAGTGATTGAATCTGAAAGTCGTGGGTTAGGCGGCGGTGCGCGATGGCTACTGCATCCCGCAAGAAATAACGCTGCCACCATGAGAAACCAGAATCGCATGTCCAGACGAATCCTCTGCTTTTTTTATTCTTTTCGTAATTTAGCGTGCAATGGCGCTAACAGGCAAGAAACGGTTACTCGTGTGCGGTAGAAATCAGCATCTTATGCCCTTCGATATCCAGCCTGCGGAACGGCATATGGTAAGCACGAGCGAGATTTGGCGGCGTAAGGACGCTATCGCGCGTGCCGCTGGCAATCATCTTCCCGCGCGCCAGAAGCCAGACGCTGTGCGCATGGCGCAGCGTATGGTTCAGGTCATGGCTGCTCATCACCACGGCAATGCCTTGTCGACACAGCGCGCTGAGGAGCGTGTCCAGCGCCGCCTGTTGCGCCACGTCCAGACCGCTCATCGGCTCGTCCAGCAACAACAGTCGCCCGTGAGGGTTGCCCGCCGGATGGATCTGAAGGATCACCGCCGCCAGACGGACGCGCTGCCACTCGCCACCGGAAAGCTGGCTGGCATGCCGGGAAAGTTTGTCCTCTAACCCCAACGCTGCCGCCACTTCGGTGAGCAGCGCGGTCTGCTGTTTATCGTGCAGATGCAGCATCAGATAGTGCCAGACCGGCATCGCAAACGGCGGGACCTGCTGCTGAACAAGGTAGCTCCTCCGGTGCGCCAGCGCGACCGCCGACCAGTCACTCAGGGGGCTATCGAGCAAGGTGATCGAGCCTGGCCCGACGGTCAGCCCCGCCATGCGCGCCAGCAGAGTACTCTTCCCTGCCCCGTTCGGCCCCACCAGATGCAGGATTTCACCTGCACGGATGGCCGCCGTCACCGGCTCCAGACGCCCCGTCTCGGCAACGTCCGTGAGCTGCATCAGCTGCGTCATTATTTCGCCAGCGCCAGCTTGATTGACTCCATGACGATAGGATCTTCAGGCGTCATATCCGGAGAAAAACGCTGAACGACCTGGCCGTCACGACCAATCAGGAATTTTTCGAAATTCCACAGGATGTCGTCCGGATAGAGCGGTGCTCGCCCTTTGCTGGCCATACGCTCGTAAAAGCCACTGCCTTTCGGTGCCACGGCGGTCGGCGCGGCGGCCACCAGTTTGGCATACAGCGGGTGACGATTTTCGCCATTCACATCAATTTTGCTGAACATCGGGAACGTCACGCCATAGGTGGTGCTGCAAAACGTTTTGATCTCCTCTTCGCTGCCCGGCTCCTGACCCAGGAACTGATTGCACGGGAAGCCCAGCACGGTAAAGCCGTCTTTCTCCCAGGCTTTCTGAATGTTCTCCAACTGCTCGTACTGCGGCGTCAGACCACATTTGGAGGCCACGTTCACAATGAGCAACACGTTGCCTTTGTAGCGTTCCAGGGTGGTTTTGTCCCCGTCGATGGTGGTCACTTCGGTATTCAGAATATCAGACTGCATAGCATTTCCTCAGGTTATCGATTTAACGTCCAGCTTTTAATAGTAGCCAGATAAACACCGGCGCGCCCAGCGTGGCGGTGACCACACCGATGGGCAACTCAGCGGCGTTCAGGGCGAGCCTGGCGATGATATCCGCCACCAGCAGCGTTGCCGCACCGGCCACTGCCGAGGCGGGAAGTAAGATTCGATGGTCGGTGATGCCACACAGACGCAGCATGTGCGGGATAACCAGCCCGATAAAGCCAATCGCCCCCGCCAGCGCCACGCTCACTCCCACCAGCCAGCCGATTGCAATCACCAGCGCGTTGCGCCAGACGCCAATCGGCATCCCAAGCTGGCGGGCTGAGGTTTCACCAAGAGCGAGAATATTCAGCGGCTGCGACTGCACGCCCGCCCACAGTATGACCGGGACCAGCAGCATCATCAGCCAGCCCTGCCGCCAGTCTACGCCGCCAAACCCGCCCATCATCCAGTACATCAGCTGACGCAGATCGAACGAGGTGGAGAAGTAGACCGCCCAGGTCATCAACGCGCTGCAGATGATCCCCAACGCAACCCCGGCAAGCAGCAGCCGACTGGTTGATAAATGGCGTCGTGCGAAGCGCAGGAGAATAAGGGTGATCAGCAATGCCCCGAAAATGGCGCTGAGGCTAACGCCCCAGGGGGAAAGCGCCCCACCGCCGAGCATCACCGCGGCAATCAGCCCTACACCGGCGCCATTTGAGACACCGAGCAGCCCCGGCTCTGCCAGAGGGTTTTCAAACAACGCCTGCATAATGGTGCCTGAGAGCGCCAGCGCGGCACCGACCAGGATCACCGCCAGCGTGCGCGGCAGACGAATTTGCCAGACGAAAAGCTGCCCTTCAGGACCAAACCAGCGTGCCGGGCTTAGCCACTGGTCGCCGGCACACAGGCTGAAACCGGCGGCAACAAAAAGCAGCAGCACCAGCAAAAGCAGGCGGCGTCGATCGGAACGCTGTTGGCGATGGGCAAAATCAAGCATGTGTACGGTTTTATTAGCGTGAGATGTAATTGATTTTACGGCGGGTTTGCCAGCGAGAGCAAAGAAAAAAGGCCGCGAAAGCGGCCTTTTTAGTTAGTTCATATTACTCTGTTTTGGGCGTTGCGTTTTCGACACGGCTTTTTAACTTCTGTCCGGGTCTGAAGGTCACCACGCGGCGGGCTGTAATGGGAATATCTTCCCCCGTCTTCGGGTTACGGCCCGGACGTTGGTTTTTGTCTCGCAAATCAAAATTGCCAAAGCCGGAGAGTTTTACCTGCTCACCATTTTCCAGAGCACGACGGATCTCTTCGAAAAACAGCTCTACCAGCTCTTTGGCATCCCGTTTGCTAAGCCCAAGCTTATCAAACAGATATTCTGACATTTCAGCTTTTGTAAGCGCCATAGGTTCAATCCCTCAATGATGCCTGGAATCGCTCTTTTAATGCCTCTACACATTTGGCGACGGTAGCGGCAATCTCCTCTTCTTCGAGTGTACGGCTGGTATCCTGAAGGATAAGGCTGATAGCGAGGCTCTTGAAACCTTCTGCTACGCCCTTGCCGCGGTACACGTCAAATAAGTTTACGCCAACTACCTGATTTACGCCAACTTTCTTACACTCGGCCAAAATATCTGCTGCAGGCACGTTTTCAGCGACCACAACCGCGATATCACGGCGGTTTGCCGGGAAGCGAGAGACGTCCTGCGCCTGTGGAATCACGCGGTCTGCAACCGGACTCCATTCCAGCTCAAACACGATGGTACGGCCGTTCAGGTCCAGTTTACGTTCCAGCTCAGGATGAACAACGCCAATAAAACCAATGCGTTTGCCCGCTAAATAGATAGCCGCACTTTGACCCGGATGGAGTGCCGGAATGGCTTCTGCACGGAATTCAATTTCAGATAATTTACCGGTCAGATCGAGAATCGCTTCCAGATCGCCCTTCATATCGTAGAAATCAACCGTGCCTTTTGCCAGGTCCCAGTGCTCTTCATAGCGATTACCGCTGATGGCGCCAGCCAGCATGAGATCCTGACGGATGCCTAAATTTGCCTGATTATCCGGCACAAAGCGCAAACCGCTTTCGAAAATTCGCACACGGTTTTGCTGACGATTCTGGTTGTAGACAATCGTGCCCAGCAGGCCGGTCCACAGAGACAGGCGCATCGCCGACATCTCGCTGGAGATCGGGCTTGGCAGGATCAGCGCCTCCTGGCCTGGATGGATCAGCTGCTGCAGCTTAGGATCGACAAAGCTGTAGGTGATCACTTCCTGATAACCTTTGTCGTTCAGCATGGTTTTCACACGCTTCAGGGAGAGATCGGCTTCACGGTGGGAGCCCATCACCAGACCGGCCTGTACCGGCTCGTCAGGGATGTTGTTGTAGCCGTAGACGCGGGCCACTTCTTCCACCAGATCTTCTTCAATCTCCATGTCGAAACGCCATGATGGCGCAACGGCTTTCCACTCGTCCTGCCCTTCCGTCACGTCGCAACCCAGACGTTTCAGAATATCGGTGACCTGTGCATCGGCAACGTGGTGGCCAATCAGGCGATCCAGCTTGCTGCGACGCAGGGTAATGGTCGCGCGCTTCGGCAGGGTGTCTTCGTTGGTTACATCAATAACCGGGCCCGCTTCGCCGCCGCAGATGTCGATCAGCAGACGGGTCGCACGTTCCATCGCTTTGTACTGCAGCGCCGGGTCAACGCCGCGCTCGTAGCGGTGAGAGGCATCGGTGTGCAGACCATGACGACGCGCACGACCGGTAATAGAGAGCGGGCTGAAGAAGGCACATTCCAGCAGAACGTTTTGCGTTTCATCGTTCACGCCAGAGTGTTCGCCACCGAAGATCCCGCCCATCGCCAGCGCCTTACCGTGATCGGCAATCACCAGCGTGTCGGCATTCAGTTTTGCTTCGCTGCCGTCCAGCAGAACCAGGGTTTCACCCTCTTTCGCCATACGCACGATAATCCCACCGTCGATACGATCTTTATCGAACGCGTGCATTGGCTGACCCAGTTCCAGCAGAACATAGTTGGTCACGTCAACAACCGCATCAATAGAACGGATACCGCAGCGACGCAGTTTTTCTTTCATCCACAGCGGGGTTGGCGCTTTGACGTTGATACCTTTCACCACACGACCGAGGTAGCGTGGGCAGGCTTCAGGCGCGTCTACCTGAATAGGCAGGATGTCGCTGATGGTAGCAGCAACCGGGACAATCTCCGGCGCGTTCAGTTCGGTCTGGTTCAGCACCGCAACATCGCGAGCCACGCCGATAATCCCTAAGCAGTCCGCACGGTTTGGCGTCACGCTGATTTCGATGGTGTTGTCATCGAGCTTCAGGTATTCGCGGATATCGGTGCCGATTGGCGCATCCAGCGGCAGTTCAATAATGCCGTTGTGATCGTCGGAAATACCCAGCTCGGAGAACGAGCACAGCATGCCTTCAGACGGCTCGCCGCGCAGTTTGGCCGCTTTAATTTTGAAATCGCCCGGCAGCACAGCGCCGACAGTCGCCACGGCCACTTTCAGGCCCTGACGGCAGTTTGGCGCGCCGCAGACGATATCCAGCAGACGATCGCCACCCACATTAACTTTGGTGACGCGCAGTTTGTCAGCGTTAGGGTGCTGACCGCATTCAACCACTTCGCCCACGACCACGCCGGTGAAGGCGCCAGAAACCGGCTCTACACCGTCAACTTCCAGACCCGCCATGGTGATCTGGTTGGAAAGCGCTTCGCTGTCCAGTGTGGTGTTCACCCATTCGCGTAACCACAGTTCACTGAATTTCATTGTTCTGTCCTGCCCTTATTTAAACTGTTTGAGGAAACGCAGATCGTTTTCGAAGAATGCACGCAAATCGGTCACGCCATAACGCAGCATGGTCAGACGCTCCATGCCCATCCCAAACGCAAAGCCGGAGTAAACTTCCGGGTCAATACCCACGTTGCGCAGTACGTTCGGATGCACCATGCCGCAGCCCAGCACTTCCAGCCATTTGCCGTTTTTGCCCATCACGTCCACTTCCGCAGACGGTTCGGTGAACGGGAAATAGGACGGACGGAAACGAACCTGCAGATCTTCCTCAAAGAAGTGGTTCAGGAAGTCGTGCAGCGTGCCTTTCAGGTTGGTGAAGCTGATGTTTTTATCAACGATCAGCCCTTCCATCTGGTGGAACATTGGGGTGTGGGTCTGATCGTAATCGTTACGGTAGACGCGGCCCGGTGCAATGATACGGATCGGGGGTTCCTGCTCCTTCATGGTACGGATCTGTACGCCGGAGGTCTGAGTACGCAGCAGACGGGTGGCGTCGAACCAGAAAGTGTCGTGGTCAGCACGTGCCGGATGATGGCCTGGAATGTTCAGAGCGTCGAAGTTATGGTAATCATCTTCGATTTCCGGGCCAGTCGCCACGGTAAAGCCGAGCTCACCGAAGAAACTTTCAATACGATCGATGGTGCGGGTCACCGGATGCAGGCCACCGTTTTCGATACGGCGCCCAGGCAGAGAAACATCGATCGTCTCTGCCGCCAGACGCGCATTCAGCACGGCACTTTCCAGCGCCGCTTTACGCGCGTTCAGAGCCTGTTGAACCTGCTCTTTGGCTTCGTTTATCACCGCACCGGCTGCCGGGCGCTCTTCCGGCGGCAACTCACGCAGGGTAGTCATTTGAAGGGTCAGATGCCCTTTCTTACCCAAATATTCGACGCGGACATTGTCTAACGCGGCAACATCTGAGGCCTGATTAATGGCGGCTGTTGCACTGGCAACCAGCTCTGCGAGATGTGACATGATTTTCCTCATTATGTCGGTACAGACACCGATTTGGTGGACGTATTCTCTCAAATTCAGGCACAAAAAAAGCCTCCATCGGGAGGCTTATCTGGCGCTGTTTTTCGTTTCATCTTTCACGCGCTAGCCTCCTGAAGTCAGGTGCTAAAGTAAAAGAAGAAGCGGAAAATAGCAGCATTCATGCTTGCGTTACCTTGTGTGGTAAAAACCGTTAAGACCTTATTGAAAAGCCTGCACGGATAAAAGTCAATCTTCTGATAAGGTTATACCCTAAATAATTCGGAACGAACGCAGCCAACGCAGGTACAGCTTGAAGTATGACGGGTATATGAAAAGAGGGAGCCAGGCCCCCTCTCTCAACTGGCTTATGCCAGTGCTGCTTTCGCTTTTTCGACCAGCGCGGTGAACGCGACTTTGTCGAATACTGCGATGTCAGCCAGGATCTTACGGTCGATTTCAACAGAGGCTTTTTTCAGGCCGTTGATGAATTTGCTGTAAGAAATACCGTTCTGACGTGCTGCTGCGTTGATACGCGCAATCCACAGTTGACGGAACTGACGCTTACGCTGACGACGGTCACGGTAAGCGTACTGACCTGCTTTGATAACAGCCTGGAAGGCAACGCGGTATACGCGTGAACGCGCACCGTAGTAGCCTTTAGCTTGTTTCAAAATTTTCTTGTGACGTGCACGTGCAATTACACCACGTTTTACGCGAGCCATGTGTGCTCTCCTGTATCTATTCTAAGTTAAAAAAGTTAAACGTTAACGACTTATGCGTACGGCAGGCACGCGATAACCAGGCCCAGATCGCCTTTAGAAACCATGGCTTTTGGACGCAGGTGACGTTTACGCTTGGTAGCTTTCTTAGTCAGAATGTGACGCAGGTTAGCGTGCTTGTGCTTAAAACCACCTTTACCGGTTTTTTTGAAGCGCTTAGCAGCACCGCGTACGGTCTTAATTTTTGGCATTTTAATAACTTCCACTTCGCATTGTTAAATAAACGAAACATAGGCGAGCAAAACCTATGAGGCCCGAAGGCTCCACAGATTTTGCTGCTTGAAGGCCTTACTGTTTCTTCTTAGGAGCGAGCACCATGATCATCTGGCGGCCTTCGATCTTCGTAGGGAAGGATTCGACTACTGCCAGTTCACTCAGATCGTCACGGACGCGGTTAAGCACTTCCATACCAATCTGTTGGTGGGCCATTTCACGACCGCGGAAACGCAGTGTGATCTTGGCCTTATCGCCATCTTCCAGAAAGCGAATCAGGCTGCGGAGTTTTACCTGATAATCGCCATCGTCGGTACCAGGACGGAATTTAATTTCCTTAACCTGGATAACTTTTTGCTTCTTCTTCTGTTCCTTAGAAGACTTACTTTTTTCATAAAGGAACTTGCCGTAGTCCATGATACGACAAACTGGCGGTTCGGCGTTAGGGCTGATTTCAACTAAATCTACTCCAGCTTCTTCAGCTTTTTCGATTGCTTCTCTCAGACTCACAATCCCCAGCTGCTCGCCTTCCAGACCTGTTAAGCGAACTTCCTGGGCGCGAATCTCGCCATTGATACGATTCGGACGTGCCGTTTGAACTCGTTTTCCGCCTTTAATACCTTATTCCTCCAGTTGTTGAAGACTGCGGCTGCGAATCTCTTGTTGCAGCTTCTCAATCACTTCACTTACGTCCAGGCTGCCCAGGTCTTTACCACGGCGGGTGCGAACGGCAACTTTGCCTGCTTCCACCTCTTTATCACCACAGACCAACATATACGGGACACGACGTAAAGTGTGCTCGCGGATTTTAAAGCCAATCTTCTCATTTCTCAAGTCTGCTTTTACGCGAATGCCCGCATTTTGTAGTTTCTGCGTCAATTCTTTAACGTAATCCGCCTGAGAATCGGTAATGTTCATGACCACTACCTGCACCGGCGCAAGCCAGGTTGGGAAGAAGCCCGCGAACTCTTCGGTCAGGATGCCAATGAAGCGCTCCAGAGAACCGAGAATAGCACGGTGAATCATTACAGGGACCTGACGCTCGTTGTCTTCGCCAACATAAGAGGCGCTTAAACGCTGAGGCAGGGAGAAGTCCAGCTGTACTGTGCCGCACTGCCAAGCTCTGTCGAGACAGTCATACAGGGTAAATTCAATTTTCGGACCGTAGAAGGCGCCCTCACCCAGCTGGTATTCAAACGGAATTCCGTTCTCTTCCAGCGCCACGGCGAGATCCGCTTCTGCACGATCCCAGGTCTCATCGCTACCAATACGTTTTTCCGGACGCGTTGAGAGTTTGACCACGATCTTCTCGAAGCCAAAGGTACTGTACATATCGTAGACCATACGAATACAGGCGTTAACTTCATCACGTACCTGATCTTCAGTACAGAAGATATGCGCATCATCCTGCGTAAATCCACGAACACGCATCAGACCGTGCAGCGCACCTGATGGCTCGTTACGGTGGCAGCTACCGAACTCTGCCATACGCAGCGGCAGATCGCGGTAAGATTTCAGACCCTGGTTAAAGATCTGAACGTGGCCCGGGCAGTTCATTGGCTTGATGCAGTATTCACGGTTCTCAGAAGAGGTGGTGAACATCGCATCTTTGTAGTTGTCCCAGTGGCCGGTTTTTTCCCACAGCACACGGTCCATCATGAACGGACCTTTCACTTCCTGATACTGGTACTCTTTCAGCTTGGAACGCACGAAGGTTTCCAGTTCACGGAAAATAGTCCAGCCGTCGTTATGCCAGAAGACCATACCCGGTGCTTCTTCCTGCATATGGTACAGGTCAAGCTGTTTACCGATTTTACGGTGGTCACGCTTCGCCGCCTCTTCCAGGCGCTGCAGGTAGGCGTTCAGGGCTTTTTTATCTGCCCACGCGGTACCATAAATACGCTGCAACATCTTGTTGTTGCTATCGCCACGCCAGTAGGCGCCAGCAATTTTCATCAGTTTGAAGTGATGGCAGAAGCGCATGTTCGGCACGTGCGGCCCGCGGCACATGTCGATGTATTCCTGGTGATGATACAAGCCAGGCTTGTCATCATGAGCAATGTTCTCATCAAGAATAGAGACTTTATAGCTCTCGCCACGCTTCACGAAGGTTTCACGCGCTTCGTGCCAGCTGACTTTCTTCTTAATGACGTCATAGTTGGTTTCGGCGAGCTCGTGCATACGTTTCTCGAGCGCGTCGATATCTTCCTGGGTCAGGGTGTGGTCAAGGTCAACGTCGTAGTAGAAGCCGTTGTCGATAACCGGGCCGATCGCCATTTTGGTGTTTGGCCACAGCTGTTTGATGGCATGACCTAACAGGTGCGCACAGGAGTGACGAATGATCTCCAGACCTTCTTCATCTTTTGCGGTGATGATAGAGAGTTGCGCGTCGTTTTCGATCAGATCGGATGCATCAACCAGCTCACCGTTCACACGGCCCGCGATGGTCGCTTTCGCGAGTCCAGGACCGATGTCCAGGGCAACATCCATTGGGCTAACGGCGTGGTCGAAATGGCGTTGGCTGCCATCAGGAAGAGTAATTACAGGCATTTTATATCCTTATTTGCAGTGATGCCCCACACATAAGAGCATATACAAAGAAAATAATCATAGTTTAACAAGAGATTACGACACCATCTGACCAACAATCGTCAAATTGGCTCGTCATCCTGCACCTGCCAAAATCAGAATAATGCCGGTTTACGGCAGGCTTTCTAATGGTAACACTAATGACAGGGCGTATGCACCCTCTGCGACCAGTTTGAACGTATGAGGGCACGATCGCCTACCAGAGCTCGCAATACCCGATTGTTGAGCTATTCTTGAACAGGTCCTGACACAGCCATGAGGCATCACATGAATGTATCCAGTAGAACCGTAGTGATATTGAATATACTTTCTGCTGCCGGTTTAGCGTTGATCCTTGCCGAGAGATTTCATTGGTTCTAGCCCAACCGATGATGTGGCATAACCTTCTGTCCCCGACAGCGCGTATTTTGATAGACTGAAGGCATCAACAGACAAGGATTAGGTTATGCCAACAAAACGATTTGCCGTCAAACACTGGAAAATGGTGCTGGTCTTAATTGCCATCTGCGGTGCAATGCTGCTATTGCGTTGGGCGGCGATGATTTGGGGCTAAGCGGGAATTTGACGCAACGGCGTACAGAATAAAACACGTTATCGATATTCCACCTGTTTTTCGTCAAGGCGAAATACAGGTGGAATAATGGCGTACACAATTACCTGTCAGGACCATTCACCTGCTACCAGTTTATGTACATCAAACGCGTCATTCATTGATTGACCGGTAGACGGCGCGCCCGGCGCGATGTTTGACCCGGCTTCAACGTCAGAAGCGTGAGTCATTCCAACCTGACTGGCATCATCTGCAGCGAATACACCAAACGAAAGTGCAGAAAGCACCATGGCTGCAGCAGTATTTTTGATTTTTTTCATACTATTATTCTCTTTCTGAAGACATGCAATACTTCTCAAGGCAAATAAATGCCTGTGTATTGAGTATAACGCTGGTTCATCCTTTTGCCTCGCCTGGTTATTATCAATTTGTGTCAAATAAACAGAATGCGGTCTGGCCAGGATGAATTATGAAGAAATTAAGAAGATTTTTGAGGACCAATTATTTTAAAACGGCGTTTAATATAAAACAGCACAGTTTCTGAAAATAAAAAACGGGCCGAAATAATCGGCCCGTCTGCATTACATCTTATAGCCCAGTGAAACGGTGGTTCTGCGGTCGGTATGATCCGGCGCAGTCTCTGGAGGCGAAGAGTTCCAGGTCACGTTATAGGCCACTTTCAGGCCAAAGTGTTCGTTGATGTCCACATTCAGCGCTGTCTCAGAATTCAGCGTTGTGTCCTCGGCGCCAAACACAGAAACACCCTGGGTGAACTTCGTGTTGTCGGTCATCTGCCAGGCGTAGGTGCCAGACGCATAGCCGAGCGGTTGCGTTTTGGTATCGCCGTCGGTGAACTCGTCATAACGGACACCCGGACCGAATTCGAAGCGGAAGCTATGAACCGGACCGTTCAGGAACTGACGACCATAACCTGCGGTGAAGACATCGCGTTGACGATAGCCGTTGTAGCGGTCAGTCAGCCAGCTTGCCTGGCCAAACAGGTAGTCATAGTCAGTCATGTTGTAACGGCTACGTCCACCTACCGCGTATTTCTCGGAGGAGCGTTCATCGTTAGCGGAGGTGTTGCTGGCGTTTCCCCACAGAGACCAGGCGGTGGTGTTACCGTACCAGGTCAACGTGCTATCCGCCGTCAGAGAGGAGCTTTTCGTGTTACCGGATTGCGCCAGGTACCCGGCGTTCAAATTACCTTCAAAAGGTTTTTTCGCCGCGGTGGGATCGTCCATGACAGTAAAAACGGAATCATCAGCGGTTGCGCTCATAGCCGCAAACACGCCACCCGCCAGCATCAGTGCAGCGGGCACTGTCTTCAAAAGCTTCATTTTATTAAGGAGTCCGTACAACAAAAAAAGAGACCACACGGTCCCGGAAACTTTCTTGAGGATCAATGACAAGGCGTCCAGAGAAAGGTAACAAATTATAAAAAGCCGCAAATAACATAGCAATGTTTTCTTATTTCATTTTTTGAATAAGAACGATCCCAAAATGCGTTTTATTTTATATATCGCTTAGCCTTCGCTTTGTCATTATTCATATTGAAAATCATACTGTTATTTACATTGCCTTCCTGCCAAATGGTGCCAGACTAAAAGGAACCCACGCTAAAAGGAGGTAATGATGGTTTCTATCTACACTCTGACGCTCTCCCCTTCCCTCGATTCCGCCACCCTCACGCCGCAGATTTACCCGGAAGGTAAACTCCGCTGCAGTGCCCCGGTGTTTGAGCCCGGCGGCGGGGGGATCAACGTGGCACGCGCCATCACCCATCTCGGTGGGAAAGCTACGGCGATATTCCCCGCAGGCGGTGCCACCGGCGAACATCTCGTCTCTCTGCTGGCAGATGAACAGGTCGCCGTGGAGACGGTCGAGGCCAAAGACTGGACACGTCAAAATCTGCACGTGCACGTGGAGTCCAGCGGAGAGCAATATCGCTTTGTGATGCCAGGCGCCAGACTGAGCGACGACGAGTTCCGTCAGCTTGAAGAGAAAGTGCTGACGATTGAAAGCGGTTCACTGCTGGTCATCAGCGGCAGTCTGCCACCCGGTGTCAGTACGGAAAAGCTGACGGCGCTCATTCGGGCCGCACAGCAGCGCGGTATCCGCTGTATTGTAGACAGCAGTGGCGAGGCGTTGCAGGCAGCGTTAGAGCCGGGCAATCTTGAGCTGGTCAAACCAAACCAGAAAGAGCTGAGCGCGCTGGTAAACCGCGAACTCAATCAGCCGGATGATGTGCGCAGCGCGGCCCAGGAGTTGGTGCGCACGGGTAAAGCGCGGCGCGTGGTGGTCTCTCTTGGCCCACAAGGGGCGCTGGCCGTGGATGAAACGGGGTCAGTGCAGGTTGTCCCGCCGCCGATGAAAAGCCAGAGCACCGTAGGCGCAGGCGACAGCATGGTTGGGGCAATGACGCTAAAACTGGCGCAGGGCGCGACGCTGCTGGAGATGACACGCTACGGCGTGGCGGCAGGTAGCGCGGCAACCATCAACCAGGGAACGCGGCTGTGTTCGCTGGCCGATACGCAAAAAATTGTCGATTACCTGTCCCGAAATTAACCCGCTTTCCCCTTCACCCTGAAGGGGAAATGCAGTGCAAAGTCGCCAAACACACACTATCGACTATGCTAAGAAAACTTTCATGATAACAACGAGGTGAATTATGAGCAGTGGTGACATCACCCGCTACGTCGTTACCGTCAACATTCATGAAGCGTCGCTGACCGAGCTGAATGAGCTTAACAACGCCTTTACCCGGGCCAATTTCCTGCTCACGCTGACGGATGAAGAAGGCAATATTCATGATTTAGGCACGCTGGCATTCGGCCTGATAAGCGCCCTGAGCGAAGAGGAGGTTCGCGCGCTGGCGGAAAGCCTGGCTGAGAGCGTGACCGATAAACCTGCCGAAATTGATGTGGATACCTGGGAAACCTGGCAGAAAAAAGAACAATAAGTGCCCTGCATGAAGGTAAACCGCTCAGGTGTGCGTTAGTTCGTATTTTTTTACCGCAGTTATGCGCTAACTTTATGATCTGGCAGACAACATGGGAGAGAGATCATGTGGCAGGCTATCAGTCATCTTTTACGTGAACAACTGGGCGAAGGTGAAATTGAACTGCGTAACGAACTGCCAGGCGGAGAGATCCACGCCGCATGGCACATACGCTACTCAGGGCGCGATCTCTTCGTAAAATGCGACGAGCGAGAGTTGCTCCCGATTTTCACCGCCGAAGCCGATCAACTGGAACTGTTGTCGCGCAGCAAAACGGTCACCGTCCCGGAGGTGCTGGCCGTGGGCAGCGACCGCGACTACAGCTTTCTGGTGATGGAATATCTCCCTGCCCGTCCGCTGGATGCCCACAATGCGTTTATTCTGGGACAGCAGATAGCGCGCCTGCATCAATGGAGCGACCAGCCGCAGTTTGGTCTCGACTTTGATAACGATCTCTCCACCACACCACAACCGAATGCCTGGCAACGCCGCTGGTCAACCTTTTTTGCCGAGCAGCGTATCGGCTGGCAACTTGAGCTCGCCGCCGAGAAAGGCCTCGAATTTGGCAACATTGATGCTATCGTCGAGCATATACAGCAGCGCCTGGCCTCTCATCAGCCTCAGCCTTCTTTGCTGCACGGCGATTTGTGGTCCGATAACTGCGCGCTGGGCCCCAATGGGCCGTATATATACGATCCGGCCTGCTACTGGGGCGACAGAGAGTGCGATCTCGCCATGCTGCCCCTGCACCCCGAGCAGCCGCCACAAATTTATGACGGCTATCAGTCAATCTCCCCCTTACCGCAGGGCTTCCTCGACCGTCAGCCGGTGTATCAGCTTTATACCCTGATGAACCGCGCAATCCTGTTTGGGGGTGAGCATCTGGTGAACGCACAGCGGGCGGTTGAGCGCGTGCTGGCCGCGTGAAGGCAGGACGGGTGGCCTCAGGCCACCCTGTGATTATAAAAAGCCGAGCAGTGAGAAAAAGAAGTAGCCCGCCACAATAATGATCACCGGCAGGACATAGAGCGGAAAGATTTGCAGGAAGATAGAGTGACGCGGCACCACGATGCGGGACTCGATCTGTTCACGCGTCATCCCTTCCGGGCCTTTGGCCTGTTCCAGAATCATCTGGTCTTCCACCCCTTCACGTAAAAAACGGGTCTGACGGCTCATGCGTGCGCCTGACGCCTGTAACGCCATGGCGACAAAGATCAGCGCATAAATCACCCAAAACCCGATATTCAGCTGCTGGTGAAAGTCCGGCGTGGGCGAGTTGAACCAGAAGATATTCAAAAATGGCGTGTTGAAACGCATCATCTCAATCATGACATGCGCAAAATCAAGCATGACCGCATTGATACCCGGCTGTTTTTCGCTGTGATCGTACATAAACTTGAGCACAGAAATCAGCGTAGAAATAACGGCAGGAATAAAAATCACCCAGCCAGCAACCCGTTTTAAGACAGCAATGCGTCCAGCTTGTTGATACGTCATCAGTTCCTCTTCATAAAGACGCGTTATTTGTGGCTAAGTCTACCTCCTGACCGTCATTTTCGCCCGATCTTTAAAGGCAATATGCTAAATTGCAGATTGTACTTAGCACGTATCGTCTGTCGTACACCCTTAATAAGGAGACGTTGTGATGTCGACACCGCGCCAAATTCTTGCCGCTATTTTTGACATGGATGGATTACTGATCGATTCCGAACCGCTCTGGGATCGTGCTGAACTGGACGTCATGGCCAGCCTCGGCGTCGATATCAGCCGCCGCCATGAACTCCCGGATACGCTGGGCTTGCGTATCGATATGGTGGTTGACCTGTGGTATGCCCATCAGCCATGGGTGGGCCCGGATCGCGATGAGGTCACCGCCCGCATTATCAGCCGCGCCATTGCGCTGGTGGAAGAGTCCAGGCCGCTGCTGCCGGGCGTCCGTGAAGCTGTCGCCCTGTGCAAGGCGCAGGGGCTGAAGGTGGGACTGGCCTCCGCCTCCCCGCTGCACATGCTGGAAAAAGTGCTCACCATGTTCGAGCTGCGTGACAGTTTCGATGCGCTGGCCTCTGCGGAAAAGCTCCCCTACAGTAAGCCCCATCCCCAGGTGTATATGGATTGTGCCGCTAAGCTCGGTCTTGATCCGCTAACCTGCGTGGCGCTGGAAGATTCCGTTAACGGCATGGTGGCCTCTAAAGCTGCGCGGATGCGTTCCATTGTCGTTCCTGCTGAAGAGGGCCGACACGATCCCCGTTTTGCGCTTGCCGACGTGAAGCTAAACTCCCTGGCTGACCTGACGGTGCAACACCTGCGAGGCGAATAAACGCTCTGTTTCAGGCAGCCTCGTGCTGCCTGAAAATAAAATAAAACACCGTTCCATTTCGGTTGCATTTCTCACGCCCGACTCCTATTCTAAGTTTCAGAACGACAATCACCTGCTTCTGAGGCGCGAATGATACTGGATACCTTTACTCTTTCAGGAAAAGTGGCCATCGTCACCGGATGCGATACCGGTCTGGGGCAAGGCATGGCCATCGCGCTGGCACAGGCGGGCTGCGATATCGTGGGCGTCAACCGTAAAGCGCCTGAGCAAACAGCGGCCAGCGTGACGGGGCTCGGCAGACGGTTTACGGCCATTCGGGCCGACCTCGGCCAGCAGGCGAGTCTTCAGGGCGTTGTGGAGCGTGCCGTCGCTGAGATGGGGCGCGTCGATATTCTGGTGAATAACGCCGGGACGATTCGCCGGGAAGATGCCCTGGCGTTCACGGAAAAGGACTGGGATGAGGTGATCGACCTCAATCTGAAATCCGTCTTTTTCCTCTCACAGGCCGTGGCAAAGCAATTTATCGCCCAGGGCCAGGGTGGAAAAATCATCAACATCGCCTCAATGCTCTCCTTCCAGGGCGGCATCCGCGTGCCCTCTTATACCGCCTCAAAAAGTGGCGTGCTGGGGATCACCCGTCTGCTGGCGAACGAGTGGGCGGCGCATGGTATTAACGTCAACGCTATCGCACCGGGTTACATGGCGACCAATAATACGCAGCAGCTGCGTGATGACGAGCAGCGTAGCCAGGAAATCCTTGACCGCATTCCTGCCGGGCGTTGGGGCGTACCGGAAGATCTGCAGGGCCCGGTGGTGTTTTTGGCCTCCGCCGCGTCAGACTACGTGAACGGCCATACCCTGGCCGTCGACGGGGGCTGGCTGGCGCGTTGACCCGCTTTGTGACAAAGAGTTACACCGTCACCTCTTTCGCCTACTGTATAAAAACCCTATACTGTATGAATTGACAGTTTCCTGGGTTTTATCATGACGGCGGAAGGCCACCTGCTTTTTTCCATTGCGTGCGCAGTATTTGCCAAAAACGCTGAGCTTACCCCCGTGCTTGCACAGGGGGACTGGTGGCATATTGTTCCTTCTGCCGTGCTGACCTGCCTGTTACCCGACATCGACCATCCTAAATCTTTTCTTGGGCAACGCCTGAAGTGGATCTCAAAACCTATCGCCCGTGCGTTTGGCCATCGCGGGTTTACGCACAGCCTGCTGGCCGTGTTCGCCCTGCTGACGCTGTTCTATTTAAAAGTACCTGAAAGCTGGATAGTGCCCGCCGATGCCATTCAGGGCATGGTGTTGGGCTATTTGAGTCATATTCTCGCCGATATGCTGACGCCTGCTGGCGTGCCGCTGCTGTGGCCCTGCCGCTGGCGTTTCCGCCTGCCTGTTCTCGTTCCCCAGAAAGGGAATCAGCTTGAGCGCGTGTTGTGCATGGCTCTGTTCGCCTATGCCGTCTGGATGCCGCAGACATTGCCCGAAAACAGTGCAGTGCGCTGGTCATCTCAGATGATCAATTCGCTGCAATTTCAGTTCAATCGCTTTATTCATCACCAGATTGAACAGTAAACCAGCAAAATTATCGCATTTGTCATAACCCATTCCATTTGGATATAAGCGCGACATCACACTTCTGCTAACCTTGCGCCAACAGGACCGGTAAAAACCGGCCACATAATAAATCAGGAGAACGGGGATGAATTTTCCACTCATCGCGAACATTGTCGTGTTCGTTATATTGCTATTGCTTCTCGCCCAGGCGCGTCACAAACAGTGGAGCCTGGCGAAGAAAGTGCTGGTGGGTCTGGTCATGGGTGTCGTGTTTGGCCTGGCCTTACATGCCGTCTACGGCTCCGATAGCCCGATACTGAAAGACTCCATTCAGTGGTTCAATATTGTCGGTAACGGCTATGTCCAGTTGCTGCAGATGATCGTCATGCCGCTGGTATTTGCCTCTATTCTGAGCGCTGTTGCTCGTCTGCATAACGCTACGCAGTTGGGTAAAATCAGTTTCCTGACCATCGGTACGCTGCTGTTTACCACGCTGATTGCTGCGCTGGTGGGGGTGCTGGTGACCAACCTGTTCGGCCTGACCGCCGAGGGTCTGGTTCAGGGTACAGCTGAAACCGCGCGCCTGACCGCAATTCAGACCAACTACGTGGGTAAAGTCGCTGACCTGACGGTGCCGCAGATGGTGCTCTCCTTCATTCCGAAGAACCCGTTTGCTGACCTGACAGGCGCCAGCCCAACTTCCATCATCAGCGTGGTGATTTTCGCTGCCTTCCTGGGCGTGGCGGCACTGAAACTGCTGAAAGACGATGCGCCGAAAGGCGAGCGCGTGCTGACCGCTATCGATACCCTGCAAAGCTGGGTGATGAAGCTGGTTCGTCTGGTGATGCAGCTGACCCCTTACGGTGTTCTGGCGCTGATGACCAAAGTGGTTGCTGGCTCTAACCTGCAGGACATCATTAAGCTGGGCAGCTTCGTCGTCGCCTCTTATCTGGGTCTGGGCATTATGTTTGTCGTACACGGCATCCTGCTGGGTGTGAACGGCGTAAGCCCGCTGAAATACTTCCGTAAAGTCTGGCCGGTGCTGACCTTTGCCTTCACCAGCCGTTCCAGCGCCGCATCTATTCCGCTGAACGTCGAAGCGCAGACTCGTCGCCTGGGTGTACCTGAGTCTATTGCCAGCTTCTCGGCCTCCTTTGGTGCCACGATTGGTCAGAACGGGTGTGCGGGTCTCTACCCGGCGATGCTGGCCGTGATGGTTGCGCCAACGGTTGGGATCAATCCGCTGGATCCGGTCTGGATTGCTACGCTGGTCGGTATTGTCACCATTAGCTCCGCAGGCGTTGCGGGCGTGGGCGGCGGTGCTACCTTCGCCGCGCTGATTGTTCTGCCTGCGCTGGGCCTGCCGGTAACGCTGGTGGCCCTGCTGATCTCCGTTGAACCGCTGATCGACATGGGGCGTACCGCACTGAACGTGAGCGGCTCAATGACGGCCGGTACGCTGACCAGCCAGTGGCTGAAGCAGACCGACAAAGCCATCCTGGATAGTGAAGACGACGCCGAGCTGGCGCACCGTTAATCACGTTCCTGTGAGAATAAAAAAAGCCCATCCGCGACGTGATGGGCTTTTTTATGTCCGCTAATTTTACCAGGTGTATTTCACCCCGAGACCGCCCTCTACGTTACGGTACTCGCTGGCGCCCTGCTGGGTACCGATGTTGCCCCACAGGCTCCACTGGTTACTCAGTTTCGCTTCTACCCCAGCTTTTACCTCATAGCGATGCTTCGGCGTATCGGATTCCAGACGCGTGCTGTCCATTTTCACGGCGTCGGTATAGCCGTTATAGAGCCAGTTCGCCTCGATAAACGGCTGCCACTGACGTCCCTTCTTGTCTGCGGAATAGCCGTAGATCCTTACGCCCAGACGGTTGCTGAAACCACCGTCGTTCATCTTCACTTTTGTACCGTTGTTCTCTTTCACATCGTCCGCATCGTAATGCGTGTAGATAACCTGCTCCTGAGGCTGCACGAAGAAGCTCATCAGCGAGGTGTTAAAGACGTTGAAGGCCCAGCCCCCCTCCACCGAAACGGCCTGGGTCGTGCTGTCGTATTTCTGTTCCGGCAGATCGTCTCCGTTCACCTTGTTGTTGTACCAGCCATACTGCGTCCAGGTATCAATGTACGGTCCCGTCCCTTCCGGGCGTCCATCCGCAAACCAGGTCCCATACAGACCGACGCTGTAGCCATCCACTTTGCTGCGGGCGACGGTGCTCTGGCCGTCGCTCTGGTTACGGGTCCGCGCGGAGCCGTAGCCCGCCATGACACCCACCTGCCAGCGGTTCTGGACCTGCAGGTTACTGGCAAGATCGAAACCAAGCTGCAGGCCATTACTCCAGGTATCCTGCCCAATCTGTCCCGCGCTTCGGCTGTCGGTACGGCTGCCGAAGGTGCGGATCCAGGCAGACGGCGCGTTCAGCTGCTGACCGTTACCGGTGACAAACAGGCTTTCCCCCAGACGGTCATGCAGACTATGGGTGAACATGTCCATCGCCGCGCTCTGGTTACCCAGATAGGCCCCCGCTTCCGGGCGAATCGGCACGACCGGTTGCTCAACGGGAACCCGCAGATACCAGTCGCCGTCATTGCTGGTTGGCGTGCCTTTTAGCAGCCGATAATCATAAGCACCAGCGACCACGCGGTTCGCAAGGGTGAAGTCCCCGTTTGACGCCCCATCCACCTCAATGACGCGAATACCATTGACGGTCTGCGCGCCGGTTCCACCTTTGTTATTGACATAAACGTCGGTATGACCACTGGTATCGCCCTGCACCACCAGCTTATCGGTTTTCGAATTATCCCCGCCCAGCACCGTATTGAGCACCAGCGTGCTGTGGGCGGTATAATTCCCGGTGACGGTGAGCGTGTTACCCACGCTATTCCCCGCCAGGTTAACGGTATTGAAGTTATCGAGATCCCCCTGGATGGTCAGATTCCCTGCACCACCGGTCAGCGAGGTAATGGCATCACCGGCGGAAACCGTCCCTCTGCTGGTGACATTCCCGACGATCTTACCGTAGCCGCCGAGCGTGGCCCCCTCATCCACCGTGACGGCCCCACCGCCGGAGAGAGCCGCCGCGCGGTTATCCAGCGCCAGCGTACCTGATTCAACGTGCGTGCCCCCCGTATGGGCATAGTCACTGGCGAGCGTAACCCTCCCGGCGCCCGCTTTGGTCAACAGGCCGCTGCCGCTCATCGTGTTGGCAAACGCCCAGTTGTCGCTGGCGTTCAGCACCAGTTCGCCGTTATTGATGAGAGTGGACGTACCGAGGCTGGCAGGCTGCTGCGCCGTCAGGCGATTCGCAGTACCAATGTTGATGTCGCCGCTAAAGTCCGCGTTATTGCCGGTGAGGATCACGTCGCTGCTGTTGACCAGGTTCATGGCCCCTGCCCCCTGGACGGCATTAGCCAGGGATCCTTTTACGGTATCCAGCACCAGCGTGCCGTCCAGCGTGACCGCGCCGCTGCCCAGCCCGGCCGCGTTTTTGAGGCGCGCCGTTGCCCCGCTGTCGATATCCACGGTCGCGGTCAGCGCATCGTTAGCGTTTGTAACGATCAACTCGCCGCCGGTCAGGTTGAGGTTACCGCCCCCGGTTAATGCCCCGTAGCTCTGCCCGCCGTTGGTCACGGTCAGCGCGCCGCCGTTCAGCGCGAGCGTACTCCCCGCCGCGCCGTTGAGCGCGCCAATGCTCTGGCTGAATCCGTTGAGGTTGGTCGTCGCACCGTCAGCTATGTTCAGGGCGCGGGTCTGGCCGAGGGTGTTATTCCCACCGAGCAGCAAGGTGCCACTGGTCACCTGCGTATTCCCCTGATAATCGTTCGCGGTGTTCGCCAGCGTGAGGGTGCCGTCGTTGGCGCGGAATTCGAAATCGCCCACGCCGGTCAGTTGCGCACCCAGCGTGCTGTCGGTGGCTCCGGTGGTATCGATCACCGCCGTTGACAGGCTGTTCAGCACCTTAAGCATATACCCCGCATACAGCCCCGGACCGTCAGGGGCATTCGCACCCGCGGTCATGACGGCGGTATAGCCGTAGGTAGCCAGCACGTCGTCATGACCAAAGCCGTCAGAGACCTGATCCGTCTCGTCAGCCGGGGCTGCGCCATCCAGCTGCAGGGTCAGATGCGTCCCTTCCGAACTGACGGTTGTCGCTTTCACCACCTGAATACCGTTATCCACCTCGTTATCCTGATCGAGGAAGTTGCCGTCTGGTTTAGTCCCCGGTGGCAGGGAGGTAGTCTGCAGATTAACGACGCCCACGTCTGGCGGCGTAACGGCAGAATCGACGTTCAGGTTATTCACCGTCAGGATATTTGCCGAGGAAGGCGTGCTCATCGCCACGTCCAGCAGCCCACCGTTGAACGTCAGGTTTGCGATAGTCTGGTCGCTGTTGAGCGTGGCGATTGCCCCGATCCCCAGCAACAGCGTGGCGTTGGCTAACGCGCTGGTGTTATCACCCTCCAGCGCCATCGTACCGCGACGCAGCGCCACAATGCCGTTAAACGCATTCCCCGCCGTGGCCGCAAAGTTAAAGGCATCGCTGATACTTCCCATTGTCGCGGCCAGCAGGCCGTTGCCGGTCAGCGCGTTGATAAACGTAAAGCCGCCGCTGGCCGGGCTGACGTTGAGAATGCCGTTCAACTGCACCGGTGAGCCGCCGAGGTTTTCCTGAGTGGTAACGGTCGCTCCACCGCTACCGGTAATATCCCAGCTGCCGTTAAAGGCGCTGTTATCCCCTGCTATTGTGGTTTGCAGGGCACTGATGCGGTTGGTTCCCGTACCGGTGATGTTGGTGGTGAGGGTGTTTCCGGCACCGCTGATGTTCAGCACGCCGTTATTGTCCACCGCGTTGCCAAAGGTGCCATTCGCAAACGAGAGCGCCAGCGTTGCGCCACTGTTAACCGTCGCGGCGCTGGTTCCCAGGGCGGCAACGTTCGCCGCGTTTAACGTTCCTGCGCTGACGGTAGTGGCGCCGCTGTAGGTGTTGGCTGCGGTCAGCGTCGTCTGACTGCCGCTGACCTGTTCCACCGTCCCCGCCCCGCTAATCACGCCGCCGTAGCGCCAGTCGCTGCGGTTGAACTGCAGGGCGCTGTTGTTGACGATATTTCCGGCCACGCTGCCGTCCGTGGTGCCATCGCCGATGCTTACGGTTCCGCTATTAATGACCACCGGCCCGGTCACTCCGACGCTGCTGTTGATAAACAGCGTACCGGCACCGTCCTGGTGCAGTTCACCGCTACCGGACACCACCCCCGTCAGGGCCACGTTATCGCTGCGATTAAAGCTCAGGGTGCCATTATCCGCGATCGGCCCGGCCACGCTTCCGGTTGTCCCGCCCGCGCCAACCTGCATGACCGCGCCGCTGTTAATCGTGGTGAGGCCGGTAAAGGTATTTGCCCCCGTCAGGGTCAGCGTGCCGCCAGTGAGCGTCAGATTACCGAGCGCGCCGCTGGTCACCCCGCCAAACGTTCCTCCGTTGCTGATGGTCAGGTTACCGCCGTTAATCGCCAGACCGCCATCGCCCGCCAGCACGCCAATGGTCTGGGTCATGCCGTTGATATTGGCGTTTGCGCCAGTGTTGATGGTAAGCAGGCTGGTGTTACCGAGCGCCTGATTGCTGCCCAGACGCAACGTTCCGCCAGATACGCTGGTGGTCCCGGTGTAGTTGTTGCTGCTGTTATTGAGGGTAACGGTCTGGCCGCCAGCCGCACTGGCATCAACGTCAAGATTACCGACGCCGGTCACCTGCGCCGACAGCGTTGCCGCGGCCCCAGTCGCTCCGGCATCCGACGTCAGGTGTAACGTCTGCGCACTCAGCAGATCGAGCGTGGTTAAACCGTACTGGATATACAGGCCGTCGTTACTGGTACCGGTACTGAGGGCATAGTTGTAGGTGGCATTGGCCACCGCCGTCCCCCCTTCCGTTATCGCAAACTGCTGCGGATCGCTGATGGCGTTGCCATCATGGTCAGTCAGGGTCAGGTTATTCGCCGTACCGGTCACCGTGCCGGAAGCGGAGACCAGCCGGGACAGGATCGCCCGATCGTCCTCTTCCATCAGGTTCTGCCCCGTTGGCGCCGGGTTAGGAATACCGGCGGACGGCGCTTCGGTGCGAATTTCACCGCTGTTTAGCGTCAGGTCGCCCACCGCCACCACGCCATCCGGCTGTCCGGGCGGAACCTCGCCGTTAAAGACCAGTGCCCCGCCGTTCATCGTCAGGTTGCCGATGGTTTGCGTTCCCGCGCCCACCGTGGTTTCGCTGTTGTTATCCAGCTGCAAGGTCGCGTTGGTCAGCGCTGCGGTATTGTCACCCGCCAGGTTGAAAAGGCTCTGCCCCAGGCGGAGCGTGCCGGTATAGGCGCTGCCGACGGTATTATCAAAGGCAAAGCTACTGCCGCTGGCAAGCGCGGCGGTCATCAGCCCTGAGCCGGTCAGGGTATTGGTGAAGGTATAATTCCCGCTGGCCGGGGCAATGTTCAGGGTACCGTTCAGATTAACGGCGGCGTCCCCGAGGTTTTGTCCGCCCGCCACGTTCGCCTCACCGCCGCTGATAATGTTCCAGTTGCCGGTAAAGAGGGTGTTATCCCCGCCGAGCGTGGTATTGAGCGCACTGATGCGGTTCTCGCCCGCCCCGGTGAGGGTGCTGTTGAGCGTATTCCCCGCGCCTGTAACGTTCAGTAATCCGCCATTGGCAACAGCATTGGCAAACGTACCGTTACTGAACGAGAGCAGCAGGCTGGCACCGCTGTCAACGGTTGCTGCCCCGCTACCCAGAGCGCTGCTGTTCGCGGCGTTTAACGTTCCTGCCGCAACCGTGGTCCCGCCGGTGTAGGCACTGGTGCCGCTCATCACGGTCGTTCCGCTGCCGACCTGCGAGACCCGACCATCGCCGGTAATCGCGTTGGCGACCGTCATGGCGTTGCTGCGGTTAAAGGCCAGCGCCGCCCCGCTGTCGAGCGTAATCGCGCTGGTGCCGGCAAGGGAGCCGGTGGTCCCGCCGTTGCCCAACTGCAGGGTGCCCTGCTGCACGGTGGTCGCCCCGGTGTAGCTATTCGTTCCGGTTAACGTCGTCGTCCCGGTCGCAGAGCTGTTCTGGGTCAGTGTCCCTGAACCGCTTATTGCCCCCGCTAACGTGACATCGTCTGAACGGTTAATAACCAGTTCCGCATTGTTCACCACGTTGCCGACAATCGACCCGCTGGTGCCGCCCGCGCCCAGCTGTAATACCCCACCGCCCAGCGTCGTACCGCCGGTCCAGGCGTTATTCCCGGTGAGGATCCACGTCCCGGTGCTTGCGGTGGTGACCGAGCCGGTGCCGCCGATCGCGCCCCCATAAGTGACGCTGCCGGTGGTGTTCTCCGTCAGGGTGCTGGCACCCAGCGTGACGTTGCCCGTGCCGGTCAGATTATTCACGCTCTGATTGAAGCCGTTCAGATCGAAAGTGGTGCCGTTGTTCAGCGTGACCTGACTGCTGTCATCAATCACATTAAGCGCGCCTGCGCGCAGTGTACCGCCCGTTACCGTGGTGGTACCGGTATAGGTGTTACCGGCATTGGTGAGGGTGAGCGCGTTGGTCGCGTCAATCGCCAGATTGCCACTGCCGCTGATTAACGCCTTCATGTCCGACGCGCCGGCCGGGGTGGCGGTGTCACCAGAAAGCGTAAGCGTCTGGCCGGACTGCAGATCGAGCTGGTTAAGGGTGTAACCGACGCCCAGCCCATTGGTATTGTTCAGGCTGTAGCCGTAGGTACCAATGGCAACCGTCGCGCCGTTCTGATCAATATTGACCAGCGAACTGCTCAGCGCGGCCCCGGAGAGATCTGTCAGGGTCAGGTTCGATGCGGCACCGCTGGTGCCGGTGGCGGTAATCAACTGCAGCCCGGAACCATCATCCTCGGTTAACAGCGAGCCCCCGCTGCTGGCGACCTGGGTGGGATCGATTTGCACCGTCCCGGACGTCAGCCCCAGCTGGCCAGTAGCGATCACCCCGGAGGCGAGATTCGCAAAGCGCAGGGTTCCGCCGTTCAGCGTCAGGTTGCCGGGTGTTTGCGTGCCGCTCCCCACCGTTGTGGTGTTACCGCCATCAAGCTGTAGGGTGGCGTTGGTCAGAGTGGTGGTGTTAACGCCCGAGAGAGCAAACGTGCCTTGCCCGAGCTGCAGCGTACCGGTAAAGGCGCTGCCGACGGTGCCATCAAAGGCAAAGGCGTTGCCGCCTGTCACGGTGGCGGTCATCAGGCCCCCGCCGGTCAGGGCGTTGGTAAAGGTATATCCCCCGCTAGCCGGAGCAATATTCAGCGTGCCGTCCAGATTAACGGCGGCATCCCCCAGGTTTTGCCCGCCGGTCACGTTCGCCGAAGCGCCGTTAGTGATATTCCAGTTGCCGGTAAAGAGGGTGTTATCGCCACTCAGCGTGGTGTTCAGGGCGCTGATGCGGTTCTCGCCCGCCCCGGTGATGCTGCCGCTGAGCGTCGCATTCGCGCCGGTGACCGCCAGCAGACCTGCGTTGGCGATGTTGTTCGTCAGGGTTCCACCGGTGAAGGAGAGATCCAGCGTCGCACCGCTGCTGACCGTCGCGTCGCCTGTGCCCAGCGCCGTCGCGCTGGCGGCATTCAGGGTGCCGGCGCTGACCGTTGTCCCGCCGCTGTAGCTGTTTGCCCCGCTCAGCGTGGTCTCTCCCGTTCCGCTTTGGGTTAGCGTCCCCGTCCCGTCAATGGCTCCGCCCAGCGTCAGGGCGCTGGAACGGTTGACCACCAGCGCTCCGTTGTTGGTGATATCGCCGGTAATCCCCCCCGTGGTACCGCCAGCCCCCAGCTGTAACACGCCAGAATCAATGGTTGTACCGCCGGTCCAGTTATTATCCCCCGTCAGGATCCAGGTTCCTGTTCCGGCGGCCGTCACTGCCCCGGTGCCGCTGATTACGCCGCCGTAGGTCACGGTGCCTGCAGTATTCTCCGTCAGAGTAGTTGCCCCCAGGGTCACGTTCCCGGCACCGCTGAGGTTATTTACGCTCTGATCGAAACCGTTCAGATCGAACGCAGTTCCGCTGTTTAAGGTGACCTGGCTGCTGTCGTCAATCACGTTTAACGCGCCCGTGCGCAGGATGCCACCGGTCACGGTCGTGGTGCCGGTATAGGTATTGCCCGCGTTTGTCAGGGTAATGGCGTCGGTCGCATTGACCGCCAGATTACCGCTGCCGCTCAGCAACGCTTTCATATCTGCCGCGCCGGAAGGGGTGGCCGCGTCGCCAGAGAGGGTTAAGGTTTGCCCTGCCTGGATATCCAGCTGGCTTAAGGTGTACCCGACGGCCAGCCCACCGCTCTCGGTCAGGCCGAAATCACCGTAGGTTGCCACCGCCACGGTATTGCCCCCCTGCGTGACGTTCGCCTGAGAGGTGGTTAAGGTATTTCCGGTTAAATCCTGAAGCGACAGCGCTGACGCCGCACCGGTGTTGCTGGTTGATGTCACCAGCTGCACGCCCGCGCCATCGTCTGCCTTCAACAAATTACTGGTATCGACAATGGCGTCAGGATCAACCCGGATGGTGCCGGAAAGCATGTTCAGCTGTCCGGTATTGATTGTGCCCGCAGGCAGGTCCGGGAAGCGTAAAATGCCGCCGTTTAGCGTCAGGTTACCTACATTTTGCTGGGCTGCCCCCACGGTGGTGGTCCCGCCCAAATCAAGCTGCAGCGTGGCGTTAGTTAGCGTTTGGGTGTTATCGCCATCAAGGCTGAAGGTGCCGGAGCCCATTTCCAGCGTGCCTGTAAAAAGGTTTCCCACGCTGCTGGCAAAATTAAAGGCGTTGCCGCTCGTCAATTCGACTTTGAGTATCCCGGCTCCGGTAAGGGCATTGCTAAAAAGAAAACCACCTGTCACCGGGACCACGTTCAATATCCCGGCCAGTTGAACCGCACCCTCACCCAGATTTTGCGTCGTTTTGGCAAACATCGAGCCACTGCTGAGGATATTCCAGAGACCGGAAAAGCCGCTGTTATCGCCATTGAAGGTCGTATTGAGCGCGCTGACGCGGTTCTCCCCCGTCCCGGAGATGTTTCCGTCGAGTGAGTTATCCGCGGCAATCACATCCAGCACACCGTTATTGGTGATGGTGTTGGTGAAAACATCACCGGTGAAAGAGAGGTCCAGCGTCCCTGCATTATTGATGGTAATATTTCCGGTTCCGAGAGCGCCGCCATCAGACGCGTTCAGGGTTCCCGCATCCACAACGGTGCCGCCGGTGTAGGTATTGGCGCTGGTCAGCGTGGTCTGGCCGCTTCCGGCCTGGTTGACGCGCCCGCTGCCGCTGATGAAATTGGCAAAGCTAATGTCATCGGTGCGGGAGAAGCGTAGCGTGCCGTTATCAACAATATTCCCCGTTACGCTGCCGCTGGCGGAATTATTACCGAGCTGGAGGACCGCATCGCCGTTGATTGTGGTTCCCCCGCCGGTACCACCGTTATCCAGTGCGCCATTAAGGATCAGAGTGCCGCTTTGCACATACAGCGCCTGGTTCGTGATTCCCGTCGTAGTCGAAGAGCCGCTAAGGATCCAGCTTTGGCCGACATCTGCCGCGACAGTAATACTTTGTACACCAGTAACGTTACTGCTAAGCGTTCCCTGCCCGTTCAACGTCAGGGTATTACCGGTTCCGGTTGCCGTG
The DNA here is from genome assembly GCF_049237765.1 of Enterobacter cloacae complex sp. SHL021. Taxonomy (NCBI): domain Bacteria; kingdom Pseudomonadati; phylum Pseudomonadota; class Gammaproteobacteria; order Enterobacterales; family Enterobacteriaceae; genus Enterobacter; species Enterobacter cloacae complex sp. SHL021. Next base: position 419,772 of record NZ_JBMKJG010000001.1, on the reverse strand, counting down.
ATATTGCCAGTGATATTACTCCCTGTGTCGAGAGTGACGGCGTTATTATTCCCCGTCAGCGAAATAGCGGTTCCCCCGGAACCGATAATAATGCCACTGTTTGTCAGAGTATGCCCGCTGGTCCCTAACAGGATCCCGGTATTACCAGTAATAGAACCTTCGTTGGAAATAGTCACCGTTCCTGATGCGCTTATATCAATCCCATAATTACTGGTGCTGGTTGAATTAATTATGCCACCCGCCTGGTTATCGACAGAGCCAGAGGAACTGCCCCGGAACCAAACGCCATTATGCAGTAAGTCAATTTTACCGGCGTTTCTAATTGTTGAGGTGCCCGAGTCGACAATAATACCGTACCCGCCGCCAATGGATGAAGTACTGTCCCCCACATAGCTACCAGTACCATTACTGAAATAGACTGACGTTCCGCCATCGGCACCGCTCACTACACCACTGTTATTAACCGTACCGCCCGATGTCAAAAATATCCCGTCGCTGTTGCTGTCGATAGAACCGGTAGACAAAATATTCAGCGTACCGCCATTATTCAACTTAACCCCGGCGGCATTCCCGCCGGAACCACCGCCGGTTGTGGTAACATCACCACTGAGATTCAGCACCGTACCTTGCGATGCGGACCCCAGATTCAGGCCATATGAGCCACCGTTGACCGTCGCCCCATCATCAATGGTTACCAGCCAGTTTTGTGAATTATCGCCGCTGATTGCGCTACCCGAGCTAACAGTAATATCGTTAGGTGCAGGCATTACAAACGGACCTGGGCCAGACAATATATAGGGCGAGGTTTGACTATCAATAATGGTATCTGCACATACCGGCATCGAGGCAAGGACTAAAACAGGGATTGCATTTCGAATGGCGATAGCCAGACGAGAAAAGTGAAAACCATCGTTTTGCAACGCACAGGATTTATTCATTTTTCTGACCCGTAGGTGTTTAACAGACGCAACACTTAAAGGATAGAATTAATGAATTAAAATATTACATTATTTTTTCAGCGTTAAATCATAGCATTAGGAGGTGTCAAAAAAAATTAGTGACCAGGATCATAAAAAACAGATAATCCTGAAGTGTTATTTTTTTCAAATATACATTCCAGACAGGAATGCACATTTATTCTCCGATGAATAATAGCCATATATTCATCGGAGCAATATATCCCGTTTTACAAACGGGATGTTCTGTATAAAAAACTATTCCTGAATTTCTTCATCCTGACGGACCTGCATGGCCCACCGCTGGGCCGCTTCCGGCACGGTAAACACCGGAGAACGACGGAAATGCTCGCCAATCAGCACAAAGGCCACATATTTGCCACGTAACTGCCAGACATCGCGATAGCCATCCACCTTCAGCGCATGTTCAGGGGGAGCGGGTTCGACACGGGGCACGTAGCTAATAACCTGGCGATTTTGTTGACGAAGAGGTTTCATAAGCGACTGGTTCATTAAAGCACATTCTGAAAGCAGGAAATTTCTATGATAGCCGATCCTGCCCCCACGCGTCGCGCCTTGCGTGTGGTGGACCGCCTCTTTTACTAAGGCGGTGTCTGAAAAAGCTGAGTTCGCCTGCCCTTTCCGTACATTGTTCTATAGTTAACAGGGTTTTTTAGGAATGAATAAAGGAGAAGCGTGCAATGTCGAACAAAGATAACACACATCAATCACCCATTCATGGCACTGAAGAATCACAGCCGGGTATGGACTCCCTTGCACCTGAAGATGGCTCTCATCGCCCTTCACCGGGTCCCTCAGCCCCTGGCGAGCAGCCCACCGCGCCCGGTAGCATGAAATCGCCGGACACCGGCAATGAGAAGCTAAAATCACTCGAGCCACACCGCAAAGGCGGAGAAGGCTATGCGTTGACCACCAATCAGGGGGTGCGCATCGCTGACGATCAGAATTCCCTGCGCGCGGGATCCCGCGGACCGACTCTGCTGGAAGACTTCATCCTCCGGGAAAAAATCACCCACTTTGACCATGAGCGTATCCCGGAGCGTATCGTGCACGCGCGCGGTTCCGCCGCTCACGGCTATTTCCAGCCTTACAAGAGCCTGAAGGAAATCACCAAAGCTGACTTCCTTTCAGACCCGGATAAGATCACCCCCGTGTTTGTGCGCTTTTCCACCGTGCAGGGTGGCGCAGGTTCGGCAGATACCGTGCGAGATATTCGCGGCTTTGCCACCAAGTTTTATACCGAAGAGGGTATTTTCGACCTGGTAGGCAATAACACCCCAGTCTTTTTCATTCAGGATGCGCATAAATTTCCTGACTTTGTCCATGCGGTAAAACCGGAGCCCCACTGGGCGATACCGCAGGGACAAAGTGCGCATGACACCTTCTGGGACTATGTCTCCCTGCAACCCGAGACGTTACACAACGTGATGTGGGCGATGTCTGACCGCGGGATCCCGCGCAGCTATCGCACCATGGAAGGGTTTGGCATTCATACCTTCCGGATGATCAACGCCGAGGGCAAAGCGACGTTTGTCCGTTTCCACTGGAAACCGGTCGCCGGGAAAGCCTCGCTGGTGTGGGATGAAGCCCAGAAGCTGACCGGGCGTGATCCGGACTTCCATCGCCGCGAGCTGTGGGAATCCATTGAAGCGGGCGATTTCCCGGAATATGAGCTGGGGTTACAGCTGATCCCGGAAGAGGACGAATTCAAATTCGATTTTGACCTGCTGGATCCGACCAAACTGATCCCCGAGGAGCTGGTACCGGTTCAGCTGGTGGGCAAAATGGTGCTTAACCGTAACCCGGATAACTTCTTTGCCGAGAACGAACAGGCGGCTTTCCACCCCGGTCATATCGTCCCGGGCCTGGATTTCACCAACGATCCGCTGCTGCAGGGGCGACTGTTCTCCTACACTGATACGCAGATCAGCCGACTCGGCGGGCCGAACTTCCATGAAATTCCGATTAACCGCCCCACCTGTCCGTACCACAATTTCCAGCGCGACGGGATGCATCGTCAGGATATCGATACCAACCCGGCCAACTATGAGCCCAACTCCATCAACGATAACTGGCCGCGCGAAACGCCTCCTGGCCCGAAACGGGGTGGATTTGAGTCGTATCAGGAACGTGTGGACGGCAACAAAATCCGCGAGCGCAGCCCGTCATTTGGAGAGTATTACGCCCACCCTCGCCTGTTCTGGAACAGCCAGACACCGATTGAGCAGCAGCATATTATCGGCGGTTTTAGCTTCGAACTGAGCAAGGTTGTGCGGACCTACATCCGCGAGCGCGTGGTCGATCAGCTGGCACACATTGATATTCAGCTCGCCCAGAGCGTGGCCGATAACCTCGGCATTACGCTGACGGATGAGCAACGCAATCTTGCCCCGCCAAAAGAGGTCAACGGGGTGAAAAAAGATCCGTCGCTCAGCCTGTACGCGGTGCCGGGAGGCTCGATTAAAGGCCGGGTGGTGGCGATCCTGCTTAACGACAAAACCCGCGCCAGCGACGTGCTGGGGATCATGCAGGCGCTGAAAACCAAAGGCGTACACGCCAAACTGCTCTACTCCCGAATGGGTGAAGTAACTGCCGATGACGGGTCAGTGCTGCCGGTTGCCGCCACCTTTGCCGGTGCGCCATCCCTGACGGTGGACGCGGTGATTGTGCCGTGCGGCGATATTGCCAGCCTGCTCAGCAACGGTGACGCGGTCTATTATCTGCTTGAAGCCTATAAGCATCTGAAACCGATCGCCCTTTCCGGTGATGCGCGACAGTTTAAAGCACGCCTGAACGTGGCCGATCAGGGTGAAGACGGGATTGTGGAAGGCGATAACGTCGACGACGCGTTTATGACCAGGCTGTTTGATCTGCTAGCCGCGCACCGCGTCTGGTCGCGCAGCAGCAAGATTGACCAGATACCGGCGTAAAAAAAGCCGGGTGGCGCTTGCGCTTACCCGGCCTACATTTCGACTGGTTTTGTAGGCCCGGTAAGGCGAAGCCGCCACCGGGCTTTGTCTTAAAGATCCCCGAAAGTCCCCAACCGATACCCGCGCTCGGCAATCGCGTATTTCAGCGACGGCGACGTCAGCACCTCCAGCTCCGCCAGGCGCGGCCAGCAGTAGGCGCTCTTACGGACGGTGTTATCGACAAACGCGGGATGCGCCATCACCTCCAGCGACCGTTCCCCCCGGGCTGCGGAATCATCCAGCACCTTCAGGAACAGCGCTTCGTCGATCTCCTCACCGTAAAACGCGCTGCTGAACCCCTCCGTTGTTGTCACGGCAAAGTCAGGCAACCCGCGCACGTCGCGATCCACGCGCATCGCCACGCCTTTACGCTGAGCAAAATCCGCAACGAGCGGGAATATCGCCGGGATCATATGCACATGATGATGGCTGTCGATATGGGTTGGTTCGCGACCAAAGAGGTCAACAAAACGGTTGTACTGACAGTCCAGCTCGCGGGCAATCTCTTCGAGCGGCAGCGCGTCCTGCTCCGCCAGTTCCCAAATCCATTTCCCGAGTTGCCCGTCACGCGTCAGGCCCGGCATCGCTGAAAGCGGCCTCCCCAGCGTCAACACAAAGTGCATGCCCACGCCCAGCTCAGGCGCTTCACGGCTCAGCTGCGCCGCGTGCTCTATCGCCTCTCCATTCACCAGCGCGGTGGTCGAGGTCACCACACCCCGTCGGCAGGCTTCAACAATGCCGTAGTTTTGCCCCTTAGACAGGCCAAAATCATCAGCATTGACGATCAGCAGGTTTTCCATCGCACGTCCTCTTAACGGTGTTGGTGCTTGAGCTTCTCAACCGTGGCGGCAAAGTTTGGCAGCCATTTTTCATGCGCCAGTATCATCTCGCTGGCCAGCCCTTCCGCATCGCGGTCGGAATGCACCAGCGGGCTGAGGTTCAACGCCAGCAGCACGTCATTCAACTCACCGCTCAGCGCAGCGTTGCTGGCCGCCACTTCAAACCCTTTGATGGTATGGATGAGCCCCATCACTTTGTCATCAAAGTGGGTAATACGCGGATGCGGTTTTGCCCCCTCACGGCCCAGGATACAGGTCATCTCTACGGCCCAGTCGGCCGGGATATTGTCGATATGGCCGTGGTGCGGCACATTGACGTAGTGCTCAGCCTGCTTGTCATTGTAAATGGCGTTGATCACTTCGCACGCCGCGTCGGAATAGTACGCCCCACCGCGCTGTTCAAGCTCTTTCGGCTTCACGTTCAGGTTCGGATCTTTATACAAATCAAACAGCTGCTTTTCAACTTTCTGCACAACCTGAGCGCGGGCACCGCCTTTATAGTACTCGCCCATTTCGATGGCCAGCATCTCTTTCTGCTTGAAGTAGTAGAGCAGATACGAGCATGGCAGCAGATTCAGGGAACGGATGAGCCCTTCGCTGAACGGCAGGTCGAAGATATTTTTTACGGATGCTGCGGTCAGGCGGCCGGAAGCCACGCCGTCCAGCAGTTCAGCAAAGCGAGACTGGCCGTTTACTATCACATCTCTGATGAACACCATGTGGTTAAGGCCAAACAGATCGATAGAGAGATCGTCGTTGTCGGTCAGCTCCAGCACGTCGCGGATGAACATCTTCATGCCAATCGGAATATTGCAGACGCCGATAAAACGCTTGAAGCTGGTATGGCGATAGACCGCCTCGGTGACCATCCCGGCCGGGTTGGTAAAGTTAATCACCCATGCGTTCGGGCAGATCGCCTGCACATCTTTGATGATGTCGAAAATGACCGGGATGGTGCGCAAACCTTTAAACAAGCCGCCCGCGCCATTGGTTTCCTGTCCCAGATAGCCGTGGCTCAGCGGAATGCGTTCGTCCAGTTCACGCGCTTTGAGCTGGCCCACGCGCAGCTGAGTGGTAACGAAGTCAGCGTCCTGCAACGCCAGGCGACGATCGAGGGTTTTATGCACGGTTAAGGGCACACCAGCTTTTTCTACCATCCGCTGGCACAGGTCAAAAATAATATTCAGCTTTTCCTGCCCTTCTTCAACATCCACCAGCCATAGTTCACTGACCGGTAATTCATGATAACGTTTCAGGAAACCTTCCAGTAATTCCGGGGTATAGCTGCTGCCGCCGCCAATGGTCACGACTTTTAATTTCTTTTGCATAACATCTCCCTTAGCGTATCAGGTTAATCGCCTGCAAGGTATAGCGGTCTCTTCCCGCTATTTGGGCAAGCAATCAAGTCAATATTCGTGGCGAATACACTCGCCAGGCACTAATTAATTACCGTCAAATTCTTCCGGTAACTGTTTGGTGTGAATGAGGTAAATTTCTTAAAGGTTTTAATAAACAGGCTGGGGCTACTGTAACCGGACTCATAAGCAATATCGGTGACAGAGTAGTTGGTAATTTCCAGCTGTTTTTTAGCAAAATTAATGCGGATTTCATTAATAATTTGCACGGGCGTTTTACGATAATAACGCTGTGTCGCCCGGGTCAGGTATTCCTGGGATTTTCCGGACAGTGACACCATATTTTCCAGAGCATTCTCGCTGAACTGCCCTTTGTCGTGCATCAACTCGACGGTACTGCGCAGCCATTGCGGAATGTCGTCGCTCACCTGCTGCTCTTCACGGTGGTGGCGAAGGCGGTTCATCACATAGAACGTCACGGTTTCAATAAATTCATCGAACTCATTGTCGCGGAAGTTGAGCGAGGCGATCACCGTTTCGATCCAGGTCATAAATTCGTTTTTTACGCGATAGACCTGTGACGCCACAAAGCAGAACGGCACCAGCGGCAGATAGTGTTTCTCAAAGAAACGTCTGCTGACGCCAACATTCAGAATACGGGTGGCACCAAATTCGTAAAAGCTCTGGTGATAAGATCCCATCGGCAGGAAAACAAAATCACCGCGCTCCAGCAGGACACGCTTGCCGTTAATCTCCTGATAGTAGCGGCCGGTCAGAACAATCGTGAACTCGTAGTAGTCATGCTGGTGCAGACCACTGGCGCTCTCCGTCTTGTTGTAAATAACCACGTGAAAATTCTTGCCATTAAACAGCTGCTGTTCAAGTGCGGTTTTAATTTCCATCGTGCTGACCTCCTGCTACTCAGTCTGACTTACTGCAGCTTCTCGTGAAGCTCAATTAACTCTGCTACCAGCTCGCGTGCCAGCATCGAGGTCATCAGGTGATCCTGTGCATGCACCAGCACCAGGCTGACTTTCATCTTCCCTTCCCCCTGGTCGCCTTCGATAAGCTTAGTCTGCACCAGGTGCGCTTCATTCAGCGCGATACGGGATTGATCCATCATGGTCTTAGCGGCGGCAAAATCGCCCTGCTTGGCCTGCTTCAGGGCAGCATACGCCAGGCTACGTGCTTGCCCGGAGTTGATGATAAGCCCCATCACCACTTCTTCCAGATCGTTCTCTACAGCGTCTTCGGCTACGATACTATCCAAATCTAACATCTTTAAGCTCCTTTTCGCTGGCGCGGGTTACCCCGCGCCGGGCAATATTTAGAATTTCAGTGCGAGGGCGATATCCTCTTCGCTCTCTTCTTCATCAATCACGGTCGCGGCTTTGTTGGCTATCGCCACGAATGGCATGTAGAGCAGTGTTGCAATCCCGAGGTTGAATATCGCCAGCAGGAAGGCCGCGACGCTACCGTTGGTGTTGAAGAACGCCCCCAGCCCCGCCGGCATGGTCCACGGCGCAATGTTGGTAACAGGCGGGATAATGCCCAGGTAATAGGCCGTCAGGGTGATCCCCGCCAGCAGCGGCTGAATCAGGACGAATGGAATGAACATCACCGGGTTCATGATGATAGGCAGACCAAACAGAATCGGCTCGTTAATCTGGAAGATGCCTGACGGCAGCGCCAGCTTCGCAACCTGACGATGGTCAGCGCGACGAGAGACAATAAAGACCGCGATGATCAGACCCAGCGTCGCCCCGGTACCCCCCAGGAAGATATAAGAGTCCAGCATCGGCTTCGCCCACACATGGAAGGTTTTACCGGCTGCCAGCGCCGCATCAACGGAGCCGTACTGCTGATAAAGTGCAACGTTTTCCAGTGCCCATGGGGTCATGATACCGCTGTCCAGCGCGGCCAGTGCCAGTGAACCATGTACGCCGAAGAACCACAGCAGGGAGGTGAAAATCACGTACGCCCAACCGACCACGCCCCCCATCGACGCCAGCGGCGTTGAGATAGAGTCCATGATGATCTGGTGGAAGTTTGTGCCCCAGTGAGAGAGCGCCCAGGCAATAATCCCCATGATGGAGAGAATAATGAAGCCTGGAATCAACGCGGAAAATGAACGGGAAACGGAGCCCGGTACGCTATCTGGCAGGCGAATTACCCAGTTGCGACGGATAATAAAGGTGAACATCTCGGCAACCACCAGACCGATAACGATACCGGAAATAATGTTTGCCCCACCCAGCCAGTTGGCACCCACAGCATAAGCTTCACCCACGCTGTATGGGGTGACGGTCATAAAGGCGGCAACGGACAATAACCCCGCGGCCAGCGGATCCACCTTACGTTCTTCGGCTAATGCCATCCCAATAAAGAAAGGCGCCATCAGCGACATAATACCCAACGTACCGTTATATACGTTGCCGCCGATGGCTTTAAAACCGTTAAGGGTTTCAATGGTTGAAGCGTCTAACCGAATTCCTAATGAATAAAAAAAGGAACCTTCACCAAAGCTCAGAAAAACGTTGTTAATTAAAACGAACATTGCCCCGGCCAGCGTCAACGGCATTAATTTAATAAAGCCGTTTTTGATGGCGTTAACGTGAGGCTGCTTTCCTATTTTAACAGCAAAAGGAAGGAGTACCTTTTCAAGTGAAGCGATGACTTTACTCATAGGAAAATACCCTTAAATGCCGCAACGTATGTCGCGGCGTATTGTGTGTGAAATAACTCTTTGACGGGAAAAATAAAAATTAATTAGCAGCTTTTTTAATTGCTGCCACAGCAGCTTTCAGTACACCTAAACCATCAATCTTACCGTACAGCCCTGAGTCGATAACCTCGACCGGTTTATTCGGTAACAGACGTTGAATTTCTGGCAGCATGTAAGCGATCTGCGGACCCAGTAAAATAACATCTGCGGTCTGGCCTTTTTCGCCCGCCAGTGTTTCCGGGAACGCTTCGATCACCACCGGCACTTCATACTTTTCGGCCTGTGCACGCATCTTCGACACCAGCAGTGACGTTGACATGCCTGCAGAGCAGAACAGGTAGATATGTTTCTTTTCCATCATGATTTCCCTCTTTTATGACTACCTGCCGTCTCGCTATCACTCGACTCGCTCTCCTGGCTGACAGGTAATGTGCTGACTGTTGTTTATCGTTGGAGTGAGTATACGTAATGGTACAGAGGGGGGATAATTCTGCACAGGCCTAAATTGTCTCTCATTGACCTGGCTTGTTGACTACCTTCACATTTCAGGCAAATAATTCGCGCAAAGAAATAAGATTTACGTATGCATAAAAAAACCGGCCCAAAGGCCGGCTTGTTAACATCCTCAGGCAAGCAGGGTTACTGCGCCTTAGGTGCCTGCGGATCGGTATCGTATTCCGCACAGGTCTGGTAACCGGAATTGATGACGTGACCGGTGTCATCCAGAGCAACAAAGTAGGTTTCTGCCTTACCATCACGTTGACCCAGGATATAGGTCTGGCAGGTACCACGCGCGTGGATCATGGTCACTTCTGACGAAGGCTTACCGGCAATCGCAGCCACCTGCGAACGGGTCATGCCTTTTTTGACATCTTTCACTACCGGCTGTGTAAACTGATCTTTGGTGCGATCGTAAGCCGTACACCCTGCCAGCATAGTCAGTACCGCCGCTGCGCTAAGAATTCCTGCTACGTTCTTGTTCATATTCCGTCCTCTTGTTTATCAGCGTGTTATCTAAGCATGGGATAAAAAGTACTATTGTTCAACTTTGCGAGTTACGCCAGACGAATTTCGGAAAATTCTAATAAAACAACGATAAGCTGCTAAAACGCCGCAAAATAGCGCACTCGAAACTGTGATCCTTGTCGTTTTACGCCTGAAGGGTTAGTTTTAACAGTTAACACATTCTGTTTATGGTCTGCATATGGAGGGCGTGATGGCTCTGCAACACGAGATTATTCAGGCGCTGGGCGCGAAGCCTGCGGTAGATGCAAATGAAGAGATCCGCCGAAGCGTTGATTTTTTAAAATCCTATTTAAAAACGAACTCGTTTCTGAAAACGCTGGTACTGGGCATCAGCGGCGGGCAGGACTCGACGCTGACCGGCAAACTCTGCCAGATGGCCATTTCAGAGCTGCGCGAAGAGACGGGAGATGAAGCGCTGCAGTTTATCGCCGTGCGTCTTCCGTATGGCGTGCAGGCAGACGAACAGGATTGTCAGGATGCCATCGCCTTTATCCAGCCAGACCGCGTACTGACGGTCAATATCAAAGGATCGGTGCTGGCGAGTGAACAGGCGCTGCGTGAAGCGGGCATTGAGCTGAGCGATTTTGTGCGCGGCAATGAAAAAGCGCGCGAACGTATGAAAGCGCAGTACAGCATTGCAGGCATGACCAAAGGCATGGTTGTCGGGACCGATCACGCGGCAGAAGCCATCACCGGTTTCTTCACCAAATATGGCGACGGGGGCACCGACATTAACCCTATCTTCCGTTTGAACAAGCGTCAGGGTAAACAACTGCTGGCTGCGCTGGGCTGCCCGGAGCATTTATACAAGAAAGCGCCAACGGCGGATCTGGAAGACGATCGCCCTTCCCTGCCGGATGAAGCGGCGCTCGGTGTGACCTATGACAACATAGATGATTATCTGGAAGGCAAGAAACTGGACGAGAGTATCGCGAAGATTATCGAAGGCTGGTATCTGAAAACCGAGCACAAACGCCGCCCACCCATTACCGTGTTTGACGATTTCTGGAAGAAATAAAAGCAAAACGGTAACCCAGGTTACCGTTTTTAGTGTTTGCGCCCTCTCCCGAGGGAGAGGGTTGGGGTGAGAGCATCAGGCGACCCGGCTCTTTTTTAACCACCCCACACCTGCTACACTGTATACCTGAACAGTATATGGAGTCGTATGTGAGCAGGCGTCAATCTGCCCCGCGTCTGGAGTTTGAAGCGGCGGCTATCTATGAATATCCCGAACATCTCCGCCCCTGGCTTGAGGAATTACCTAAACAGCCGGGCGTGTACATCTTTCATGGCGAAAGCGACACTCTGCCGCTCTATATCGGCAAAAGCGTGAATATTCGCAGCCGGGTGCTGTCCCATCTGCGCACGCCGGACGAAGCCGCCATGCTCCGCCAGTCGCGACGCATCAGCTGGTATCCGACGGCAGGGGAAATGGGAGCGCTCTTACTGGAAGCCCGTCTGATCAAAGAGCAACAGCCGTTGTTTAATAAGCGTCTGCGCCGCAATCGTCAGCTCTGCTCGCTGCAGATAACCGCGGGCAAACCGCAGGTTGTCTATGCGCGCGACGTCGATTTTTCGCACGCACCGAATCTGTACGGCCTGTTCGCCAACAAACGTGCGGCGCTACAGGCGCTGCAAACGCTGGCGGACGAGCAGCAGCTTTGCTACAGCCTGCTGGGGCTGGAGGCCACCACCCGTGGACGCGCCTGTTTCCGCTCTGCGCTCAAACGCTGTGCGGGGGCCTGCTGCGGCAAAGAGAGCGTCGAGGATCATCACGCCCGGCTTCTTGGCGGGCTGGCGGCCATCAGCGTGAAGTGCTGACCGGCGAATTTGACGTTATTGTGCTTAATGACCAGGCAGCCAGTTGATTTCGCTGAATAATAACCTGCCGTGCGATTCCAGCAAACGCAGGGTGTGGGTTCCCTCCTCCCAGCTCGCGCCCTGATCGGCTGTCAGCAATTTATCCCCCAGCTGCCACGCACCGCTTAAGACGAAGACTACACCCCCGCGTGAGCCAAAGGTAGTGAAGGTGCGGTCCGCCACCCGCACTTTCGCCTGGCAGCAATCCCGCCGGGTCATGATGTTGAAGTCCATCGACATCTGCCCGTCGCTTAACAGCGCTTTTACCGGCTGGTCGCCGGAAAAACAAAAGGGCTGATGGTGCTTCAGGGTATGGCAAAACGCCTGACCGGCATCCAGCGTCACTTCCCCCCCTTCCAGCAGGGTGATAACCCGGTCAACACCGGGAAAGGAGGAGAATTCGCTATTGCTGGCGATGGTCGCAATGCTGGCACGCCAGAAAAAATCGCGCGTCGCGGGAGGAAAACAACAAATTTCGCGCGTCTCACCAGCACCATTGCGCCAGAGACTGACCGGCATTTTACGGATATCAAAGAACTCCATCACCACTCCTGAATGGCGCAACGAGCGCCAGGGCAAGGATATCGCTATCGTTGCTGTCTTGTTTGTTATGATTGAATAGTTACAGACGTAGTATCGGCAGCAGAGCGGGCAAGCCTTAGCGGGACGCTGATAAAAAATCTAACGTCATGAATTCTCTGAAGCGATGACAGGAGAATACCGCGCCTGTTGCGGCAGACAAGAGGGTAAGAAAGAAAAAACCGCCGGTCCTGTCCACAGCATTTGCGCTTTTGTAGACAGGATCCCGGCGGTCTTAAGAGAGTGAACCGATTATTCGGTTGGTGCTGGCATTTTACCTTCCATTGCCGGACGTTCTGTCAGACGCTTCTCAAAATTGGCATTAAATTGTTTTTTCTGTTCCGGCGTCAGAATGTTGTAGATCTTGTTCTGGGTTTCCATATGAGCCAGCATGCGGGCTTTATGCTGCTCAGCCATTTTGTCGATCTGCGCTTCGGCTTTTGCCTTATCGAAGCTGTCGCTGGCGATAATGTCATGCATCGCGCGGCGCTCTTCCAGCGGAGGACGTTTCATCTGGTCACGCTGGCTTTTCATGATGTCGCGGATCTGCTGTTTCTGCGCATCCGTCAGGTTCAGATCTTTGAACATCATCATCTCGTGCATACCCGGCTTGCCTTTGTGATGCATCATCATTTTGCCTTCAGCAGGCGCGGCAGTGGTGGTTGCGGTATCTGCGGCGAACGCCATGCTGGTAGCGCCCAGAGCCAGGGTAGAAGCAACAAACAGTGCAGTAAACTTACGCATAATTTATTTCCTTACTTTCAGTTATTCTTCGGCGCTATGCCGTGTTGACGAGATTAACTTTACGGGGTTTATCGTCAATTAGTCAGAGCAACGGTAAAACAATGAAAGTGTAAAAAACAAATTTTCGCCAAATATGGAGGAAATAAGGATAAAGCGTGGAGAGTTGCAACAAAAATATGCAATAAGCTGATTATTAAGAGATTGTGCAGAAGTATAACCAACTGCCGTTTAATAATAAAGCAATTATCCAGGAATATTCTGCAAAGAAAATGCGATCGCCTTAATCGCTAAGAATATAGTTTTAATATTCCCCTCCCGCAGACAGGAGGGGAAACGATCAGGACACTTTTTCCAGCATCAGCCCGGCCCGCAGACCAAAGGCCACCGACGGGTTGGGGAACAGCACATATTCGGTTGTTTTCTGCACCTCATAGCGCTCGTCGCCGTCCTCCGCCAGTAATGCCCCCTTGCGAAACGGCGTAAAATTGAGCGTGTGGGCCGCCATGTGTAGCTGGAAAGCCTCGCTACGGCGGGTGATCTGCTGCACAACCCGATAACGCTCGACGGGCTGGCTGGTATGCTCCGGCTCCGTCCCCCCCAGCAGCGCCCGCAGCGCAAAATGCGTCGGGGCAAAGCGCGTAAGATCGTTTTGCCCAAACGGCAGCGCTTTTCCCAGTTCCAGCGTGCAGGCCAGCGCGCCGAAGCGTTCGCAGGTGAAGTGGGTAAAGGTTCCCCCCGGCGACTGATGGAAGACCAGCGCTTCCAGCCCCGCATCCCCCAGCCAACTCAGAAAATCTTCCTCCCAGGGCTGATTACGCTGCGGCAGTACGCCAAAACGCACGTGATACGAGGCGCGGATCGCCGTATGCAGATCGAGATGCCAGCGCGATGGCCCCGCGTCGGTGAAAAAGGCGGTGACGATCTGCTCAAGCCACTGCGCCCGTGCCGTTTCATCACTTTGTGGGAATTGCGACCAGCGGCCACCGAACATGCGGTTGATGTCGCTCACCAGATAGCGTTTATTTTGCGCCAGCGCAGGCGGGTTTCCCAGAACCACCAGCAGACGGCAGTGCAGCGCGATCTCCCCGCAATACAACGCGCGCAGCAGCAGGTCGACAATCTCGACGGGCGCCGTTTCATTGCCGTGAATGCCGGTTGAGAGCAGAAGCGACAGTTCACTCCTGGCGGTCGGTGTCAGTTCAAGCACGCCGCGCCCCAGCCACCGCCAGTGGAATGAGGGCCCCTCTCCCTCACGTTGTGAGGGCGTTTCGTCGGCCAGCGTCAGCGCCAGTAAATTTTCCATAGCGCCTCCTTTAGCGCTGGAACGGGTAAACCGAACCCAGCTGCAGGATTGAGGTTAACGCGTCCAGCGCCTCGCGGCCTTCGCGCAGCAGCTGCGGGTCAACCAGATCGGCCTGCGTTAACCGGTCGCGATAGTAGCGGTCCACCCAGTCGTTCAGGGTGTTAAACAGCGTCTCATTCATCATCACTGCCGGGTTAACGGCCTGCATTTCGGCAGGCGTCAGCACCACGCGCAGGCGTAAACAGGCCGGACCACCCCCGTTTGCCATGCTCTCGCGCAGATCAAAGACGCGCAGTTCCGCAATCGGGTTATCGGCTTTCACCAGTTCAGTCAGATAACGCCACACGCCCGGGTGATCGCTGGACTCCTGCGGCAGCACCAGCATCATGCTGCCATCGTCCCGGCTCAACAGCTGGCTGTTGAAGAGGTAGGTCTCAACCGCATCCTGCACGCTCACCGCCTGCGTCGGCACCTGAATCGGCGTAAACCCGGGCACGCGTTCATGCAGCGTGGCGAGGAGTTTCTCCTGATGGGCGAACGCCTGCTCGTGGCAGAACAGAACCTGGCGGTTAGAGACGGCAATCACGTCGTTATGGAACACGCCCTGGTCGATCACATGCGGGTTCTGCTGGGCAAAAATCACCTGCGACGGATTGACCTGATTCAGACGCGCCACGGCCTGGCTTGCCGCCAGCGTCTGGCGGGCCGGATAGCGGGTTGGCGCAGAATGGCCGCCCTCTTCCCGCCCGTAAATAAACAGCTGTAACCCCGGTTCGCCGTAATCGCCGCCCAGACGGTTATGGTTGGCAGCACCTTCATCACCAAACATCGCCACCTGCGGCAGAGCCGGATGGACAGCAAAATGGGCGTCATTATGGAAAATGGCGCGCAGCACGCGCTCCGTGGTCTCCGCTTCGGTGGCACGGTGGAATTTGTTGTTCAGGTTCGCCACCGTCAAATGAACCTTGCCATCCAGCGTATCGGCAGAAGGTGCGACGGTCGCCGCGTTAGCCACCCACATTGAGGAGGCGGAACTCGCCGCCGAGAGCAGGTGTGGCGTCTGCGTTCCCGCTTTCTCCACTACCTGTTCATCAGTGCCGCTAAAACCAAGCTGACGTAACACCGCCACGTTTGGACGCTCCTGCGGCGGGATCACCGCCTGCGGAAAACCCGCGTCCGATAGCGCCTTCATTTTCAGCAGCCCCTGCTTTGCCGCCAGTTTCGGGTTGGAGACCTGAAAACGGTGTTTCGTCGAGGCTTCATTACCAAAGGAGAGCCCGGCATAGTGGTGCGTCAGCCCCACCAGGCCGTCAAAATTGACTTCACGCGCTTTCATGGCGATCTCCCTGACTAAAATCCAGACCCGGACTAAGCGTTTCCGGCAGCGTCAGCGCGGGTGTTTCCAGGCTCGCCATCGGCCACGCGCAGTAATCTGCGGCATACCACGCGCTGGCGCGATGGTTCCCGGAAGCTCCTACGCCGCCAAACGGGGCGGTACTCGCGGCACCGGTCAGCGGTTTGTTCCAGTTAACAATCCCGGCGCGCGCTTCGAGCAGCAGCTGATCAAACTTCTCGCGCTGCGGTGAAATCAGACCGCTCGACAGGCCGTAGCGGGTGTTGTTGGCCATCGCAATGGCACTGTCAAAATCGTCATAGCGCCAGACGCACAGCAGCGGTCCAAAGACCTCTTCATCCGGCACGTTGCTCGCGCCGCTCATCTCAACAATGCCCGGCGTTAGCAGCGACGTGCCCGGCTGAACCTGCTTCGGCTCCAGCAAGGTTTTCGCGCCGCGTGAGACATGGTCCTGCCAGGCTTTCAGAACGTTCAGCGCCGCCTGTTCGGAGATGAGCCCGCCGATAAACGGCTGCGGGTCGGCATCCCACGTCGCAGGCACCAGACGCGCGCTCACCTCAACCAGACGCCTGAGGAACGCATCGCCCTGCGCCCCGCGCTTCACCAGCAGACGACGCGCACAGGTGCAGCGCTGACCGGCAGTAATAAAGGCCGACTGGATGGTCAGGTGGACTGCCGCGTCAATATCATCAGGATCTTCCACAATGAGCGGGTTGTTTCCGCCCATCTCCAGCGCCAGAATTTTTTCCGGCTGCCCGGCCAGCTGGCGATGCAGCTGATAGCCCGTCCCGGCGCTGCCGGTAAACAGCAGGCCATCAATATCACTTAACGCGCTCAGCGCCTGGCCGGTTTCACGCCCGCCCTGCACCAGGTTCAGCACGCCCGGCGGCAAACCCGCCTGCTCCCAGAGCTTCACCACCACCTCACCGGTCAGCGGCGTTAATTCACTCGGTTTGAAAATGACGCTATTTCCCGCCAGCAGTGCGGGCACAATATGCCCGTTTGGCAGATGCCCCGGGAAGTTGTAGGGGCCAAACACCGCCAGTACGCCATGGGGGCGATGGCGC
The DNA here is from genome assembly GCF_049237765.1 of Enterobacter cloacae complex sp. SHL021. Lineage (NCBI taxonomy): Bacteria > Pseudomonadati > Pseudomonadota > Gammaproteobacteria > Enterobacterales > Enterobacteriaceae > Enterobacter > Enterobacter cloacae complex sp. SHL021. The sequence goes on along the minus strand of NZ_JBMKJG010000001.1, from coordinate 402,974 downwards.
AGCGTGGCCGCGCCGTCAGCCATTTCGGTATGCTGCTCGCCGGTGCGGGTATGGTACGCCTTTACCGAGATGGCGATTTTGTTGATCATCGCCGTCACTTCAGTCGCCGCTTCCCAGCGTGGCTTGCTGGTCTCCAGGGCGATCGTGCGGGTCAACTCGGTTTTATTCGCTTCCAGCAGAGAGGCAAACTTTTCGACAATCCCCTGGCGCACGGTGAACGGCTGTTTCGCCCACGCCGGAAATGCGCGGCGCGCGGCGTGGCAGGCCTGTTCAACCTGCCCGGCGCTGGCATCATTACCTTTCCAGAGCACCTCGTTGCCGACCGGATTGGTCTTCACTCGCTGTTCGCCTTCGCCCGTTACCCAGTCTCCGTTGATCCATAAAGTCATGCTGTTTTCTCCTCAGGGCAGAGTCGCACCAGGCGAACCGTATCGCCGGCATTACATTTCAGGACATCCAGTTCTGCAGCCGTCAGCACCAGACGTTCACATTTCGGGTTGGTACGCACCAGCATGGCGCGGAAGTTGGTGTAATTTTCGTTCGCCACCAGGCACGCCGGCCAGTCACCCGGCGCGGGCTGACCTTCAGAGACGTCAACCAGTCGGCTTTTACGGATCGCGCGCACGCGGTCGATGTCGCACTCCAGCGTCGGCCCGCCGTCAAAGATGTCGACATAGTTACGGTAGCGGAAGCCTTCTTTCTCCAGCACCGCGCGGGCAGGCGCCGTTTGCGGATGGACTTCGCCAATCACCGCCTGCGCTTCCGGGGTTAAGAAATGGGTATAGATAGGGTGTTTCGGCATCAGCTCAGCGATAAACGCTTTCTGCCCTGTGCCGCACAGATAGTCTGCCCGGCTGAACTCCATCGAGAAGAAACGCTCGCCCAGGCTCTCCCAGAACGGCGAATAACCTTTATCGTCGATCACACCGCGCATTTCAGCCACCACCTTTTCGTTAAAACGATCGCGGAAAGCGGCCATAAACATAAAGCGCGATTTGGAGAGCAGATACCCGTTGCCCTCTTTACGCCACGCCGGATCAAGGAACAGCGTGCAAAGCTCGCTGGCACCGGTGTGGTCATTACAGAGAAACAGCGTCGGCAGCGCGTTATAGACGTTCAGCTCTTTTGAGGCATGAACCATGGTGCCCACGCGGTAGTTGTACCACGGGTCATTAAGACCAACGGCCACTTCGATGGCGCAGATCCCGGCTACGGTCCCCGTGTCGGTATCTTCCAGCACGAACACATAGCCCTGTTCGCTTTTTGGCAACGTCCCCTGCCAGGTTTGCAGGGCGCGCTCAATGCGCGCCGACAGCGTTTTTTCATCGGCAGGAAGCGAGGTCAGCCCGCCCCCCGTCTTACCGGCAAGCTGCATGAGCCCGGCGAGATCGCCGCGCTCAACGGGACGGATGACCATCATGATGACACCCCGGATTTCACACGTTCACAGGCCAGCGCAAAACGGTCTAAACCGGTGCTCACCTCTTCCTCGCTGACAATCAGCGCAGGGGCAAAACGCACCACGTTGGCACCGGCAATCAGCACCATCACGCCCTGTTTCGCCGCTTCCTGTGAAATAAGTTTAGCTTTTCCGGCAAACTCCGGCGTCAGTTCGCAGCCAATTAACAGCCCCAGGCCGCGAATCTCTTTAAACAGACCGGTCTTGCTGTTAATGGCGTTCAGACGCTCCACAAACCAGTCGTGACGCTGTTTAACCCCCTTCAACACTTCCGGGGTATTGATGATATCCAGAACCTGTCCGGCCACGGCCGTTGCCAGCGGGTTACCGCCATAAGTGGTGCCATGCGTGCCCACGACCATTACGCTGGCGAATTTATCGGTGGTCAGCATCGCGCCAATCGGGAAGCCGCCGCCCAGCGCTTTCGCCGTTGAGAGAACGTCCGGCGTTACGCCGTAGTGCATATACGCATACAGCTCACCGGTACGGCCAACGCCGGTCTGCACTTCATCGAAAATCAGTACCGCGTTATGACGATCGCACAGTTCGCGCAACCCCTGCAGGAACGCTTTCTGTGCGGGCAGCACACCGCCTTCTCCCTGCATTGGCTCGACGATCACCGCGCAGGTGGTGTCGTCGATCAGCTCGCGGGCTGACTGCAGATCGTTATACACCCCGTGGCGGATATCCGGCGGCAGCGGCGCAAAGTCCTGCGAGTAGGACGGCTGCCCCCCTGCGCTGACGGTAAAGAGCGTGCGGCCATGGAACGCGTTCTTAAAGGCCACAATCCCGCTCTTGTGCACACCGAATTTATCGTGCGCATATTTGCGTGCCAACTTCAGCGCCGCTTCGTTCGCCTCCGCGCCCGAGTTGCAGAAAAAGACTTTCTCCGCAAACGTCGCGTCGATCAGTTTTTTCGCCAGACGCAGCGCCGGTTCGTTGGTATAGCCGTTCCCGGTGTGCCAGAACTTCGCCGCCTGGTCGTTTAACGCCTGGCGCAGCGCCGGGTGTGCATGGCCCAGCGCGTTAACCGCAATCCCGCCCGCAAAGTCGATATACTCTTTACCCTGCTGATCCCACAGGCGCGAGCCTTCCCCACGAACCGGAATAAAAGCCGCCGGAGCGTAAACCGGCATCATCCATTCATCGAAATTTTCACGCGTAATTGACAGAGACATAGCGACCTCATCCGGTAAATAAAAGGTTATTTGAATGTTAAATAATTGAGTGTTTGCACTATGAATGTAGATTGCAGCCTTCGTGCCAGCCAGCGATAAAAATGCATAAACGGGTGGGGGTAACAGAATATCAATAAGTTACAATATGGAGTTATTCACTTTTAGTGCATAAAAAGTGAATATTTTTACGACAAGCGGCGCTTTGCCGCATGAAAATCAGAAAGAGTATGCAGAGGCCAAATATAATTCTGGAATTGTGATCGCTCGCGAAATTTATCGGCCATTTACGCCCCTTTTAAGGGCGAAGCGCGTCAGAATGGTGCAAATATTGCACCGTTGGCATTATCTGTCGCAGTTATTGGTCAATCCCCGTAACAGACGACGCAAATTCTGCTACCATCCATGCACTATTCACCTTGCACTGGCAGCGACTATGAAATTTGTCTCTTTTAATATCAACGGCCTGCGTGCCCGCCCTCACCAGCTTGAAGCGATTGTTGAACAACATCAGCCTGATGTGATCGGCCTGCAGGAGACAAAAGTTCACGACGATATGTTTCCCCTCGAAGAGGTGGTGAAACTGGGTTACAACGTCTTTTATCACGGGCAGAAAGGGCATTACGGCGTTGCCCTGCTGACCAAAGAGACGCCGGTTTCCGTCCGCCGCGGCTTCCCGGGTGATGGCGAAGAAGCGCAGCGCCGGATCATCATGGCGGAAATTCCTTCAGCGCTCGGCAATATCACCGTGATCAACGGCTATTTCCCGCAGGGGGAGAGCCGTGACCATGAGACCAAATTCCCGGCGAAAGCGAAGTTTTATCAGGATCTGCAGGATTACCTGACTACCGAACTGAACAAAGAGAATCCGGTGCTGATCATGGGCGACATGAATATTAGCCCGACCGATCTGGATATCGGCATTGGTGAAGAGAACCGCAAACGCTGGTTGCGCACCGGCAAATGTTCATTCCTGCCGGAAGAGCGCGAGTGGATGGATCGCCTGCTGAGCTGGGGTCTGGTGGATACCTTCCGCACGGCTAACCCAGACACCCAGGATCGCTTCTCATGGTTCGATTACCGCTCAAAAGGATTTGATGACAACCGCGGGCTGCGCATAGACCTGCTGCTGGCAAGCTCCCCGCTGGCGGAACGCTGCATTGAAACCGGGATCGACTACGATATCCGCAGCATGGAAAAACCGTCGGACCACGCGCCGGTGTGGGCGAAATTCAAGCTGTAACCCCGTGTGAACATTCGAAAAATTGTCGTATTGTGCGCCCTGCTGGGCGCCTTTATGCTGACGTGGCTCACTCTTCCTCCGGGCACGCTCTCTCTTGAAACCATCAAAACGCATCAGCAGACCTTGCTCGCCTGCATCGAACACGCCCCGCAGCAAAGTGCGCTGATCTTTTTTGCGCTCTATGTGGTGGTTTCCGCCCTCTCTATCCCCGGTGCCGCGATACTGACCCTGCTGGGCGGCGCGCTATTTACGCTGTGGAAGGGGACGCTGCTGGTGTCGTTTGCCTCCACGCTCGGTGCCACGCTCGCGATGCTCGCCAGCCGTTATCTGCTGCGCGACTGGGTTCAGCGACGGTTTGCCCAACAGATGAAAACGGTGAACGCCGGGATGGCGCGTGACGGCGCTGGGTATCTATTCGCCCTGCGCATGATGCCGTTGTTCCCGTTTTTTCTGGTCAATCTGCTGATGGGGCTGACCCGCATTGGGGTGCGTCGGTACTGGTGGGTCAGCCAGCTCGCCATGCTGCCCGCAACGGTTATCTTCCTCAACGCCGGCCGCGAGCTGGGAAAAATCACCTCGCTGCGCGATATTCTGTCGCCGGGCATGCTGTTAGCCTTTACACTACTGGGGTTATTACCGCTGATGAGTCGATGGCTGTTTTCCCGACTCCCCTCTTCGTTTAAAAAGTGAGGCATTATGCGCCGTGTGCGTTTTTGCGCGTTTCTGACCGGTCTGCTGCTGACCACTCCTCTGTGTGCCGCCGACAGCTGGCACGTTATCCAACAACAGGCCAAAGGCCAGACCGTCTGGTTTAACGCCTGGGGAGGCGATCAGGCGGTTTACCGCTACCTCGACTGGGTCAGCGGCGAGATGAAAACGCACTACGCGATCAACCTCAACATTGTCCACCTGGCCGATGCGGCGGATGCGGTAAAACGGATCCAGACAGAAGCTGCCGCCGGGCGTAAGACCCATGGCTCGGTGGACCTTTTGTGGGTTAACGGTGAGAATTTCCGCACGCTGAAGGAGGCTAACCTGCTGCAAACCGGATGGGCACAGACGCTGCCTAACTGGCGCTATGTCGACACGGGCAAACCGGTCACGGAAGATTTCGCCCTGCCAACCGAGGGTGCAGAATCTCCGTGGGGTGGCGCGCAGCTCACTTTTATCGCCCGCAAAGCGAGCATGCCGACTCCGCCATCAGACCCGCAGGCATTACTGGCCTGGGCGCAGCAGCATCCGGGTAAAATCAGCTATCCTCGTCCGCCTGATTTTACCGGCACCGCGTTTCTGGAACAGTTGCTTCTCACGCTCACCTCCCGGCCCGATGCGCTGAAACGCGCGCCCGATGACACCTTTGCACAGGTTACCGCGCCGCTCTGGGACTACCTCGACAAACTCCACCCGCTGCTGTGGCGAGAAGGAAAAGATTTCCCGCCTTCACCTGCGCGGATGGATACCCTGCTCGCCCGCGGCAGTCTGAGCCTGTCGCTGACCTTTAACCCGGCACATGCGCTGCAAAAAGTGGCCAGCGGTGAACTGCCTGCCGACAGCTACAGCTTTGGTTTTCACAACGGGATGATCGGCAACGTTCATTTTGTTGCCATCCCGGCGAACGCCAGCGCCAGTGCGGGGGCCAGGGTGGTTGCCAATTTCCTGCTTTCACCTCAGGCGCAGATCCGCAAAGCCGACCCGACTATCTGGGGCGATCCGAGCGTACTGCAGGCAAACACGCTGCCCGCAGATGAAGCAAAACAGCTTCAGGCCCACACGCCACAAGGGCTTCCGCGGATGCTTGCGGAGCCACACGCAGCCTGGGTTAACGCGCTGGAGCAGGAATGGCTGCGTCGTTACGGCACCCGCTGAGCGCACTCATCTGGCTGGCGATGGCGGCAGTGTATCTGCCGCTTGTTCCCGCCGCCGCCATGCTGTTGACGCCGGCGCTGTCGGCAGGAAACTGGCAACGCCTGTTTGACGACCCGCAGATCCCGCAGGCGCTCGCCGCCACCCTGGTATCCACGCTGATTGCCACTCTCGGCGCCCTGTTTATCGCCCTGATTTTCGTCACCACGCTCTGGCCCGGTGAGCGCTGGCGTCGTCTGTGTACCCGTTTGCCGTGGCTGCTGGCCGTTCCCCACGTTGCTTTCGCCACCAGCGTGTTGCTGACTTTTGCCGAAGGCGGTCTGTTTTATCAGCTCTGTACACGCTGCTCCCCGATGTTGGATCGCTACGGGATTGGGCTGGGGCTGACTCTCGCCGTCAAGGAGAGCGCCTTCGTGCTGTGGGCGATATACGCGGTGTTACCTGAAACCCGGCTGGGTCGCCAGAATGTCGTGTTGCAAACCCTGGGATACGGGCGGTTCCAGCGACTGTGCTGGCTGGTGATCCCGGAGATCGCGCCGGCGCTGGGTGCCACAATGCTGGCGGTGCTCGCCTGGTCCCTCTCTGTTGTGGATGTCGCCATTATCCTGGGGCCGGGGAATCCGCCTACCCTGGCGGTACTGGCCTGGCAGTGGCTGACCCAGGGCGACGTGCAGCAGCAAACGAAAGGAATGCTGCTCTGCCTGCTGATGCTCGCGCTGCTGGCCGTGCTTTCGGCGCTGGGGTTCGGTATCTGGAAGGCGTGGCGTCGCACGTTGCCTGCGCTGACAGGTGTGCGACGCACGTTCCCCCTCGCGCCGCCCGCCCGTATGCTCAGCGGAATCCTCCCCGCATGCGGCATGCTTTGCGCCGGAGTGCTGCTGATGCTGGCCCAGTGGGATGATGTTAGCGCCGTGCGTGCCAGTTTATCGTTCGGCCTGCTTGCCAGCCTGATAGGCCTGATCATGATACTGCTCTGGCTGGAATGGGGGCCGCGGCGTGGTGCGCTGTGGGTCTGGCTCCCTCTCGCCCTTCCTGCGCTGCCGTTGGTTTCCGGGCAATACAGGGTGGCGTTATGGCTGGGTATCGACGGGCAGTACGCCGCCGTGCTCTGGAGTCATCTGCTGTGGGTGTTGCCGTGGATGCTGCTGATACTGCAACCCGCCTGGCGGCGCATCGATCCGCGGCTTCTCCTCACGGCCAGAACGCTTGGCTGGCGGCGGACAAAAGTCTTCTGCCTGATCAAATGTCCCCTGCTGTTGCGCCCCGCGCTGCTGGCGTTTGCAACCGGATTTTCGGTCAGCATGGCGCAATACATGCCAACACTCTGGCTCGGCGCGGGGCGTTTCAGCACCCTTACCACCGAAACCGTGGCGCTCAGCAGCGGCGGCAGCATCCCGATTCTGGCTAACCGGGCGCTGTGGCTTCTGTTGGTGACAGGGGCCGTCTTCGGCGTTGCCGCACTGTTATCCCGGCTCGCAGGCCATTATCGACGAGGATTACGTTAATGCTGAAGGTCAACAATCTCACCATTGCGCCGCTGTTCCGTGAAGTTAACTTTTATGTCCCTCGCGGTGAAATCGTCACCCTGATGGGGCCGTCCGGCAGCGGGAAATCGACCCTGTTCTCATGGATGGTTGGGGCACTGTCTGACGACTTTCAGGCGCAGGGCGAGCTGTGGCTTGACGATCGCCGCTGTGACGGGCTGCCTGTCGAGCAACGCGGGATCGGTATTCTCTTTCAGGACGCACTGCTGTTTGACCAGTACAGCGTCGGGCAAAATCTGCTGCTGGCGTTACCGGCGCGAATAACCGGACGCGCACGCCGGGAAAGGGTGCAACAGACCCTGGATTCAGCCGGGCTAAATCGCCACTATGTCAGCGATCCGGCCACGCTGTCCGGCGGGGAGCGTGCCAGGGTGAGCCTGCTGCGGGCTCTGCTTGCCGAGCCACAGGCGTTGTTGCTGGACGAACCGTTTAGCCGCCTTGATAAATCACTGCGGTCCTCCTTTCGGACATGGGTGTTTGATGCCCTGCGCGCACGCAATATCCCGGTGGTGCTGGTCACGCATGACGATGAAGATATTCCGCCGGGTGGCGAGGTGATTGAGATTTCTCGCTGGCAATAATGTGCTAACGCAATGTTTTACCTTTCAGGAGAGACGACAATGCCCCCCTCTTTTACTGACGTCAGGTTATTCGATGAAACGTGTTTCTCAACTGACCGCGCTGGCCCTGCTTTGCGGCCTCGCCTCACTCTCTTGCATGGCCGCTGATATGCCCCATTCGCTCACACTGGCTCAGCTTCAGGAACAGCACGGCGCGGCGATCGATACCCGTGCCAGTGCGTTTTATAACGGCTGGCCGCAAACGCTGAGCGCCCCCTCCGGGCACGAGCCCGCTGCGCTTAACCTCTCTGCCACCTGGCTGAGCGCGATGAGCGACGACCAGATTGGCCGCTGGGCAAAACAGCATCAGCTTACCCCCACAACGACTATCGCCCTCTACGGCAGTGACGCTGACAACCAGGCGGTGAGCGCCCGCCTGAAGAAAGCCGGTTATCCCCGGGTTTCCGTTCTCAGTGATGCCCTGCAGTCCCCTGAGCGTCTGCAGCGCCTGCCGCACTTTGAACAGCTCGTTTACCCGCAGTGGATTTATCAGCTTTCGCAGGGCAAACCGGTGGCAGCCGCCCCGGCCGGTGACTGGAAAGTGATTGAAGCCGCCTGGGGTGCGCCGAAGTTCTATCTACTGAACCACATTCCCGGCGCGGATTATATTGATACCAACGAAGTGGAAAGCGAGCCGCTGTGGAATAAGGTTTCTGACGACAAACTGAAAGCGATGCTGGCAAAACACGGGATCCGTCACGATACCACCGTCATTCTGTATGGTCGCGATGTCTATGCCGCCGCCCGCGTGGCGCAAATTATGCTCTACGCGGGCGTGAAGGACGTGCGTATTCTTGATGGTGGCTGGAAAGCGTGGTCAGAGGCCAACCTGCCGGTGGAAAGAGGGATGCCTGCTGATGTCAAACCCGCTCCCGATTTCGGCGCGCCGCTCCCCGGTCAGCCACAGCTGATGATCGATATGGCGCAGGCGCGCGGGATGCTGCATCGCCAGGATGCCTCGCTGGTCAGCATTCGCTCGTGGCCGGAGTTTACTGGCGAAACCAGCGGCTACAGCTACATCAAACCCAAAGGTGAAATTGCCGGTGCCCGCTGGGGTCATGCCGGAAGCGATGCCACCCATATGGAAGATTTCCATAACCCGGACGGCACCATGCGCAGCGCCGATGACATCGCCGCCATGTGGAAAAGCTGGAACATCCTGCCGGAACAGCACGTGGCCTTTTATTGCGGTACCGGCTGGCGAGCCTCTGAGGGCTTTATGTATGCCCGCGCGATGGGCTGGAAAAACATCTCCGTCTATGACGGTGGCTGGTACGAATGGAGCAGCCACCCGCAAAACCCGGTGTCGTCTGGCGAGCGCGGACCCGACAGTTCGCGCTAGGGCGTGAGTGAACGCAGCGTCAGATACCCGCTCCAGATGCGCGTTGTGGTGGTCAGCCAGCACAACGCGCCAAATACCCACGCGAGAAGCGTGAAGTGCGCCGGAAACAGGCAGCACAACACAAACAGCACGATGGTCTCCGTCCCTTCCGTTAATCCGCCGATATAGTAAAACGACTTGTGCGCATAGCCGGGGTTATCGATATTGTGTTTCGCCGCCAGAGCGGCAAAGGCCAGAAAGCTGCTGCCGGTTCCGATAAAGGCGAACAGTAGCCAGGCCGCGGCCAGCGCATTCTCAGCGGGGGCCGCGAGGGCAAAACCAAACGGCACCAGCGCGTAGAACAGAAAATCGAGCGCGATATCCAGAAACCCGCCCGCATCCGTCAGCCCTCTGCGGCGTGCCAGTGCGCCGTCCAGGCCATCCAGCAGGCGATTAGCCACAATGGCGACCAGGGCCGCCGGATACCAGCCAAGCGCCAGAAACGGTAGCGTCAGCACGCCTGCGGCAAATCCGGTTAACGTTAAGCCATCGGGCGTGATGCCGGGTTTATCCAGCCAGGAGGCCAGCCGGTTAAGGGCGGGCTTTACCCGGGGATGAATATGTCGATCAAGCATGCGGCTTTCCTTTAAACGTGTCGCACAGTCCCTGCGCCGGGATATCAAGGGCGGCATTAAAGCGGGCCGAAAGGTTTTGAAACGCAATCAGCGCCGTCATTTCGCTAATCGTCTCATCGGTAAAAAGGCGTTTGAGCTCGCTTTTGAGCGCCTCATCCACCTGCGGCGGCGTGGCGGTGACGGCCTCCGCGTAGGCCAGCGCCGCGCGCTCCTGCTCATTGAAAAGCGCGGCGTCACGCCACTGGCTTACGGCCTGCACTTTATCCAGCGCGCCCGCGCGTTCGGCCAGGCGCAGGCTGTTGGCATCAATGCAAAATGCACAGTGACAGAGCTGGGATACCCGCGTCATCAGCAGCGAGCGCAGCACCGGCGTCAGGCGGGCGTTGCGTCGCTCCAGAAACCCGACAAACAGCGCCACCAGCCAGAACAGGCGCGGCATACGTCCCCACCAGCGCGTGGGGTTAAGCACTGCGCCAAAGTGTTTTTTCTGCATGGCGGCAATAGGTTTGAGGCTGGCGGGAAGGGATTCAACCGGGGCAACCCAGGTGGATGTCTCTTTCACGTGATTCTCCTGATGACTGGACTCCTGGAAAGGGCACGATAATATGGTGTTTTTCGCTATCAAGTATTGACGACCATGCTGAAAACACTCGATGTCGTTGCGGCAATCATCGAAAAAGACAATAAAATTTTACTGGCGCAGCGCCCCATGCATGCCGATCAGCCAGGCCTGTGGGAGTTTGCCGGTGGAAAGGTGGAAGCCGGAGAAACGCAGCCCGAAGCGCTGATCCGCGAGCTGCAGGAAGAGTTGGGGATCCACGCGCAACCATCGTACTACGTGGCAAGCCACCAGCGGGAAGTGTCACAGCGGATAATCCATTTACACGCCTGGCACGTGCCCCACTTCAGCGGTGAACTAACGGCGCACTACCACAGCGCCCTGGTGTGGTGTACGCCTGAAGAGGCGTTTGACTACCCCTTAGCCCCGGCGGATATTCCGCTGCTGGAAGCCTTTATTCTTTTACGCGACGCCAGACCAGCGGGTTCGTGCTGATGGTGCGTTCATCGCGCTGGCACTGCAGCAGGATACCGTCCGCTTTCACCACCGCCCCTTCTGAGTAGTTCTGGTCCTGATAGATGCAGCACTGGTTACAGGGCTGCGCTCTCTGGCCGCTGGAGCTAAAGACCTCCGGCGGTACGTTCACTTCCACATCCGGACGAATGCGGTCAGCCTGCGCGCCAGCGCTCAGCATCAAACATAACGCGGTCATCACGTAACGGTTCATAGACTTCTCTTCCTGTTGTGTCCTGATAATGACTATAACGGTTAATCATCGCGGAACCTTTAATTTATCTCGTCATCGCTTTTGGTTATGACGCCGCACAGGTCATTAATTTCCCTTTCGACATAAATTTCTGCTTGCTTCGCAAAGCGGTACGGGTGGTATAGTCAAAAAAACAACACAAATCGTATAAGACACATACGGAAATTATCATAAGAGGTTCTTATATCTATGGATCAGACATGCACTCTGGAAAGTTTTCTCACCCATGTTCAGCAGCGCGACCCGCATCAGAGCGAGTTTGCGCAGGCCGTACGTGAAGTAATGACCACCCTGTGGCCCTTCCTGGAACAAAACCCACGTTATCGTCAGATGTCTTTGCTTGAGCGCCTCGTCGAACCTGAGCGCGTGATCCAGTTCCGCGTGGCGTGGGTGGACGACCGCAATCAGGTGCAGGTCAACCGCGCGTGGCGCGTGCAGTTTAACTCGGCTATCGGGCCGTTTAAGGGCGGGATGCGCTTCCACCCTTCAGTGAACCTGTCGATTTTGAAATTCCTTGGCTTTGAGCAGACCTTTAAAAACGCGCTCACTACCCTGCCGATGGGCGGCGGTAAAGGCGGCAGTGATTTTGACCCGAAAGGCAAAAGCGAAGGCGAAGTGATGCGTTTCTGCCAGGCGCTGATCACCGAGCTTTATCGCCACCTTGGCCCGGACACCGACGTCCCTGCCGGTGATATCGGCGTGGGCGGGCGTGAAGTGGGCTTTATGGCCGGAATGATGAAAAAGCTCTCAAACAACAGCGCCTGCGTCTTTACCGGCAAAGGACTCTCCTTCGGCGGCAGCCTGATCCGCCCGGAAGCGACCGGCTACGGTCTGGTCTATTTCACCGAAGCGATGCTGAAACGCCACGGCTTAGGCTTCGAAGGCATGCGCGTGGCGGTCTCCGGCTCCGGCAACGTGGCGCAATATGCCATCGAAAAAGCAATGCAGTTTGGTGCCCGCGTGGTCACCGCGTCTGATTCCAGCGGTACCGTCGTGGATGAAGCCGGCTTCACGGCTGAGAAACTGGCGCGTCTGTGTGAAATTAAAGCCAGCCGCGATGGCCGCGTGGCCGATTATGCCCGCGAGTTTGGTCTGACCTATCTTGAGGGTAAACAACCGTGGGGCGTGCCGGTGGATATCGCCCTGCCGTGTGCAACCCAGAACGAACTGGACGTTGAAGCCGCCCGCACCTTAATCAGCAATGGCGTAAAAGCGGTAGCCGAAGGGGCGAATATGCCAACCACCATCGAGGCGACCGATCTGTTCCTGGAAGCAGGCGTACTGTTTGCACCGGGCAAAGCCGCCAACGCCGGCGGCGTGGCAACGTCCGGTCTGGAGATGGCGCAAAACGCCGCGCGTCTGGGCTGGAAAGCGGAGAAAGTGGATGCCCGTCTGCACCACATCATGCTGGATATTCACCACGCCTGCGTAGAGTACGGCGGTGAGGCCTCGCAAACCAACTACGTGCGTGGTGCGAATATCGCCGGGTTCGTGAAGGTGGCGGACGCGATGATTGGGCAGGGTGTGATTTAAGGTTTATCGTGCGGCCGGGTGCCCTCTCCCACAGGGAGAGGGAGAAAAACGAGGGTATCAGGCCGCGCTCTTTTTCTTTTTAAACGGTTTCTTCGCACCACCACCCGGTGCCACCATTCCTCTGAACCGCTTCACCGGCGTGCTGCGTGCCTGATCGATCAGCTGGTACAGCGTCCCCACCAGCGGCTGCATAAAGTCCTGATAACGGCACTGTTTCTCGCTGATTTGCGTCAGCACCGATTCCCAGTGCGCCGTCATATCCGGCCGGGCGGCCAGCTCCGGCAGGGAGTGGATTAATGCCCTGCCCGGCTCGGTAGAGTGAATATAACGCCCTTTTTTCTCCAGGAAGCCGCGCTTGAACAGCAGTTCGATGATCCCCGCGCGGGTCGCTTCGGTTCCCAGCCCGTCAGTGGCGCGCAGGATCTTTTTCAGCTCTTTGTCCTGCACAAAACGGGCAATCCCGGTCATGGCGGAGAGTAGCGTCGCATCGGTGAAATGGCGTGGTGGCTGCGTCTGGCGCTCTACCACTTCCCCTTTCTCACACAGCAGCTCGTCGTCTTTAGCCACCACCGGCAGCGGAGTACCGTCGTTCTCTTCGTCACGCTCTTTGTTGCCAAGCAGCGTACGCCAGCCCGCTTCCGCCAGAAAACGCGCTTTGGCAATAAATTTGCCTTTGGCGATCTCCAGCTCAATGACGCACTTGCGGAACACCGCGTCCGGGCAGAACTGCATCAGATACTGACGCGCGATCAGGTTATAGACCTTCGCTTCGTTCTCCGCCAGGTTGACGTTGCTGGCCCGCGCCGTCGGGATGATCGCATGGTGGGCATCGACTTTTTTATCGTCCCAGCAGCGGTTATGGGTATCCGGGTTGACGACCGGCTGCGGCAGCAGATCCGGCGCATGCACGCCGATGGCGTTCATCACCGCGTGGCGTCCGGCAAAGTGTTCTTCAGGCAGGTAACGGCTGTCTGAACGCGGATAGGTGATGAGCTTGTGGGTTTCGTAGAGCTTCTGGCAGATATCCAGCACGTTCTGCGCGCTCAGGCCAAAGCGCTTCGCGGCCTCAATCTGCAGGGCAGAAAGTGAAAACGGCAGCGGTGCGGGTTCGGATTCCCGTTTATCGTTATAGCTGGTGACGATGGCAGGTTGACCGGTGATCCGGTTGACCACGTGCTCCGCCAGCGGACGGTGCAGCAGACGGCCCTCTTCATCCTGATACGATTCGCAGGCATCGCTCGGCTGCCAGACGGCGGTAAAACGCTCCTCTTTCGGGGTGACGATGTGCGCTTTCACTTCGAAAAAATCTTTGGCGACGAAGTTTTCAATTTCTTCATCACGGCGCACCACCAGCCCCAGCACCGGCGTTTGCACGCGGCCTACGGAGAGTACCCCCTGATAGCCGGCATTCCGCCCAAGGATCGTGTAGGCGCGGGTCATGTTGATCCCGTACAGCCAGTCTGCGCGCGCACGGGCCAGCGCGGACACGCACAGCGGGATAAACTCGCTGTTGGCGCGCAGACGCGAAATCGCCCGCTCCACCGCCTGCGGGTTGAGGTCGTTAATCAGGCAGCGCTGCACCTGCTGGCGTTTTTCCGGCGCCAGCTCCAGATAGTCCAGCACTTCATCCACCAGCAGTTGTCCTTCCCTGTCCGGGTCACCGGCGTGGACAACTTCAGACGCTTCATGCAGAAAGCGCTTAATGACGTTGAGCTGTTTGGTGACGGAGGGGCGCGGTTGCAGGCGCCATTTTTCCGGCACGATAGGCAGATCGTTGAGGTTCCAGCGGGCATAGCGGCTGTCGTAGACGTCTGGCTGTGCCTGCTCAAGCAGGTGACCAATGCACCAGGTGACCACCTGCCCGTTACCGCATTCAATGAAGCCGTCGCCTTTGCGATGCGGCTTCGGCAGCACATCGGCGATGGCACGAGCCAGACTCGGCTTTTCGGCAATAAACAACCGCATCGAATTAACGGATCTCAATCATCGGTCGGCCACCGCGCGCGGTCACCAGTTCGCCGATCGCCGTCAGGGTAATACCAAACTCGGCGGCCGTTGCCTGCACCTCGGCTTCTGACTCCGGCGTGACTGCCAGCAGCAGACCACCCGAGGTTTGCGGATCGCACAGCAGGTTACGCCACTCTTCAGGCATTTCGCCCATCAGATGACCATAGCTGGCAAAGTTACGCTGAGTACCGCCCGGCACGGCGCCCTGGGCAATGTACGCTTCCACGCCTGGCAGCTTCGGCACGTCCTGATACGAGACCTGCGCCTGCACACCCGCGCCCTGGCACACTTCAGAGAGATGCCCCAACAGGCCAAAACCGGTGACGTCTGTCATCGCCTTCACGCCGTCGATATTGGCGAAAGCGGCACCGGCCAGGTTCATCTGGCACATCACTTCCGTTGCCAGACCTTTGTGTTCCGGTTTCAGCAGGGATTTTTTCTCGGCGGTGGTCAGCACGCCAATGCCCAGCGGCTTGGTGAGGAACAGCTTGCAACCCGCCTGCGCGGTGCTGTTGCGTTTGACGCGCTCGGTAGGCACCACGCCCGTGACCGCCAGACCGAAGATCGGCTCCGGCGCATCAATAGAGTGACCACCGGCCAGGGCAATCCCCGCCTGCTGGCAGGCAAAGCGTCCGCCCTCAATCACCTGGCGGGCTATTTCTGGCGCCAGGGTGTTGATCGGCCAGCCCAGAATCGCAATCGCCATAATCGGTTTACCGCCCATCGCGAAGATATCGCTGATGGCGTTGGTCGCTGCGATGCGCCCGAAATCGAACGGGTTATCGACAATCGGCATAAAGAAGTCAGTGGTACTGATAATGCTGGTGCCGTTACCCAAGTCATAAACCGCTGCATCGTCACGCGTTTCGTTGCCAACAAGCAGGTTCGGGTCGACAAACTTCGCCTGTTCGCTGTGCAGGATGGTTTCCAGCACTTTGGGGGAAATTTTACAACCGCAACCGGCTCCGTGGCTGTATTGCGTTAAACGAATGGTTTGCTCGCTCATGGACATCTCCTGTCAATGCAATCGCGCTATGGTAGCGCTCATTCCTTAAAGAGGTAAGTATGACTGTCTGAATTCTGCGGCAGATGCTCAGAATCCAGACAGTTTAGCGCGCGTTATCAGAAACGGCTGACGAAAGGCGTGGTGTCCGGCACGCTAATGGTGCTGGAGGCTTTAAGCTGAGGGGTGCCGAGATAGAGGAAACCGACGATTTTGTCATGCTCGCCGCAGTTGAGTCCGTCGCGCACCGCCGGGCTTTCAGTCAGTGGCCCGGTACGCCAGATACCGTTGAAGCCTTGTGCAACAGCGGCCATCTGCATCGCCATCACCGCGCATCCCGCCGACATCTCCTGCTCCCAGACCGGCACTTTATGCTCCGCCTGACACTTCGCCACGACGGCGATAATCATCGGTGCACGGAACGGCGCGTTACGGGCTTTATCGATCCCTTTCTCATCCTGACCGGCGGCAACCGCCCCCTGCTCCAGCAGCTGGCTGAAGCGCTCGCGGCCTTCACCTTCAATAATAAAGAAGTGCCACGGCTGAAGTGTGCCGTGATCCGGCGCACGCATACCGGCACGCAGAATGTTCTCCAGCTGCTCACCCGCTGGCGCAGGTTCCGCCAGACGTGACGCGCTACGGCGGTTAACAAGCAGTTCAAGTGCGTCCATTGGTTAACTCCTTTCTTGAAATTTACTCACAAAATTAACACGACGGCAGATTTTGTTACAGCCTGGCAGGCGATTCCTGCTGACAAGTGGCGGTTGGGTCATTACGATAACCCAACATTACCGTCCAGTGGCGACGGAAACAGTCATTTTCTGGTTAGGGAGAATACATGCGAACCCTTTGGCGAATCTTTGCCGGTTTCTTTAAATGGACGTGGCGACTGCTCAATTTCGTCCGCAACCTGGTGATGAACCTCGTGTTCATCCTCCTGGTGCTGGTTTGCGCGGGCATCTGGATGCACATCAGTAACGCAAACCAGTCACAGCATTCGACGCGCGGCGCGCTGCTGCTCGACATCACCGGCGTGATTGTCGATAAGCCTTCCACCAGCAATCGTCTGGGAGTGATTGGTCGTCAGCTGTTCGGCGCTACCTCGGACCGCCTGCAGGAAAACTCCCTGTTCGATATTGTCGATACCATTCGTCAGGCAAAAGATGATCGCAACATTACGGGTATCGTGCTGGATCTGAAAGATTTTGCCGGGGCCGACCAGCCTTCCATGCAGTACATCGGCAAAGCCCTGCGTGAATTCCGTGACAGCGGTAAACCGGTGATCGCAATAGGCGACAGCTACAGCCAGGGGCAATATTATCTGGCGAGCTTTGCCAATAAAATCTGGCTTTCACCTCAGGGTACGGTCGACCTGCACGGCTTTGCCACGAACGGGCTTTACTACAAATCTCTGCTCGACAAGCTGAAGGTCACCACCCACGTGTTCCGCGTCGGTACGTATAAATCTGCCGTTGAGCCATTCATCCGTGATGACATGTCCCCTGCCGCCCGTGAAGCGGACAGCCGCTGGATTGGTGAGCTGTGGCAGAACTACCTGACCACGGTTGCCAGTAACCGCCAGATTACCCCTGCACAGGTCTTCCCTGGTGCCCAGGGCGTGCTGGACGGCTTGCGCAAGGTTGACGGCGATACCGCGAAATATGCGCTTGATAACAAGCTGGTCGATGCCCTGGGAACCAGCGCGGAGATCGAAAAGTCCCTGAGCAAACAGTTCGGCTGGAGCAAAGAGGATAAAAATTACAGCGCGATCAGCATGTACGATTACGCGGCGAAAAAACCGGATGAGAGCGGTGACAGCGTTGCGGTCGTCTTTGCCAATGGTGCAATTATGGACGGTCAGGAGACACCGGGGAACGTCGGCGGTGATACCACCGCGTCGCAGATCCGTGACGCGCGTCTTGACCCGAAAGTGAAAGCAATTGTGCTGCGTGTGAACAGCCCGGGGGGCAGCGTCAGCGCCTCTGAAGTGATCCGCGCCGAGCTGGCCGCTGCGCGTGCAGCAGGTAAACCGGTGGTGGTTTCCATGGGCGGCATGGCGGCTTCCGGCGGTTACTGGATCTCAACCCCGGCTAACTACATCGTCGCTAACCCAAGCACCCTGACCGGATCAATTGGCATCTTCGGGGTGATCAACACGGTAGAGAACAGCCTGGATTACCTGGGTGTGCATACGGATGGTGTGGCCACTTCACCGCTGGCGGATGTGTCGGTAACCAAATCCCTGCCACCTGAAGTGTCCGAGATGATGCAGCTCAGCATTGAGAATGGCTACAAGCGCTTTATCACGCTGGTCGCTGACTCGCGTAAGAAGACGCCGCAGCAGATCGACGAGATTGCTCAGGGCCACGTCTGGACAGGGCAGGATGCGAAGAGCAACGGCCTGGTCGACAGCCTGGGTGACTTTGATGACGCGGTGAAGAAAGCCGCCGAACTGGCGAAGCTCAAACAGTGGCATGTTGAATACTATCAGGATGAGCCGTCGTTCTTCGATATGGTGATGGACAGCATGTCCGTCTCCGTGCGCGCCATGTTGCCGGAAGCGCTGCAGGCTTATCTGCCAGCGCCTGTCGCCACGGCCGCTAAAGCGATGAAAGCGGAAAGCGATAAGCTCGCGGCGTTTAATGATCCACAAAGTCGTTACGCGTTTTGCCTGACCTGCGCAAACGTACGTTAAACCCCGTCCCCTCTTCCGGTGAAGAGGGGATTTTTTTCTTTTGAAGAACAAGAAATCACTACCATGCAGAAGAAATCGATTTATGTAGCCTACACTGGCGGTACCATCGGGATGCAGCGCTCTGAAAACGGCTATATTCCTGTGTCCGGTCATCTTCAACGTCAGCTTGCCCTGATGCCGGAATTCCACCGCCCGGAAATGCCTGACTTTACCATCCACGAGTACGAGCCGCTGATGGACTCCTCCGACATGACGCCGGAAGACTGGCAGCATATCGCGGATGACATCAAAGCCCATTACGACCAGTACGACGGCTTTGTGATCCTGCATGGTACCGACACCATGGCCTTTACCGCCTCGGCGCTCTCCTTCATGCTGGAAAACCTGAGCAAACCGGTGATTGTCACCGGCTCGCAAATTCCGCTGGCGGAACTGCGCTCGGATGGACAGATTAACCTGCTTAACTCCCTCTACGTGGCGGCGAACTACCCGATTAACGAGGTCTCGCTGTTCTTCAACAACCGTCTGTATCGTGGCAACCGTACCACCAAAGCGCACGCCGATGGGTTTGACGCCTTCGCCTCACCAAACCTGCAACCGCTGCTGGAAGCGGGTATTCATATTCGTCGTCTGGGCACGCCGCCTGCGCCGACCACCTCAGGCGAGCTGATCGTTCACCCGATCACTCCGCAGCCGATCGGTGTGGTAACCATTTATCCGGGCATCTCTGCTGATGTGGTGCGTAACTTCCTGCGCCAGCCGGTAAAAGCGCTGATTTTGCGCTCCTACGGTGTGGGTAACGCGCCGCAGAACAGTGAATTCCTGAAAGAGCTGCAGGAAGCGAGCGAGCGCGGGATTGTGGTGGTTAACCTGACGCAATGTATGTCCGGCAAGGTCAATATGGGCGGCTATGCCACCGGTAACGCTCTGGCGCATGCGGGGGTGATCAGCGGATTCGATATGACCGTCGAGGCCACACTGACTAAACTTCATTATTTACTGAGTCAGGATCTGGACATCCACTCCATTCGCAGCGCCATGATGCAAAACCTGCGCGGCGAACTGACCCCGGACGAATAAGGAGGCCTCATGAAGCAACGCGCCCTGTTACTGGTCGATTTGCAAAATGATTTCTGCGCGGGCGGCGCACTGGCCGTCGCAGAAGGTGACAGCACGGTCGACGTGGCCAATACCCTGATTGACTGGTGTAAATCGCGCGGTGAAGCCGTTGTCGCAAGCCAGGACTGGCATCCGGCCAACCATGGCAGTTTTGCCAGCCAGCACGGCGTTGAACCCTTCAGCCAGGGTGAGCTCGACGGTCTGGCGCAAACCTTCTGGCCCGATCACTGCGTGCAGCAAACGGAAGGCGCCGCGCTACATCCGCTGCTGAATCAGAAAGCCATCGACGCGGTGTTTCATAAAGGTGAAAACCCGGCTATTGACAGCTACAGCGCCTTTTTCGATAACGGACATCGTCAGAAAACGGCGCTGGACGCGTGGTTACGTCACCACGAAATCACCGAGCTGATTGTGCTGGGTCTGGCAACGGACTACTGCGTGAAGTTTACCGTGCTGGACGCGCTCCAGTTGGGTTATACGGTCAGCGTCATCACCGACGGCTGTCGCGGGGTGAACATTCAACCGCAGGACAGCGCGCAGGCGTTTATGGATATGGCCGCTGAAGGCGCGACGCTGTATACGCTGGCAGACTGGCTGGAGACACAGGCGTAGTCTTTTATGCCGGGGGGGCGGCTTCGCCTTTCCCGGTATTTCCACTCCGATCCCCATAAAGTGAACTCCCTCGCATCACCAGCGAAGCGGCAATGCTATGCTTTTCAGGCTGTTTTTTCGCCACGCTTTTTCTGTGGCGTGGTTATTTTTATTCTGTCAAAGAGGAACACCTATGAAACGTTTGCCATTGCTGGCAGCTTTACCCTTGCTTTGCGCGTCAGTTGCTTACGCTACTCCCCTGATGTCCGTGGGCTACTTTAACGGCGGTGGTGATGTTACTGCCGGACCCGGCGGCGATATCAATACGCTTGATGTCCGCCAGATCACCCACCTGAACTATTCGTTTGGCCTTATCTACAATAACGAAAAAGACGAAACCAACGCCGCATTGAAAGATCCGGCGAAGCTGCATCAGATCTGGTTATCTCCGAAAGTGGCGTCCGATCTGGCGCTTATCCCACAGCTTCGTAAACAAAACCCGAATTTAAACGTTCTGCTTTCCGTCGGGGGCTGGGGTGCCCGTGGTTTCTCGGGCGCAGCAGCCACCAAAGAGAGCCGCGCGGTGTTTATCCGCTCGGCGCAGGAGATTGTTGAGAAATACGGTCTGGACGGGATCGACCTTGACTGGGAGTACCCGGTAAACGGCGCATGGGGGCTGGTCGCAAGCACGCCTGCAGACCGGGATAACTTCACCTTCCTGCTGAAAGAGCTGCGTGCCGCCTTCGGGCAGAAAAAACTGGTCACGATTGCGGTTGGGGCCAATGCGGAAAGTCCGAAAAGCTGGGTCGATGTGAAAGCCATTGCTCCCCTTCTCGACTATATCAACCTGATGACCTACGACATGGCGTACGGCACTCAGTATTTTAACGCGAACCTGTATGACTCCAGCGCCTGGCCGACCGTGGCGGCAGCAGATAAATACAGCGTCGATTTTGTGGTGAACAATTATCTGGCCGCGGGGCTGAAGCCACAGCAGATGAACCTTGGGATTGGTTTCTATGGGCGCGTGCCAAAACGCGCTGTGGAACCGGGCATTGACTGGAGTAAGCCCGATGCGCAAAACAATCCGGTGACACAGCCTTACTTCGGCCCTCAGGAGATCGGGTTGTTCCGATCACTTGGTTATGACCTGACCAAAGATACCTACGTGAAGTACAACGATATCGTGAAGAAACTGCTAAACGACCCGCAAAAGCGCTTTACCGAACACTGGGACGACCAGGCGAAAGTGCCGTGGCTTTCCGTGAAGGGCGCCGACGGGAAGGATCTGTTTGCCCTCTCGTATGAGAATCCACGTTCCGTCGCTATCAAAGCGGACTATATCAAAGAGAAAGGTCTGGCAGGCGCAATGTTCTGGGAGTATGGGGCGGATGATAATAACCAGTTAGCGAAGCAGCTGGCGGAGTCGCTCGGGATCTCGCACAAGTAGTGAGGCAATAAAACCCTCTCCCACAAGGAGAGGGTTGAGTGAGGACATCAACCTACACCGTTATTGTATTTTCATCGTCGCAATCGGCTTTGGCGTGATACCAAACTCTTCCTTCAGTTCACGCTTGCTCTTCATCACCATCTGGCCGTTGGTATCGATTGTCATGTGCTGCGCATCGGTATTGTTGCGCGCCTGCCACAGCATGACCAGCTGCAGGCTGTTCTCTTTTTGCTCCGGGGTTAAGGCAACGCCATCAGGCCATTTCCCCAGCTCAACGGCGGTGACCAGACGCTGATAAACCTCCGGCGTCATACCGTTAATCATGTCATCAATATTCACGATCTCTCCCTTTCAAAGGAATAATTTGCTGAATCGTTTTTTCAACCTTTAATCTGGTCGCCGTTTTCATCGTCGCTAAAGCTCAGAGAAGCTGAGTTAACGCAGAAACGCTCGCCCGTTGGCTGAGGGCCATCCGGGAAGACATGCCCCAGGTGCGCATCGCAGTTGCCGCAGCGAATTTCGGTACGCACCATCCCGTGCGACGAGTCAGTTAAGTAGCGGATCGCGTCATCACTCACCGGCTCGTAAAAGCTCGGCCAGCCGCAGCCAGAATCGTATTTCGTTTGTGAATTGAACAGCGGGGCGTCACAGACCAGGCAATGGTATACGCCATCGCGTTTGTTATGCAGTAAACGCCCGGTAAATGGCGGCTCCGTGCCGTGATTCTGCGTCACGTAAAACTGCATTTCTGTGAGGTTTTTTTTCAAATCGTCAGGGTTACGTTGGTTCGACATATGCTTACATCTCGCTGTAGAAACAGACACCTTTTAACCCGGATTCTAACAAAACATTAACACCCTTGCGTGCACTTTTGATCTAAACTTATGTGTCGCGAAAAGGCGGTCAGGCAATTGTGATCATGCTCACATATTTATCCTGCGAGGCCTTTAAAATTCCGGGCGCAGCCCCCATGTGGTTGCTAGCTCAAAGGGAAAGTGAGGCGAGTCAGTCGCACAAACGTTAGTCACAGGATTGATTTGTCGCAATGATTGACACGATTCCGCTTGACGCTGCGTAAGGTTTTTGTAATTTTACAGGCAACCTTTTATTCACTAACAAATAGCTGGTGGAATATATGACTATCAAAGTAGGTATCAACGGTTTTGGCCGTATCGGCCGTATTGTTTTCCGTGCTGCTCAGAAACGTTCTGACATCGAAATCGTTGGTATCAACGATCTCCTGGACGCTGAATACATGGCGTACATGCTGAAGTACGACTCAACTCACGGTCGTTTCGACGGCACCGTTGAAGTGAAAGACGGCCACCTGGTTGTTAATGGCAAAACCATCCGCGTTACTGCTGAGAAAGACCCAGCTAACCTGAAATGGAACGAAATCGGTGTTGACGTTGTTGCTGAAGCAACCGGTATCTTCCTGACCGACGAAACTGCGCGTAAACACATTACCGCGGGTGCGAAAAAAGTTGTTCTGACTGGTCCTTCCAAAGACAACACCCCAATGTTCGTTCGTGGTGCTAACTTCGAAACTTACGCTGGCCAGGATATCGTTTCTAACGCATCCTGCACCACCAACTGCCTGGCACCGCTGGCAAAAGTTATCAACGACAACTTCGGCATCATCGAAGGTCTGATGACTACCGTTCACGCGACCACCGCTACTCAGAAAACCGTTGACGGCCCGTCTCACAAAGACTGGCGTGGCGGCCGTGGCGCGGCTCAGAACATCATCCCATCCTCTACCGGTGCTGCTAAAGCGGTAGGTAAAGTACTGCCAGAACTGAATGGCAAACTGACTGGTATGGCTTTCCGCGTTCCAACTCCTAACGTATCCGTTGTTGACCTGACCGTTCGTCTGGAAAAAGCTGCTTCTTACGAAGACATCAAGAAAGCAATCAAAGCTGCTTCCGAAGGCCCAATGAAAGGCGTTCTGGGTTACACCGAAGACGACGTTGTATCTACCGATTTCAACGGCGAAGTATGCACTTCCGTGTTCGATGCTAAAGCAGGTATCGCACTGAACGACAACTTCGTTAAACTGGTATCCTGGTACGACAACGAAACTGGCTACTCTAACAAAGTACTGGACCTGATCGCTCACATCTCCAAATAAACTGGAATGAGTGCTTGATCCAAAAAGGCGACTTCGGTCGCCTTTTTTATTTATAAGACAGAGGATTGCTTAATGATTAATAAAATTTTTGCACTTCCGGTAGTCGAACAACTTACCCCTGTGCTCTCCCGTCGCCAGATTGATGGCGCTGATGTTATCGTCGTTGACCACCCGCGTGTGAAAGCCTCCGTTGCGCTGAACGGCGCCCACCTGCTCTCCTGGAAACCGGAAGGTGAAACGGAAGTGCTGTGGCTGAGCGATGCGACCTCTTTCAAAAAAGGAGCGGCGATCCGCGGCGGCGTGCCTGTCTGCTGGCCATGGTTTGGGCCGTCAGCGCAGCAGGGACTGCCTTCTCATGGTTTTGCCCGCAACCAGCAGTGGACCCTGAAAGCGCATAACGAAGATGATAACGGTGCCGTGCTGACCTTTGAGCTTCAGGCCAATGACGAGACCCGTGCGCTGTGGCCGCACGAGTTTACCCTGTACGCCCGCTTCAAGCTGGGTAAAACCTGCGAGATTGAGCTGGAAGCGCACGGCGAGTTTGAAACGACCTCTGCCTTGCACACCTACTTCAACGTGGGTGATATCAGCGCGGTAAAAGTGAGCGGCCTTGGCGATACCTATATCGACAAAGTGGACAATGCAAAAGAAGGGAAACTCAGCGACAGCGTGCAGACCTTCCCTGACCGTACCGACCGCGTTTACCTGCATCCGGAAGCGTGCAACGTGATCCACGACAGTGCCCTCAACCGTGGCATCGAAGTGATTCACCATCATCACAGCAACGTGGTGGGCTGGAACCCAGGTCCGGCACTCTCAGTGAGCATGGCCGACGTGCCCGATGACGGTTACAAAACGTTTGTCTGCGTTGAAACGGCCTGCGTCACTACGGCGCAAAAAGCCAGCGAAGAAAAACCGTCTCGCTTAGGGCAGACTATTCGCATTGTGAAGCGCTAAGCCTTTGACGCGGTATGGTTATGACCGCACCAGCACAATGCAAACGGGGCGCAAGCGCCCCGTTATAATGCAAAGATTGCACTGTTTTGATGCACAATCAGAACTTGTAGGTCACACCGACAGAGAAAATACCCGCCCAGGACTTGTCGACCATTGGGCTGTCTTTCACTTCGTCGCTCAGACGCTCGTAACGGCCAGTACCGTATACGTTCCAGTCACCCAGGAAGTTGTAGCTCGCGGTCAGCTCCAGGTACGGATCCCAACCATCATCTGCGCTGTAGCTCTTCAGACCGCTACGACGGGATTCATTCTTAGAAACGCCATAGTAGTAGTCGTTGTAGTTCTCACTGTTGTACTGCACACCAATACCTGGCGTCAGCGTTAACGCACCGTTCGTGTAGCGATAGAGCCACGCCAGATCCCAGATAAAGCCGTTGCTGTTATCCAGCGTGTCTCCCGCCAGCGCGGTACGCAGGAAGCCATACTCGGTGTTATGCACATAAGAGAGACCCGCCATCATGGTGCTCTTACGCTTGTCGAGTCGACGCAGGGCGTGGCTGTCGCTGTCACCCGGTTTGAAGTGCGTCGGATCGTAGTAGGCCATAATGGAGAGCTTATCGGCCGTATCGTTCCACAGATAGTAGCCGCCGCCGAGTCCACGGAACCAGAAGTTATCGCCTTCATAGGTGACAACCGGAACGGGATAAACATCACGATCATACTGTTTATACGGGCTGTTAATGACGCCAACGCCCGCACCTACCGTCCACTGGCTTTCCGCCTGTGCGGTGCTAACTGCGGTCGCGGCGAGTATGCCCAATGCCAGAAGTTTGAGTTTGGTCACAATCCATTCTTTCCTGTAGTCAAATAATCAGCGGGAGAAGTGTAACCGCCAGACCCGTACTTCCCCAAATTTTTTGCCTGCTAATCAGTTTGATTAACCCGTTATTTTTCATTTTTCAGATGACAGGCCGTTTTCACTTCTGTGACCGCAGGGTGAAAAATGCCCGTATGACATATAACGGCAATGGATATTTTTGGATGAGTTATTGATATGTCATTGAAATTAGATTTTATCAGCATGCAAGTTTTGCAAATGCCATCTACGCTTTAATTTAAGAAGAGTTTTCCTGCACGCCCCGCGGTTCTTAGCGTCTGACCTGGCACACAGGTTGCTGCTCTGGCAGTGAGGTGCGAGAGATTCTCTTCCGGGAGCCTCCACTACTCATACGAACGGCTCTTATCCTGTGCTAAAAAACGAAAGGACGGCATGCCATGAATATATTCGATCACTATCGCCAGCGCTATGAAGCTGCCAAGGACGAAGAGTTCACACTGCAGGAGTTTCTTACCATCTGTCGGCAAGATCGCAGTGCCTATGCCAACGCGGCAGAACGGCTATTGATGGCTATTGGTGAGCCAAACATGGTTGATACTGCCCAGGAACCACGGCTTTCCCGTCTCTTTTCGAATCGGGTGGTCGCCCGATACCCGGCGTTTGAAGAGTTCTATGGCATGGAAGATGCCATCGAGCAAATCGTCTCCTACCTGAAGCATGCTGCTCAGGGTCTGGAAGAGAAGAAACAGATCCTCTATTTACTCGGCCCGGTGGGTGGCGGTAAATCGTCGCTGGCTGAACGGCTGAAATCGCTGATGCAGCGCGTGCCTATCTATGTGCTGAGCGCCAACGGTGAACGCAGCCCGGTGAACGACCATCCGCTGTGCCTGTTTAACCCGCAGGAAGATGCGCAAATTCTGGATAAAGAGTACGGCATTCCGCGTCGTTATCTCGGCACCATCATGTCGCCGTGGGCGGCGAAACGCCTGCATGAGTTTGGTGGCGATATCACCAAATTCCGCGTCGTGAAAGTGTGGCCATCCATTCTGGAGCAGATCGCCATCGCCAAAACGGAACCGGGTGATGAGAACAACCAGGACATCTCGGCGCTGGTCGGTAAAGTCGATATCCGTAAGCTGGAAAACTACGCCCAGAATGACCCGGATGCCTACGGCTACTCCGGCGCACTGTGCCGGGCGAACCAGGGCATTATGGAATTCGTCGAGATGTTTAAAGCACCCATTAAAGTGCTGCATCCGCTGCTGACGGCCACCCAGGAGGGGAACTACAACGGGACGGAAGGTATCTCTGCCCTGCCGTTCAACGGCATCATCCTGGCGCACTCGAACGAATCCGAGTGGGTCTCCTTCCGAAATAACAAAAACAATGAGGCGTTCCTTGACCGTGTGTACATCGTCAAAGTGCCTTATTGCCTGCGGATCTCCGAAGAGATCAAAATTTACGAAAAACTGCTTAACCACAGTGAGCTAATGCATGCCCCATGCGCACCGGGCACGCTGGAAACGCTGTCGCGCTTCTCCATCCTGTCGCGTCTGAAAGAGCCGGAAAACTCCAGCATCTACTCCAAAATGCGCGTGTATGACGGGGAAAGCCTGAAAGATACCGACCCGAAAGCGAAGTCTTATCAGGAGTACCGCGATTACGCGGGTGTCGACGAGGGCATGAACGGTCTGTCCACGCGTTTCGCGTTTAAGATCCTCTCCCGCGTGTTTAACTTCGACCATGCGGAAGTGGCGGCCAACCCGGTCCACCTGTTCTATGTTCTGGAGCAGCAGATTGAACGCGAGCAGTTCCCACAGGAGCAGGCGGAACGTTACCTTGAGTTCCTGAAAGGTTATCTGATCCCGAAATATGCCGAGTTCATTGGCAAAGAGATCCAGACGGCCTACCTGGAATCCTATTCAGAATACGGCCAGAACATCTTTGACCGTTACGTCACCTATGCTGACTTCTGGATCCAGGATCAGGAGTACCGCGACCCGGATACCGGACAGCTGTTTGACCGTGAGTCCCTGAATGCGGAGCTGGAAAAAATTGAGAAGCCTGCCGGGATCAGTAACCCGAAAGACTTCCGTAACGAAATTGTGAACTTCGTACTGCGTGCCAGAGCGCATAACAACGGTCGTAATCCGAACTGGACCAGCTACGAGAAACTGCGCACGGTCATCGAGAAGAAAATGTTCTCAAATACCGAGGAGCTGTTACCCGTCATTTCGTTTAACACCAAAACCTCAACTGACGAGCAGAAAAAACACGACGATTTTGTCGACCGTATGATGGAAAAAGGCTACACCCGCAAACAGGTTCGTTTGCTGTGCGAATGGTATCTGCGCGTACGGAAATCGTCTTAAAACAAGTGCCCGGTGGCGTTTAACGCTCACCGGGCCGACAAAATGCAAGTTGGCAAATGCAGTACGGGGGGTATATGACCTGGTTTATTGACCGGCGTCTGAACGGCAAAAACAAGAGCATGGTGAATCGCCAGCGCTTCTTGCGCCGTTACAAAGCGCAAATTAAACAGTCGATCTCCGAGGCCATCAACAAACGCTCGGTAACCGACGTCGACAGCGGCGAGTCTGTCTCCATCCCCACCGATGACATCAGCGAACCGATGTTTCATCAGGGGCGTGGCGGCCTGCGCCATCGCGTACACCCAGGTAATGACCACTTCGTTCAGAACGACAGAATCGAGCGCCCACAAGGAGGCGGCGGTGGTTCAGGAAGCGGTCAAGGACAGGCCAGTCAGGATGGTGAAGGTCAGGATGAATTCGTCTTTCAGATCTCAAAAGATGAGTATCTCGACCTGCTCTTTGAGGATCTGGCGCTGCCTAATCTGAAAAAGAACCAGCACCGTCAGCTTAACGAATACAAAACCCATCGCGCGGGTTATACCGCGAACGGCGTACCGGCCAATATCAGCGTCGTTCGTTCGCTGCAGAACTCGCTGGCGCGGCGCACGGCCATGACGGCCGGTAAACGGCGGGAGCTGCGCGAACTGGAAAGCAGCCTGAAGGTGGTAGAAAACACAGAACCGGCGCAACTGCTGGAAGAGGAGCGCCTGCGTAAAGAGATTGCCGAGCTGAGGGCGAAGATTGAGCGGGTACCGTTTATCGATACCTTCGACCTGCGCTATAAAAACTACGAAAAACGGCCGGAGCCTTCGAGCCAGGCTGTCATGTTCTGTCTGATGGACGTCTCCGGTTCAATGGACCAGGCCACTAAGGATATGGCGAAGCGTTTTTACATTCTGCTCTATCTGTTCCTGAGCAGAACCTATAAGAACGTGGAAGTGGTTTATATCCGCCACCACACCCAGGCCAAAGAGGTGGATGAACATGAGTTCTTCTACTCGCAGGAGACCGGCGGCACCATCGTATCGAGCGCCCTGAAGCTGATGGATGAGGTGGTGAAAGAGCGTTACGATCCGGCTCAGTGGAACATCTATGCCGCGCAGGCGTCGGATGGCGACAACTGGGCGGATGATTCGCCGCTGTGTCACGACATTCTGGCGAAGAAAATTTTGCCGGTGGTGCGTTACTACAGCTATATCGAAATCACGCGTCGTGCTCACCAGACGCTGTGGCGAGAATATGAACATCTGCAATCGATGTTCGATAACTTCGCCATGCAACACATCCGTGATCAGGATGATATTTATCCGGTGTTCCGGGAGCTGTTCCACAAGCAATCGGCCACCAGCAATGCCTGACCACACAGCCAGCGACACGCTGGCTGTTTTCTTTACCTTTCGTCCATCCCCTTCGCAAAAAGATCTGTGCTACTGTTGGAAACTGCGTATTGGCAGATAACAGGTAAACTGACTATGTCTGATGAGGTTAAGGGTACGGCTACCCACCAGCAACTCATTTCGCTGTTAACGCAGCAAGGTGCGCGCTTTCGCGTGATGGAGCACGAGGCCGTAGGAAAATGCGAAGCGGTAAGCGAAATCCGCGGAACCGATCTGGGGCAAGGCGCAAAAGCGCTGGTCTGCAAAGTGAAGGGAAACGGCGTAAAAAAACACGTTCTGGCGATCCTGGCCGCTGACCAGCAGGCCGACCTGAGCCAGCTTGCCAGCCATTTCGGCGGCTTAAAAGCCTCTCTCGCAAGCCCGGCCGAAGTCGATCATTTGACCGCCTGCGTGTTTGGCGCTATCCCACCGTTTAGCTTCCATCCGGATCTGACGCTGGTCGCCGACCCGCTCCTGTTCGAGCGTTTTGACGAAATCGCGTTCAATGCCGGTCTGCTGGAAAAATCCGTGATCATGGATACCCAGGATTATCTGCGCATTGCCCGCCCTGAACTGGTGACGTTTCGTAAAGCGTGACCGTGATGGCTGACACCTCTGTCAGCCTCTCTTTTCCAGAAACAGAACTGATGCGATCAAAATCACCGCAATAGCGAAAAACGATGAGGAGATAATCAGCGTTTCAACAAACATGTGATCGTTCATCTTAGCGACCCTTTGCGATGCCTGATGCCGTTTTATCCCCTGCAAATGACACGGATATGACAATCCCCTATTTTTTTTAAAACACTGTCGTCAGCCGTTTTTCCGCGTAAAGTAAGCAGGCTTACTATTCTGGCAAGGACTCCTCATGTTTGACCCTACTCTGCTCATTCTTCTGGCACTCGCTGCACTCGGCTTTATCAGCCATAACACCACCGTCGCCATCTCGATCCTGGTGTTGATCATTGTGCGCGTCACCCCGTTAAACACTTTTTTCCCGTGGATAGAAAAACAAGGCCTGACGATCGGGATAATCATTTTGACCATTGGGGTGATGGCCCCCATTGCCAGCGGCACGCTTCCGGCCTCAACGCTGCTGCACTCGTTTGTTAACTGGAAATCACTGGTGGCTATCGCGGTGGGGATTTTCGTGTCATGGCTGGGTGGTCGCGGCGTCACGTTGATGAGCAGCCAGCCCTCGCTGGTGGCTGGCCTGCTGGTGGGAACGGTGCTTGGCGTGGCGCTCTTTCGCGGCGTTCCGGTGGGCCCGCTCATTGCCGCCGGGCTGGTTTCGCTGTTTATTGGGAAGTCGTAGTCAGGCTGGCAATATAGCGCGCAGGCGTTTGCCCCAGCCCCTTTTTAAACATCGTAATAAAGGCGGTGGTGGAGTCATAACCAAGTGACTGCGCCACCTGCTGAACTGACTTCCCGCCAATCAGCAGCTGCAACGCCACAATTAACTGCAGCTGATGGCGCCAGCGGCGAAAGCTTAAGCCCGTCTCTTTGACCACCAGCCGTGCCAGGTTGCGCTCACTCATGGCAAAGTGGTTCGCCCATTGCGCCAGCGTCTGCCACGCGGCGGGCTCTTCCGCCATCTTTTCGCTCATCAACCGAATTTTAGGATGAGGGGAAACGGGCAGCTGTAAATGTTCCTGTCGCTGGAGCGGCAGTTCATCAAACAGCACATCCACCAGACGCGAGGTGGTGGCAAGCGGCAGTTGCTCACGCGTTTTTCCCGCCAGCGACAGAATCAGCTCCCGCACCAGCGGCGATATTTTCAGGGTACAGCACCGGTCCGGCAGACTGACGGCACCAGGTTCAATAAACAAAAAGCAGAGCTGCGCGCCTGGCGTGGCCCTGTTGCTGTGGGGCATCTGCCCGGGGATCCACACGGCATACTGGGGCGGTACCATCAGCATGGCATTTTCTACCTCACAGGTGATTGCCCCACCCAGCGCCAGAATCAGCTGCCCTTTGCGGTGCTGATGGAGCGGAATATATTGCTCCTGCGCTACCACGCGGATGCGAAACGCGACCGCCGCATCGAATTGGCTATCGGGATCGTAGCCGTCGAGTCCCAGACCGTTCATCAGGTTGTCCGATATTAGCGATAAACTGTCATTTTAGCCTGATTTCAACCACGGCGAAAATCGGTATTGTGTGCGCTCGCCTGAACGTATGAGAAAACAATGACTACTGCTACTCGCAAAGGCGCGCTGCTGATCGCCGGCATTCTGATGATTGCCACGACGCTTCGCGTCACCTTTACCGGAGCAGCGCCGCTGCTCGATACCATTCGCCTTGAATATGGATTAACCACCGCGCAAACCGGCCTGCTAACCACCCTGCCACTATTAGCGTTTGCCCTTGTCTCGCCGCTTGCCGCGGGCGTAGCACGGCGTATCGGCATGGAGCGCAGCCTGTTCCTCGCCCTGCTGCTGATCTGCGCCGGGATTGTCGTGCGCTCTCTGCCCTCCGCGGCCCTGCTGTTTACCGGTACGGCGGTGATAGGTTGCGGGATCGCGCTCGGGAATGTGCTGTTACCGGGCTTAATCAAACGCGACTTTCCCGGCCAGGTTGCCCGCCTTACCGGGGCCTATTCCCTGACGATGGGCGTTTCGGCGGCGCTCGGTTCGGCGCTGATTGTTCCTCTCGCCCAGGGAGCCGCAGGCTGGCATGGCGCGCTGCTGATGCTGATGATCTTTCCCCTGCTGGCGCTGCTGCTCTGGCTGCCGCAGTGGCGCCAGAAGCAGGTCGCCACGGTGACCGGTGCAGGGGCGCTGCACAACCGCGCCATATGGCGTTCTGCCCTCGCCTGGCAGGTGACGCTCTTTCTCGGCATTAACTCGCTGATTTACTACGTCATCATCGGCTGGTTGCCCGCGATATTACTCAGCCACGGCTACAGCGAAGCGCAGGCGGGCTCCATGCACGGACTCTTACAGCTGGCCACGGCCATTCCGGGCCTTGCCGTACCGCTGATCCTGCATCGCCTGAACGATCAACGCGGGATCGCCGGCGCCGTAGCCCTGATGTGCGCAGTGAGTGCGGCCGGTTTCTGGTTTGCACCGGATTTGGCGGTCGTGTGGACGCTGGTGTTTGGCTTTGGCACCGGAGCAACGATGATCCTCGGTCTGACGTTCATCGGCCTGCGCGCCAGCTCTGCTCATCAGGCGGCGGCACTGTCCGGTATGGCGCAGTCGATTGGTTATCTGCTGGCCGCCTGCGGGCCTCCGCTGATGGGGAAAATTCACGATACCGCCGGTGACTGGCAGATCCCCCTTCTGGCCTGCGCGCTGGCCTCGGTGGTGATGGCCATCTGCGGCATGCTTGCCGGGCGAGACCGGGAGATCACGCCACGCTAAAAACAGTGGCAGACCTGACGGTCTGCCTGTTATTTATCCCCTTGCCGCACGCAGCATCGCCTGTACCAACACCACCGGACGCCCCGCCAGCGCTGCACGCTCGTGCTGGAATAAGGTAATCACGAAGAATGGATGGGTAACCAGCTCTGCGGCACGGATTTCCCCCTGCTCGTCCCAGCCCGTCACGCGCATATCACCGCTCTCCAGTTCCTGCGCAAATTCCGGCGATACGCCGTAGTTGCAGTGATATCCCTCTTCGATTTCCGGCTTGCCGTAGGCTTTCGCAATAAGCGTGTTGTTACGCAGTTCAATCGCATCGGTTTTTTCCACCAGCGAGCAGGTCAGCGGCGCAATCACCATTGAGCCTTCGGTATCCGTTTCGGCGTGCGCCGCATCGCTCCAGCCGAGCACATTACGCGCATACTCAATCAATGCATGCTGAAAACCGCCGCAGGTGCCGAGAAACGGAATGCTGTTTTCGCGCGCGTAGCGTGCAGCGATAAATGCGGCTTCGGTGTTTTTGTAGGGGCTTGCAGGAACCAGCCAGATGGCATCGTAACCCACCAGGTCTTCAGGGCTGGTCAGCTCCGTCGTCGCTAGCCAGTCGTAATCAGCGGTGAGATCCAGTACTGCAGCAGCATCATCAATGGCCAGCGGGATCGCCTGGTGCGCAATCACATCGGGATTGTAATCGCCAACCAGCGCAATGCGCAGCGTCGTTTTAACCGGGAGGTGTTCCATGAAAGGTTCCTTATGCCAGAGTATTATCAGATAACATAAGGAACCTCAGACTACCGATCTTCTGCAATAATCACAATACCTTAAATTGGGAGGGGGAAATGATGATTCAGTGCAAGCGCGTCTATGAACAGGCAGCCCCGGAGGATGGTTATCGGGTGCTGGTGGACAGACTGTGGCCGCGAGGGGTGAAAAAAGCAGACCTTGTGCATAATGAATGGTGCAAGGCGCTCACACCTTCTGACGGGTTACGTAAGGCCTTTCACAGTGAAGCCATTGATTTCGCTGCCTTCAGCCAGGCGTATCGGGAAGAGCTGGCGCAGCATAAAGACGAAGGATTGCGTCTTGCAACCCTCGCCAGACAGCAAACCTTAACCCTTCTCTACGCCGCGAAAAATACCGAACAGAATCACGCAATGGTCTTAGCCGACTGGCTGCGCCATCTGTGATTAGCTGGCCGTCAGCGCATCGGAGGTTTGCGGTGCCTCATCCGGCGTGAGCGGCAGCAGATGTTCGGCGCGCACAAACGCAAAACCGTGCTGATTATCAAAGGCGTAGACATCGCCCGTCACCAGCCAGAGCGCGCGATCCGCTGTCGCAGGCAGCTGCGTCATCACGCCATTGACCGGGTTAACGAAGCGCTGGCCGGGCTGGCAAAGGCCAAACAACTCAACGGATTTACCCACATTGCGACGGCCTGAGGCCGTGCGGGCACCAATGATCAACGCCATGCTGCCCGGTTTAAGCTGAAACATACTTCTCTCACGATAACGGTGGCCAGAAACTGGCTAAGAATAATCCTAAAGAGAAGTGTATCGCAATCTTTGTCCTGCTGTCACCTGGCGGGTTGCGGATGATCGCGGCGGTAGAGCTCCCATTCGTCGATGACTTCGCCACCGGGCAATTTACACTCCGTACGCACGCCCTGCGGGCTCTGGATTGGGATCTGCTCTCCTCCTTTTTCCAGACAATAGACAGAGGCAGGGTTAGCCATCCCCACCCTATGCGGCGGCGGTGGGGCAACAGGTGGAGACGTTTTTGTGGTACAGGCCGCCAGGGGTAGCGCGAGAGCCAAAAGCAGAAATCTCATCGTGTTGATCCTTTTTACATCATCAGAAGATAAGGGTAACGGGTCGCCGTCGCTTTCTCCATCATTTCTCCATTTTAACTGCACTTTTCAACACTATAGTGAGGCGTGTTCTCCTTATGACCAGAGAACATCATTCCGTAATCAAGATGTCTTTGCCCCGGTCTCAACAACGGGGCCTTTTTCTCCCCTGCCTGCTTCTGGTGGATATATAAAATTCTCACCATTCATGTTTTACTATGGCTGAAGTCGAAATTTTCAGCATAACATGCAGATGCAGACGTCTTGTGCATGGGAGTCAACCTACGTCATGTCAGATATCATCCTGGCCCGAGTGTCAGAAACGCTCACCACGGAACAATCCCTTGAAAGTCTCGTTCGCCAGTTGCTGGAGATGCTGGAACTTGTGACCGAAATGGAGTCGACCTACCTGACGAAGGTCGATATCAATGCCCGTCTTCAGCATATTTTGTATGCCCGAAACAGTAAGCAGATGCAGATCCCGGAGGGACTAAGCGTGCCCTGGGGCGATACATTGTGCAAACGTGCGCTGGACAGTGACACCATTTTCAGTAACGAGGTTCCTGAACGCTGGGCGGATTGCGATGCCGCGAAAGCGCTCGGTATTACCACGTACATGAGCGTGCCGGTTCACCTGGCGGATGGTTCCCTGTACGGCACGCTCTGTGCGACCAGCACGGAAAAGAAGCTGCTCAGTGAACGCGGCGAACACGTGCTAAAACTCTTTGCCGGGCTGATTGCCCAGTATATTCAGAAAGAGTCGTTGCTTTCTCAACTTCGAGAAGCGAATGCAGCGCTCATCGCCTATTCCTTTACCGACGTTCTCACCGGTTTACCCAACCGCCGCGCCATCTTTGAAGATCTCAATACCCTGTTTTCTTTAGGCCGCCACCTTAAACGCAACGTAATTATCGCTTTTATCGATCTGGATGATTTTAAACGGATTAACGACCAGTACGGGCATGAAGCAGGCGATCAATTCCTCATTGAAGTCGGCAAACGTCTGTCAGATGAAAAGACCGAAGACGAGATTATCGGCCGCCTGGGGGGCGATGAGTTCCTGGTAGCCTGCCTGAGTAAAGCGGAAAATCAGGCTGTCGATGGCCAGATTAACCAGCTCAGGGCACGGCTTCGCGACCGGATTGCCGGCCAATACGGGTTGGGCAGTGTGAGTATTGTGTACCCGGGTGCAAGCCTGGGAGTTGTCGAAGTTGATCCTGCCAGGATGGATCCGGACAGCGCATTACGCGTCGCGGATGTTGCGATGTATCAGGATAAAAAGGGTAAAGGCAAAACGCGCTTTCACGTTTTGGATTAACCCCGTACACTCTACGGCATTCTGAAAACCAAAACAGGTGATGGCATGAGAATAGGGATCCTCTTCCCGGTCGTTATTTTTATAACGGCGGTGGTTTTTTTAGCATGGTTTTTTGTCGGTGGTTACGCGGCTCCGGGAGCATAAATGAGAAAAACCACCCTCATTATGCTGCTCGTCGCCATCGTCGCCGTTGCTGGCACGCAATTTGGCTGGTGGTAACACCGCAACGTAAAAAGGCCGCCATCTGGCAGCCTTTTTTAACGCTTATCAAACTTAGCTTTTGATTTTTCTGTAGATAAACAGAACAACCAGCGCGCCGATCACGGCGACAGCAAAACTGCCGAAGTTGAAACCGTCAACTTTGCCAAACCCGAACAGCGTACTGATCCAGCCGCCGACGACCGCGCCGACAATACCCAGTATCACGGTAACGATAAAACCACCGCCATCTTTGCCCGGCATGATCCACTTCGCCAGAATACCCGCAATAAGCCCAAAGATAATCCAGGATAAAATTCCCATAACTTTCCTCTCTGTATGGTTTTTGTCATTAAATCAACGACACAAAAAGGATAGCACAGGATCCGGGAAAGGAAATTTGTGATTAGTATCACAGCGAGAGAGTGCGCATTTAGTATCCAAAACTGCACCACACGAAATGTGGGGTTGCAACTTAAGATGAGAAAGATTATCTTTCTCAACACTGAATAGTTGAGTTAAACGCTCAGGTATTCAGTACGACATTGCTCACATTGCTTCCAGTATTTTTGCCCACGCTTTAGTGGGCATTTTTTTGCCCGCTTACACGGCGATAAAGGCATAGCGGTTGCGTCCTGCGCGTTTTGCCTGATAGAGCGCCTGGTCAGCCGCAATAATAATGTTCTGCTGGCTGCCTGCAATGTAAACGGCACGTGCGGTTGACACCCCGACGCTGACCGTTACCCGTCCAAAGGGGCTAAAGGCATGCTCAATATGCAGTGAAAATACATTGCGGATGATCGTCTGGGCCAGGCGGATGGCTTCCTGAATATCGGCGTCTGGCAGGATCAGCGCAAACTCTTCGCCGCCATAACGCGCCACAAGCTGGTTGTTGCGGGTGAGGCTCTCTCTGAGGCTATTCCCCAGTAGGGTAAGGCATCGGTCTCCTTCTGGGTGACCGTAGTTATCATTGTATTTTTTGAAATAATCGACATCGACAATGAGGATAGAAATTGGCGTGTCGTTATCCGCACACGTGGCGATTTCAGACAGAATTTTTTCATCAAACGTGCGGCGGTTGAAAAGCCCCGTCAGCGCATCTTCAGAGGCTATTATCTTGAGCTCTTTGTTATCTCTGGTTTTTCTGGACAGATCCGAATAGAGGAAATAAGACGCGACGATAAGCGCCACGGTAAAAATAAGAATGAGTACGGCGAGCTGAATGGCCTGCTTACGCCAGGCTGCAAGTGCTTCTTCTTTACTCACTGCAACGGTGGTAACCAATCCGTAACGTTTGTTTTTCTCAAAAGCGAAAATGCGTTCGACTTTATCAAACCGCGAAACCGAGCTGGCAATCCCTGAATTTTGTACCTTCAGGTATTCTCTGAACAGGGGTGAGTCTGAAACAATCGCGCCAATGTAGTTATTTTTAAACGGATAACGAACCAGCAACACGCCGGATTGTGTCGTGAGGCCAATGACACCAGCATGGCCAATATTAATCTGCCCGTAGAGTGCCAGAAAATTTTCGATTCCAAGCGTCACCACGACAACGCCGTTAAAGTCTCCGGTCTGCGTTTCAAGCCGTCGACTGATCGTAATCACCCATTTCCCGTTCGTTCTGCTCACGACCGGCTGGCCAATAAAAATCTGCTGACTTTTATTTTCCTTGTGATAGATAAAAAACGATCTGTCAGCCCCTTTTCGCGGCCCGGAAAAACGTCCGTACAATGCCGTAAAGATGTCACCATTGACATCGTAAATAACCACATTGTTAATCTGGCTAAGAAGATTATCCTGATTTTCTATTATCCGTTGAATATTGGTCGCCTGTTCCGGGGTCATACCATAAATGTCGATCATGTCTGAAATGGTGGTGATCAGCATTTCGCTTTGACGCATGATCCCCTCAGTATAAACATCCAGGGTATGGCTCAGGTTAGCAACGCCGGTATTAATTTGCTGAATTGACTGCTGTCTGGACGTGGTAATTTGGACCGCAAGCGACAACGAGATGATCAACGAGACAATGATGACAGTAATGGTTGTTGTGTAAAAAGTATTTTTCACATGCACGAGCTTTTCCACCTTATCACGCCTGACATCCCTGGCTGACAACTCGTGTCACTGTAACAAAGGTCAGGATAAGAGGAAAATAAATTGCACTTAAGCGCACAATAAGAAGCGGTTATTATTTTGCTTCACTAAAATTTGCGTCAGGGTTATTACGGAGATCCCCTGGCGCCTGCCGCTCTCTCCCGTGAGTACCAGGCTTGTACCCTGCCCCGGCTGTGTTAAGATTCACCCCATCAGGGAGCTGACAGGATAACCGGAAAATGAAAAAAATCATTGCCGTTGCTATCGTATCAACGATTCTGGTCATTCTGTCTCTGTATGCGGTGAATGCGGTTATCATCAGCCAGCAGAAGGATAAACAGCGTGAGATCGCCCAGACGCTTTTGCACTATTCCGAAGGATTATCCGAAAGCATCGCGCTGGCCCTTAAAGAGGTAACAACCCGAGGCTGCAATCAAACCAGCCTTGATCGCTACAGAAAGCTAAAACTCGACAGCCCCTATTTTTCCGATATCGGTTTTGTTGAAAATGGGCAAGTCGTCTGTACTGCCTTTTGGGGTAAGCTCGCCACTCCAGTCCCTCTACCGACAGAACTCCATAAAACACCAAGAGGCTTTCTGTTAGCGCAGTTTTCGAGAAAGGATTTTTTCACTGGCAACGCGGCAATCTATAATAATGTGATTATTTTCACCTCGCGTTATGCCTACGATAAATTCACGCCGGTTACGGCAAACTATGCGCTGAGTACCACGACGAAAGATTTCGACCGAACATTTTTCTCGGTTAAGCCAGATGTCATAAAACACCACTGGCCAGATTCAGCGTTTTTTACCCTGACCCTGACGCAGTGCAGCACGCGATGGGACATATGCGTTACGGTGAAGCATTACGACGCGGGCCTGGCTTCGCTCCCCATTGTGGTGTTTATTCTTCTGACGACTATTCTGTGTTTTATCTGGACCGCAATCTCGTTGTTTTTCATGCGCATTTACGAAGATCGCTTCTCACTGGAGCGAACGCTGGTTAAGGCGGTAAAAAACAATTCTATCAGCGTTAACTACCAGCCGATTATACGTATCCAGGATAAAAGCATTGTCGGGGTAGAAGTGCTGTCGAGATGGCGCGATTATCATCGCACCGATGTCTCCCCGGAACTGTTTATTCCTTTAATTAAGAAAATTGGGCTGTACCGACAGTATTATATTAATATTATTGAAAAATCGCTGTCTGAGATCGCACCGCTTGCCATTAAACATCAGCTGATGATTTCGCTGAACGTTGGGCGAACAGAGATTGAAGATGGGCAGTTTATCCAGACGTTACGTCGTGAATGTGCATTTAATCACATCCCCCTGTCTTTGATAAAAGTGGAACTTTCAGAAAAAGCGGTATCCAGTGCGGATATTCTGGAAGGATTTTGTCTGGAGCTGAAAAAACGTGGGGTGAGAATATCGATAGACGATTTCGGCGTGAAAAACTCAAACCTGGACCGACTCTCTCTGCTGGAATATGACGAAATCAAAATCGATAAGTCGCTGGTGGACGGTATCAATGAACATTATAAGCAGAATATTTTTGCTATTTTTTGCGATGCGCTTGCCAGGCTCAACAAAACGCTCGTTTTCGAAGGGGTGGAAAGTGAAACCCAGTATCATTTTATTGCGGACAGGTATCCTGACGCTCTGATCCAGGGGTGGTACTTCTCAAAATCACTGACACGCAGTGAACTGGCGAAGAAACTTACGATGAGAATGCCCTTGCGGGCTACTCGTTCCCCCACTGATTAAGGAAATTCGCAATATCGTCGATGCGTACCGTGCGGATCCCCGCCTCACTGGCCATTTCCTGCTGGGCTTCCTCGCTGATTTCCTCGTTGTTCGTTAACCGCGTCAGCAGCAGCTGGAAATAGTACGCTAGCGCGTCATGCTCTGACTCACTGACTGGCTCAGCGGTTTCCGTCGAATACTCATCGACGATGTCATAATATTTAAGCGGAATATCGTTGTTCATAAACAGTCTCTCGTCTGTCATTTAGCGGGTGATGCACCGAGTATAGCGGACGCATTACGTTGACCAAAGTATTAGATAAGCAGCGCAAGTAAGGCAGCGAGAGCCGGCATAGCCTGAACATAGAGGATTTTTCGACTGGCAGTCGCTGCGCCAAAAATTCCGGCAAGTAGCACGCAGCTCAGGAAAAAGACGGTCACAGGGACACCGCGCTCTCCGAGCCAGAGTCCCCAGAGCAGACCCGCCGCCAGAAAACCGTTATACAGCCCCTGATTCGCAGCCAGTACGCGGGTTTCACGCGCAAAATCGGGCGTGAGATTGAAAGCCTTGTGCCCGGTTTTGGTGTTCCACAGGAACATCTCCAGCACCAGAATATAGAGATGGATTAACGCAACAATAACGATAAGTACAGTGGCTAACATAAGGCTGTCTCACACAGTCAGTGGCAAAATAAATGCCGTCCCATCGGACGGCATTTTTGTATTAACGAACCAGGTGCAGGAAGTGCAGATGTTTTTCGTACTGGTCCAGTATGTCATTGATAAGCTGTTCCTGATTCCAGCCCATCACATCATAGTTCTGACCGCCCTCTTTCAGATATACTTCAGCGCGATAATAGCGGTGTTGCTCTGCCTGTTGCTCGTCATTATCCATAGCGGCAAGAGCAAAAGTTGGCGAATTATAGCCACGTAGCCTCACTTCATAAATAAAGTTCAGCTCATTGCCTAAATCAACTTCAAGCCGGAGACGATCGTCAGCCGCATCATTGATATGACTCAACGTCCCCTGCTTGTTCAGTTCTTCCTGAACCAACGTCATGGCAGGCTGGATAACGTCGTCCATAAACCGTTTCACCAGAGAACGTTTCGGCAGATAGGCAATATTGCGCAACCTTCTCTGCCACGGAATAGGGTTACGTGCGGCAGTCGGCGCAATCGTCGCCATGCTCAGACTTTCACGTTTGGTCAAATCCCGACGCAGGGCTTTTAACAGTCCGTATATTGAGATCAATAAGATCACGGAGAACGGTAATGCGCTCGCTATTGTCACGGTTTGCAGCGCGCTCAGCCCACCCGCAATCAGCAATGCAATGGCCACAATCCCCATGAGCGAGGCCCAGAAAATTCGCTGCCATACAGGCGTGCTAGCGACGCCACCCGATGCCAGCGTATCCACAACCATCGCCCCGGAGTCAGCCGAGGTGACAAAGAAGACAATGACCATCGCCATTGCAATAAATGACAACACTGAGGAAAACGGGAAATGTTCAAGGAAATTAAACAGGGCCAGCGCGACATCCTGCTGGACGGTATTTGCCAGGTCTGTTGCTCCCTGATTCATGATGAGATAAATGGCGCTGTTACCAAACACCGTCATCCACATGAGGGTAAAACCTGCGGGAACAAACAGCACGCCCGTAACAAACTCACGAATTGTCCTGCCACGGGATACGCGCGCGATGAACATACCGACAAACGGCGACCAGGAAAGCCACCATCCCCAGTACAACAGCGTCCAGCCACCAAGCCAGTTGCTTGATTTCGGTTCGTAGGCGTAAAGGTTAAAGGTTTTACTCACTAATTCCGAAAGATAACCGCCGGTATTTTCGACAAAAGATTTCAGTAAAAGTACGGTTGGTCCAAGACACAGCACAAGCGCCAGAAGTAAAACAGCCAGACCCAGATTGAGTTCAGAGAGGATACGTATTCCCTTGTCCAGACCGGACACCACTGAAATCGTCGCTAACCCCGTAATCACCACAATCAGAATGACCTGCACCGTTTCATTGATGGGCACCCCAAAAAGGTGGTTCAGACCGGCATTAACCTGCAAAACACCGTAACCCAGCGATGTGGCAACGCCAAAGACCGTCCCTATCACCGCAAAAATATCGACTGCATGGCCGACAGGACCGTAGATGCGATCGCCGATGATGGGATAGAGTGCGGAACGCAGCGTTAATGGCAAACCGTGACGGTAGCTGAAGAATGCCAGAATCAGCGCCACTATGGCATAGATGGCCCATGCATGCAGTCCCCAGTGGAAGAACGTCAGGCGCATGGCTTCTTTCGCTGCGGCTACGGTTTCAGGGGTGCCGACGGGTGGCGAAAGGTAATGCATTACCGGTTCGGCAACGCCAAAGAACATCAGGCCGATCCCCATCCCTGCCGAAAACAGCATCGCAAACCAGGAATGGTAGCTGAAATCAGGCTGGGCATGATCCGGCCCCAGTTTGATATCACCGTAACGCGAAAGACCGAGGAAAGTAACACTCAGTAAAATCAGGGCGACAGCAAGAATGTAGAACCAGCTGGCATTGGTGAATATCTGTTGCTGCAGGAGTTTGAATTTTTTGTCGGCCAGATCCGGGAATACTGCGGCAAAGGCGACAAGAAGGAAAATTAACAAAGCAGATGTGAAGAATACCGCTTTGTTAATCTGGCTTGTAGACTTCTTTGGGATAGTATCATTTTCACTCATAATCAATTCATTCCATTATCGTAGACCGCCCCGGTTGAGAGGCGTTACCTCTCATAGAGTAGCAAAATTCAACACCCCAGGGGGACAATAATCTGAATGAATGTCAGGGTGATATAAACTGTCCGGTGACGATCGCCGCGTTATCAATAAAGCCTGCGGGGTGGACATCGGGATTTACCGATTTGCAACGTGCCGGCAGCATGTACCAGATCCGCTAACGTACGAACCTGCATTTTATCCATCACCCTGCGTCGATGTACCTTCACCGTAATTTCTGTTATGCCCAGTTCCGATGCGATTTGTTTATTTTGCAAGCCATTAATTGCCAGCTCAAAAATCTGTTTCTCACGTCGCGTCAACGCCTGGTAATTTTTGCACAGTTCAAATAACCGTTGCTGTTCCAGAAAATGGTTTGTCGCGTCGATCAATACCTCATTCACCACGCGCAAAAGTTGTTCAGGTTCGACCGGTTTGGTCAAAAAATCCCGGGCGCCTGCTTTCATTGCCCGAACGCAGGAAGGGATTGAGCCGCTCTTCGTCAGAATGAGTACCGGTATAGCGCATCCACGCGCTTTGAGTGCATCCATCACGTCAAAGCCATTCATACGCGGAAGGTTTAATTCAAGGATTAAGCATGAAGGATGATCAACGATGGGAGAGGATAAAAATTCTTCGGCATTACTGAAGTCAAATGTCTGATAGCCCGCGGCTGTTAAGAACTGAACAACAAACGACCGATATGCATCATCATCATCGATAACATAAATAACCTCTTCCATATCAATTTCTCCTGATTAAATCTTTCAGGGAC
Source organism: Enterobacter cloacae complex sp. SHL021 (assembly GCF_049237765.1). Classification (NCBI taxonomy): domain Bacteria; kingdom Pseudomonadati; phylum Pseudomonadota; class Gammaproteobacteria; order Enterobacterales; family Enterobacteriaceae; genus Enterobacter; species Enterobacter cloacae complex sp. SHL021. The sequence goes on along the minus strand of NZ_JBMKJG010000001.1, from coordinate 359,615 downwards.
ATAATACGAACAGTTGCGTCCATTCCCAAAGTATTTATGACTGCTAACGTCATGCCGGATATCTTTTCCATACCAACAGTAGGTAAAATCAAACAAGCCAACCATTCGTCAACCGTCAGGCTTATTGACTGCGAGTAGCATCAGGACAATCCGAAAAAAAACTGAACTTTCACAACATTCGCTTTCGAGTGTGAATCTGTCCGCGCCACACATTTATATTCAGAGGACGACATGATATTGACGGATGGTCAGCCAATCATCAGCTCAGTCACGCCCTTGATAAGCCAACAATAGCCGCTCATTCGCAGCCAGAATTTGAAGGGTTCGTTGTCAAAAGCCGCTTTCTGAAACTTCCGGGGGACATCCCCATCATGGCGCTAAAAGCGCGCCGGAAAGCAGTTTCATCGCTATATCCGCAAATATTTGCGATCTGTGAAATAGTCTTTCCTGGGCTTTCAAGAAGCACAGATGCAGTTTCAATACGAACCCGCGTAATGAAGTCTTTCGGACTTTCCTGGATGAGCGTTTTCATTTTACGGTTCAGCGTGCGGGTCGTCATATTCAGAGCTGCAGCAAGTTGCTTTACCGTCATTGCAGGGTTCTGATAACGAAGCAGACTCTCTGCTTTAGTCAGTAGAGGATGTCTTGAGTTGAGAAAACCTGCGGGCGCATAAATTTGCTGTGACAAAGGCTGGCTGTCAGCAACGGCCATGTCAGCTGTCAATTTTGCCAGCTCATTACCAGCATGATTGCGTACGAGGTATATAACCAGGTCGACCCATGAAAGCGGGCCGCCCGCGGTTATCACATTGTCTTGTTCTGCCAGGGTTTTTCCCCATATGGGTTTTGCAAGTGGATAGCGTTCAGCGAAAGTTGGATATAACCACCACGTAGTGGTGCAGACCCGTCCGTTGAGCAAACCCGCCTCTCCCAGCACAAAACCGCCCGCACATGCTGAGGCAATACAGCTTCCCTCTGAATATTTAACTTTCAACCACTCGGCCGCATTCGATACAGCTGCTTTGTCAGCCGTAAATCTTTGCTCATCCAACTGCATACCGCTGGCAATGATCAGCTCGAAGTTGTCAGGTTCATTAAATGAGCCATCACTTTCGATGATTCGTCCCTGAACGTCCCTGACGGGCTGCCCATCCGCGGTAATCGTCCTGACGTCAAAAAATGGATCAGCCCTGGATAGTTCAGGGCTCACTGTAGGGTTTAGCCTGATCACCTGATTCGCCAGCCAAAACATATCAGCCAGCCCTGCCAGCGCCGAACGCATGTTGCCCGGAAGCGCAAGTAACGCAACTCGCATTTTAACCCCAGTGCCGAAGAATGTCTTATTTCGCATGTTACCTGTCATTAATGACACTTCATACCCCCTGTCAGCATGATTACACTGCCTGAAACTGAGAAATACGGGAAATATAGTTATGCGTAAGCAAAATTTAATGTCGGTCGCGCTGCGAAAAGGAGTATTTGCTTTGTGTCTTTTATTTATGAGCAACCCGCCGCTTCTGGCACAGGATTCGGGTGTAAAAAATATCGTGCTGGTTCACGGTGCCTTTGCTGACGGATCGAACTGGTCAGCCGTCATCGCTCTCCTGCAGGACCGGGGCTACCACGTTACTGCTGTTCAGAATCCCCTGACATCCTTACGAGAGGATGTGGCTGCAACAGAGCGTGTACTTGAGCGTCAAAATGGTAACGTACTGCTCGTTGGCCATTCATGGGCAGGGGCGGTGATCACCCAGGCTGGTAATGCGACTAACGTAAAGGGGCTCGTCTATTTGTCCGCCCTTGTTCCGGACAGCAATCAGTCTGTTTCTGACGCACTTGCGCACTTCAATGCCCCCATGAAAGGTATGGAAGCCGATAAAAACGGCCTCATCTGGCTTGATAAGCCACAGTTGTTTCATCAGGTTATGGCTAATGAGCTAAGCATGAAACAGAGCCTTCTGATTTCTGCGGTGCAACAGCCTATCGCCGCTGCCGCTTTTAACGAAAAAGTGAACGCGGCAGCCTGGAGAGAGAAACCCTCCTGGTATCTCATCACAGAAAACGATAACGCGCTGAACCCGTTAGTACAGGCAAATTTTGCCCGTGAAGCAGGCGCACATATCACACGAATTCACTCAGATCATCTATCCATGATTTCTCATCCCAAAGAGGTTGCAGCACTGATTGTAAATGCTGCGCAGAGTATTCACTGACCCTTACACAACAGGACGATATGCAATGAAAATTCTCCATCTTGATTCAAGTATCAATTATGAATTTTCAGTAACCCGACAGTTGTCGGCTGAAACAGTGAAACAACTGATGGCAACCAGTCAGGGGAATCAACTGACTTACCGGGATCTTGTAAAAGACGAAATCAGCCATCTCACCGGGGAAATCGCTGCAGAATTCAGGCCTGTTACCGGACGACCCGCAACTACAACGCGTCTGGACTCTGAGCGAGAATTATCAAATGCTATGGTCTTTGAGTTTCTTGAAAGCGACGTAATTGTTATCGGAGCGCCAATGTACAACTTTTCTGTTCCCAGCCAATTAAAAGCCTGGATGGACAGAATCGCGCAGCCAGGGAAAACCTTCAGCTACACCCCAACAGGCCCTGTTGGTCTTGCGGGGGAAAAAAGAGTCATCATAGCCTCAGCCCGGGGTGGTTTTTATGCCGGTACGGCATTTGAAGAAATGGACTTTCAGGAGCAATTTCTGCGTAAGTTTCTGGGCTTCCTGGGCATTTCAAATGTTGTGTTTGTCCGGGCTGAAGGCGCATCTAAAGGGGAGGAAGTAAAGCTCAGAGAACTATCCCGTGCTTTCTCTTTAATACCACAAGCCATTAATACCGTTTCTGCCGCTAAGGAATAAACCATGTTGCACGCCGTCACGCTGACTTACCTGACACAACCTGATGCGATTTCCGATCATCTTGACGCACATAAACAATGGCTGCTGAGGGGGTTTGATGAAGGAGTGATTCTTTTTGCCGGCCCGCTCAGCAATGGTGCTGGCGGCTTCATTCTTTTTCAGGGGGATAACATCAGCAATATTCATAACTTTCTTCAGGATGACCCCTTTATAATTCATAACATTGCAGATGCCGAAGTAATGAGTATTGAGCCGGCGTTATGCGCGCTGGGATTCCCAAAAAAATGGGCGGAGAACGCTCGTTTCATCTGACCATTACTCACTGTAAAGCGTCCTGAAACCTATGAAATGAGTCTGTTTCATGTATTTCGAGGACGCTTTTATTTGTCATTAAACAGCGCGCCATTAAGAATAAATCTTAGAAGCATTTTTTATTTAGCTCAGTTTTGAGGCTGCCTTTATTTAGCTTCCATCTGATTTTTTCATTCCAAATAACCCCCGAAAATACCCATAAATAATTTTAAACATCTCGATGTGGACTGATAATATAAATCCCTGCATAAACAAATAGTTAAAAACTGTCAGAGAAAAAACTTCAGTAATGATAACCGCTGATGCAGCACCAATCAATCCGAACCTGATAGAAAAGGAATAAGAAAGCACCAGACTTAAAACCAAAATAAATATAGTCTTCCATAATAAAAACCTATACCCAGAAAACTTAATTATTATTTTTGATGAAGCCATGCCAAGTGTAGACAATAATGTTGAGAAACATAACAAAATGCAGGGTGTTATTGACTCCTTATAGGATTCCCCGTATAGATAGAGAATTGCGAAATTTACTAAAAATGTAATCACCAACATTACCGGAATAGACAACAAAATGATATTTAAATGTAACCTGGCACCTAATTTAATTATTTTTTGATTATTTTTCTCTCGAAATACAGATGGAAGACAAGACGTCAACAACGATAATAAAATGAAACTCCAACTCGTTGCAATGCTTTGAGAAACTGAATAAATACCGACATCACGATTACCATATAAAAAAGAGATTATAAGCACATTCAACCTTGGATAGATTGATGAAATGATTGAAGGAATAACAAGAATGCTTCCCGCATAACTCAGATGGAATAATCTTTTTTTTAGTACACTATACTTAATTGTTACCATCCTTTTATATTGTTTTCTAAATACATATGATTTTAGAAAATAAGGAATGGCACTTATTATTATTAGAGGCAATCCAAAATAGATAATCGGCACTTTATATCTAACCATTAATGCCCTGGCTACTAAGCCGAAAATAAGGCCAACTACGTTTGCAATAGCATTAATTCTTGAGTTCAGTAGTGACTCGTTAAAACTTGTGTAAGTATCAATAGTATAAAAATAATACGCCAAACAGATTGACAGCACTAATGTCATACCTGTTAAATCCATTCTCATATTTAAAAAAATTATGCAAATACTTGCCAAAAAGATAAATATTATACTTCTCAACACAAATACAGGCATCATTAATTGTATGCCGCCAATCAAGTTTGTGCTTATCCTTTTATAGAATATACTATCGCTGCCAAACACCCCTACAACCTGAACAATTTGAAAAATTGCAGTTGCAATTGCTATTTGCCCAATTACCACAGGCCCCAGGTATTTAGCCACCAAAGCATTTATAAAGAAAAGGCCCACTACGCCGATTGTTTTTTCTGCAATCATCCACAAGAAATTTTTTTGAGTTTTGCTTAACACTTACTCAACCTCATTTAAATATTCATTTCTCTTCATCATCTTTATAAAGCAAATCTATAAATTGAGTTACATCCATACTTTTTTTATTCAACCGAATAAAATAAAAAACAGCTACTATTAATATCAATAAAGCTATGCATAACAATAGAAACAACATATCGAGCCCCCGTGTTAATACTCAGCCCAACTTAAAAAAGAGATGATTTTTTAAGTGCCAAGCATCAATCCATATAGAATTAATGAGTTGTTTTGCGCAATACCGATAAAAGGTAAAGAGTCGTATATCATTCCTATATAGAAATAAATTTCCATATAAATGATTAACTCTAAAAATCACGCTCAAATAACATAAAGCCATCTTCGAATCGACTATTAACAATGATAGGTTGATAAAATCTTAAGAACTCAGCACTTACTTTTGATGATCTGGCCTATAAAAAATTAAATTATGTATAATTACACAAACACATATTTAAATTTAAACTTGCCATCTTCTAAAAAGGTTATATGATTACCTAACATCAAACTTTAAGAATGAAAATAGTAGCTGAGGCTTCACACCATGTTTAACCATATCTTAGAGATTGTTGAAGGATCTAACAAGTTTATGCGCATTTATGCGTCAAATGGACAACGAATAAACTTCATGCTTAATAATAAACCACATGTATACTTTCTCACTGAAGGTAGAGTAGACATTTATAGAAAAGCAGACGATATTCTAATTTTCACTGTATATGCGCCTTATATTCTAGGGATAATCTTTATGTTCGAAAAGGATGATTACCATTACTTTCGAGCTTCAACGGATGCAACTTTCACAGCAATTTCAACTGTGGAATTGGATTGTTTGGCTGATAGTAATAACTTGTGGAAACATTTTTTCTTAATGACTTGTGAAATCACTTTAAACTTTTTCAAAAGAGACCAGAGATTTTCATCAAAAAATGCCTACGATATTATAAAAAACAATTTAGAAGCCATATGGGAATTACCAGAGAATGAAAGATCTCAAATTTCAGTGTTCAAGTTCATTTTGTCCAGAAGCTCAATTTCTCGTAGTTCCTTAAATAAAGTTTTAAAAGATTTGAATGATGGTGGATATATTAACATTCACAGAGGAAAGCTTCTAAACATCAAAAACTTACCATTAAAATATTAATCATTTAGGAGGCAGAAATATCTTTCGCCATAATGGTGTTGTTTCTGATGCAATTCTTTTGTTTTCATTGATGCGATAATTAGCATAAAAACAATAAATTGAAAATGGAATCAATACCATTATCGTTAAAATAGATATTATGTTATACGTGTTCATACAACCCTTCTTTTGTTGCCAAAGCATACATATACAATTCATGCCTATTCTTCAGGTTTAATTTTTGCAAAATATTACGCCTATGAGAGCTGATTGTCTTTTTTGTTATGTTAAGCATAATAGCAATTTTGTCATCTGTTGCTCCCTCAGAAAATAAAGTTAACAGCAGGGTCTCTTTCGATGATAACTTTTTAAAATAAAGTGCATTGTGAAGATAATCTTGATTTGTTAAATCATTAAAACACTCTATATATTTATCCAAATCATAATTACATGGCAAAATTAACGTTTTTTCCGGTCTATATTTTGAAACTGCGTAACAATGTAAGAAATTATCTGTAATGATTATATCTTGAGTATGATACTTATGATAAAAAATAAGAGCTGGAAGCTTAGCGGTTTGCTCAACGTTATATGTGTAAGATTCAAATACTTTAGAATCGTAAATGAGTTCCCTGATGCCGTAATATAAAAAATAGTTATCAGTAATAACATATATTCTTATTATTTTTTTTGATATCATTTCATTCACCTTGAAAGTCAGAACAAATATCCTATCCCAATGATGAAAGTATCTATTTCTTTGTTATCAACAAGACCCAATTCATATCCTGTATTTAATTGAATATTGTTTGTTAAGTTGTAAAACAAACCAGTACCAAAAGCTGCCCCATAAATCTCATGACTTTGATCAGGTTTCATTTTTGAACCACAAGAAATACCAGCAAGTCCATAAAAATTTATATCTTGTGTGATATTAATAGCGAGCCCCGGCATAATTGATGCGTATTTGTTTTTCAAATAAGAGTTCCCGGAACCGCTGGTATTCTGTATATAAGTACCTGATGCGACCAGTGCAAAATTACTAATATCGTGTTTAAATATCACATTCATGCCATGCATCTTTTCGGCCCCACTCTCTTTGCCTGCAGCATAATTTATAGACATTGAATTACTGGCAAATACTGGCATGGTAAAAGCGCCAAAAAAAAGAAAAGCAGCTGCTAGATTAAATTTATGCATAGTTCCTCCAATAATTTCTCTTAAATATACAGAGATAAAATTGTGTTACCAGCATATAAATACACATGCAAAAGTTTTAATTGCACAACAAAATGTTTATTTTTATATATTGACTAAGGCTACTGACACGAACCAGTCATTCCTGGATAAAGTATTTTAAGGAAATGAAATTCGGGATTGTTTATTTTTGATACATGAGGAAGTAAAATGCGCATACAGTTGATATATTTACGGTAGAGAATATACCCTACCGTAAATTGTTGTGGCAGATACAGAGAGAACTGGAAATAACATCTGCTTAAAAAAGGGTTTTGATAAGCTCTTGATAACCATCCGAAAAATAATAATAAAAACGGGAACCAATCGGCTCCCGTTGTTGTATAACCCAGCTAATAGATTACATATTCGCGATAATCGCGTCCCCAAACTCTGAACATTTCAGCAGCTTAGCGCCTTCCATCAGACGTTCGAAGTCGTAAGTTACGGTTTTCGCGTTAATCGCGCCTTCCATACCTTTAACGATCAGGTCTGCGGCTTCGAACCATTCCATATGACGCAGCATCATCTCTGCGGACAGGATGATAGAGCCTGGGTTCACTTTGTCCTGGCCTGCGTATTTTGGTGCAGTACCGTGGGTTGCTTCGAACAGGGCGCATTCGTCACCGATGTTCGCGCCAGGGGCGATACCGATACCGCCAACCTGTGCAGCCAGGGCGTCGGAGATGTAGTCACCGTTCAGGTTCATACAGGCGATCACGTCGTATTCCGCTGGACGCAGCAGGATCTGCTGCAGGAACGCATCGGCGATAACATCTTTAATGATGATCTCTTTGCCGGTGTTCGGGTTCTTGATCTTCTGCCATGGGCCGCCGTCGATCAGCTCACCGCCGAACTCTTCTTGCGCCAACTGGTAACCCCAGTCTTTGAACGCGCCTTCGGTGAACTTCATGATGTTGCCTTTGTGAACCAGGGTCACAGAGTCACGGTCGTTGGTGATCGCGTATTCAATTGCTGCGCGCACCAGACGTTTGGTCCCTTCTTCGGAGCACGGCTTGATGCCGATACCGCAATGCTCAGGGAAGCGAATTTTCTTCACGCCCATCTCTTCGCGCAGGAATTTGATTACTTTTTCTGCGTCAGCAGAGTCAGCTTTCCATTCGATACCCGCGTAGATGTCTTCTGAGTTTTCGCGGAAGATAACCATATCGGTCAGCTCAGGGTGCTTAACCGGGCTTGGGGTGCCCTGATAGTAACGAACCGGACGCAGACACACGTACAGGTCCAGCTCCTGACGCAGTGCCACGTTCAGGGAACGGATACCGCCACCAACTGGCGTCGTCAGTGGGCCTTTGATAGCAACGCGGTAGTCGCGGATCAGGTCCAGCGTTTCTGCTGGCAGCCAAACGTCCTGGCCATAAACTTGAGTAGATTTTTCACCGGTGTAAATTTCCATCCAGGAAATTTTACGCTCGCCTTTGTAGGCTTTCTCAACAGCGGCATCAACCACTTTCAGCATTGCCGGGGTAACGTCTACACCGATACCATCACCTTCGATGAATGGAATGATCGGATTGTGAGGAACGTTAATCTTGCCGTTTTGCAGGGTGATCTTTTTACCTTCCGCCGGAACAACTACTTTGCTTTCCATTAACCTCTCCTTCGAGCGCTTCTGGTTGTTACTGATCTTATGTTAATAAATTGTAATGAGCCCTTCGATAGTACCTGATTGTCCTGCGCCATGAAAGGTCTTCGTTATTAGGCTATAATGCGGCAATTGATAACGCCTGAAAATACCATGAAGAAAACTTCTTTTACAAAACACCGGGTTGAGCGATTCAGCTCACGACAAGCCGCCAGAAGACCGCAAGAAAGCCAGCCAAAGCGGGTTATTTTGTTCAATAAACCCTACGATGTGTTGCCGCAGTTTACCGACGAAGCCGGGCGCAGCACGTTAAAGGATTACATTCCTGTTCAGGGCGTTTATGCCGCGGGTCGTCTGGATCGCGATAGCGAAGGTCTGCTGGTCTTAACCAATGACGGAGCCCTACAGGCAAAACTCACGCAGCCCGGAAAACGCACCGGCAAAATTTACTTTGTGCAGGTGGAAGGTGAGCCGGATGAAGAGGCGCTCGCCGCACTCCGCAACGGCGTGACGTTAAACGATGGCCCCACCCTGCCCGCAGGTATTGAACGTGTGAATGAACCGGAGTGGCTGTGGCCGCGCAACCCGCCCATTCGCGAGCGCAAATCTATTCCCACCAGCTGGCTCAAAATCACCCTTTATGAAGGCCGCAACCGTCAGGTTCGGCGCATGACCGCCCACGTGGGCTTCCCTACCCTGCGCCTGATTCGCTATGCCATGGGCAGTTACACCCTGGATTCCCTGGCTAACGGTGAATGGCGGGACGTTGCCCCTTAAGGAGTCAATATGTTTAAACCTCATGTCACGGTCGCCTGTGTGGTTCACGCGCAGGGGAAATTCCTGGTTGTAGAAGAGAGCATTAACGGCAAAGCGCTGTGGAATCAGCCAGCCGGGCATCTGGAAGCCAATGAAACCTTATTACAGGCCGCAAAACGTGAACTCTGGGAAGAGACGGGCATCCGCGCGGAGCCTCAGCACTTCATTCGTATGCATCAGTGGATTGCGCCTGATAAAACGCCCTTCCTGCGTTTTTTATTTGCCGTCGAGCTTAGCGAAACGTGCGCCACTGAGCCGCACGACGACGATATCGATCGCTGCCTGTGGGTCACCGCCGACGAGATCCTGAACGCGCCAAACCTGCGCTCGCCGCTGGTTGCCGAAAGCATTCGCTGCTGGCAGTCAGGCGCACGCTTGCCGCTGGAGGTCATCGCAGAATTTAACTGGCCGTTTACAGAGGGTGTCAATGGTGGGGGGGCGTGATAGAATACGCCGCCTTGAAGTTCAATGTCGTGAGTATTCCATGTCAGATAACAGCCAGAAAAAAGTGATCGTCGGCATGTCCGGCGGTGTCGATTCCTCCGTTTCCGCCTACCTGTTGCAACAACAGGGCTATAAGGTGGAGGGCCTGTTCATGAAGAACTGGGAGGAAGATGATGGCGAGGAATATTGCACTGCCGCTGCGGATCTCGCCGATGCGCAGGCCGTGTGCGACAAGCTCGGCATTGAACTGCACACCGTTAACTTTGCCGCAGAATACTGGGATAACGTGTTTGAGCTTTTCCTGGAAGAGTACAAAGCGGGCCGTACCCCAAACCCGGATATTCTGTGCAACAAAGAGATCAAATTTAAAGCCTTCCTCGAATTCGCGGCGGAAGATCTGGGCGCAGACTATATTGCGACCGGTCACTACGTGCGTCGCGCCGATGTGAACGGCAAAAGCCAGCTGCTGCGCGGTCTGGACGGTAATAAAGATCAGAGCTATTTCCTTTATACGCTAAGCCATGAACAGATTGCACAAAGCCTGTTCCCGGTTGGCGAGCTGGAAAAGCCAGAAGTCCGTAAAATCGCTGAAGAGCTGGATCTGATCACCGCGAAGAAAAAAGACTCCACCGGTATCTGCTTTATTGGCGAGCGCAAATTCCGCGATTTCCTTGGTCGCTACCTGCCTGCGCAGCCGGGCAAAATTGTCACCGTCGATGGTGACGAAATTGGCCAGCATCAGGGGCTGATGTACCACACCCTCGGCCAGCGTAAAGGCCTGGGTATCGGCGGTACCAAAGACGGTAGCGAAGATCCGTGGTACGTGGTCGACAAAGATGTCGAAAACAATATTCTGATCGTCGCTCAGGGGCACGACCATCCGCGTCTGATGTCCGTTGGCCTGATCGCGCAACAGTTGCACTGGGTCGACCGTGAACCGCTCAAAGGTACCCTGCGCTGCACGGTAAAAACACGCTACCGTCAGACGGATATCCCCTGCACCATTACCGCGCTGGATGACGATCGCATTGACGTGCGTTTTGACGAGCCAGTTGCAGCCGTCACGCCGGGCCAGTCCGCCGTCTTCTACAGCGGTGATATCTGCCTGGGTGGTGGGATCATAGAACAGCGCCTGCCGCTGCCGGCCGTTTAACCCGATTGCACACATAAAGGAGAACGTGTGGCGAAGAACTATTATGACATCACCCTGGCACTGGCAGGAATTTGCCAGTCAGCCCGTCTGGTGCAACAGCTGGCGCATCAGGGTCATTGTGACGCTGACGCGCTGCACGTTTCGCTCAACAGCGTTATCGATCTCAACCCCGGTTCAACCCTGGGTGTCTTCGGTGGCAGCGAAACCAATCTTCGTCTCGGTCTTGAAACCTTGCTTGGCGTGCTTAATGCCAGCAGCCGTCAGGGATTAAACGCGGAGCTTACCCGTTATACATTAAGCCTGATGGTGCTGGAACGTAAACTCAGCGCAGCGAAAGGCGCGCTGAATACGTTGGGTGACCGCATTGCCGGCTTGCAGCGTCAGCTCGACCATTTTGATCTGCAGTCTGAAACGCTGTTGAGCGCCATGGCCGGTATTTATGTTGATGTTATCAGTCCGCTGGGCCCGCGTATCCAGGTCACCGGTTCACCTGCCGTACTGCAAAGCCCGCAGGTCCAGGCAAAAGTACGCGCCTCGCTGCTGGCCGGTATCCGTGCCGCCGTGCTGTGGCATCAGGTTGGCGGTGGCCGCCTGCAGTTAATGTTTTCTCGTAATCGCCTGACGACTCAGGCAAAACAAATTCTTGCTCATTGTTAACCTCCCGGAGTTGCGAATTATGGAATTATCCTCACTGACCGCCGTATCCCCTGTCGATGGACGCTACGGCGATAAAGTCAGCGCGCTGCGCGGGATCTTCAGCGAATATGGCCTGCTGAAGTTCCGTGTTCAGGTTGAAGTACGCTGGCTGCAAAAGCTGGCCGCCCAGGCAGCAATCAAGGAAGTTCCTGCTTTTGACGCCCAGGCAAACGATTACCTTGATAAAATCGTTGCTGACTTCAATGAAGAAGATGCTGCTCGCATCAAGACCATTGAACGTACCACCAACCACGACGTAAAAGCGGTTGAGTACTTCCTGAAAGAGAAAGTGGCAAGCGTTCCGGCGCTGCTCGCGGTGTCTGAATTCATTCACTTCGCCTGTACTTCTGAAGACATCAATAACCTGTCTCACGCATTGATGCTCTCTACCGCGCGCAAAGAGGTGGTTCTGCCTTACTGGCGTAAAATCATTGACGCGGTGAAAGCGTTGTCTGTGGAATACCGCGACATTCCCCTGCTCTCCCGTACCCACGGTCAGCCCGCTACGCCATCCACGATGGGTAAAGAGATGGCTAACGTGGCATACCGTATGGAGCGTCAGTATCGTCAGCTGGAACAGGTTGAGATCCTTGGTAAAATCAATGGCGCGGTAGGTAACTACAACGCCCATATCGCCGCTTACCCGGAAGTGGACTGGCATCAGTTCAGTGAAGAGTTCGTGACCTCCCTGGGAATTCAGTGGAACCCGTACACCACTCAGATTGAGCCGCACGACTATATCGCCGAACTGTTCGACTGTATCGCCCGCTTCAACACCATTCTGATCGACTTCGACCGTGACGTGTGGGGTTATATCGCGCTGAACCACTTCAAGCAGAAGACCATCGCCGGTGAAATCGGCTCTTCAACCATGCCGCACAAAGTGAACCCGATTGACTTCGAAAACTCCGAAGGCAACCTGGGTCTGGCCAACGCCGTGTTGCAGCATATGGCGAGCAAACTGCCGGTTTCCCGCTGGCAGCGCGACCTGACCGACTCCACCGTGCTGCGTAACCTGGGCGTGGGGATTGGCTATGCGCTGATCGCCTATCAGTCCACCCTGAAAGGGGTGAGCAAGCTGGAAGTGAACCGCGATCGTCTGCTGGACGAGCTCGACCACAACTGGGAAGTGCTGGCCGAACCGATCCAGACCGTAATGCGTCGTTACGGCATCGAAAAACCGTATGAAAAACTGAAAGAGCTGACCCGCGGTAAACGTGTCGATGCGGAAGGTATGAAACAGTTTATCGATAGCCTCGCATTGCCGGAAGCGGAGAAAACCCGCCTGAAAGAGATGACACCAGCGAATTACATTGGCCGCGCCATCACCATGGTCGACGAGCTGAAGTAATCTCCCCCGCCCCCTTTTCGCCCGAAAAGGGGGCTGCTTTTTCCCCGGTTTACTCAATGTTTATCCCCACAACAACATAATCAGCGTTAAACTATTCATACTATTAATTCTGGGAGAAAGATGATGCGCGTACTGGTTGTTGAGGATAACGCATTGCTACGTCATCACCTGAAGGTTCAGCTTCAGGAGATGGGACATCAGGTGGATGATGCGGAAGATGCAAAAGAAGCCGATTATTATCTCAATGAACACCTGCCGGATATCGCCATCGTTGATCTCGGGTTACCTGACGAAGACGGACTGTCATTGATTCGCCGCTGGCGCAGCCACGATGTCTCCCTTCCTGTCCTGGTGCTGACCGCGCGTGAAGGCTGGCAGGACAAAGTGGAAGTGCTCAGTGCCGGTGCCGATGATTACGTCACCAAACCGTTTCATATTGAAGAAGTGGCGGCACGCATGCAGGCCCTGTTACGCCGCAACAGCGGGCTCGCCTCCCAGGTGATTTCCCTTCCACCTTTCCAGGTGGATCTCTCCCGGCGGGAATTCTCAATCAACAATGAAGTCATCAAACTGACGGCCTTCGAATACACCATCATGGAAACGCTGATCCGTAACAACGGTAAAGTGGTGAGCAAAGACTCCTTAATGCTCCAGCTTTACCCGGATGCCGAACTGCGTGAGAGTCACACCATTGATGTGCTGATGGGCCGTTTGCGTAAGAAGATTCAGGCGCAGTATCCGCATGATGTGATCACAACCGTGCGCGGTCAGGGCTACCTGTTCGAATTACGCTAAATGAAACGACTAATGCGGCACATTATGCCCCTTTCACTGCGGGTTCGTTTTTTGCTGGCCACAGCCGCTGTTGTGCTGGTGCTGTCGCTTTCTTACGGCATGGTGGCGCTGGTTGGTTACAGCGTCAGCTTTGATAAAACGACCTTTCGTCTGCTGCGCGGTGAGAGCAACCTGTTTTATACCCTCGCAAAGTGGGAAAACAACCAGATCAGCGTCGAAATGCCGGAGAATCTTAACCAGCAGAGTCCCACGCTGGCGCTGATTTACAATGAAAAAGGGAAACTGCTGTGGGCACAGCGTGATGTTCCCTGGCTGGTGAAAAGCATCCGCCCGGAATGGCTTAAAACCAACGGATTTCATGAAATTGAAGCCGATCTGAATACCACCAGCAGCCTGCTGCGCGAAGATCGCTCTCTGCAAAAAAAGCTGAATGAGATCCGCGCCGATGACGCCGAAACAGAAATGACCCACTCCGTCGCCATCAACCTCTATCCCGCCACGCCTGACATGCCGCAGCTGACCATCGTGGTGGTGGATACCATCCCCGTCGAGCTTAAACGCTCTTATCGGGTCTGGGGCTGGTTCGTCTACGTGCTGGCTGCCAATCTGCTGCTGGTCATACCGCTGCTGTGGATTGCCGCCTGGTGGAGTTTGCGCCCGATTGAATCGCTGGCGAAAGAGGTTCGCGAGCTGGAGGAGCATCATCGCGAGAAGCTTAATCCTGAGACAACGCGTGAGCTAACAAGTCTGGTGCGTAACCTTAACCGCCTGCTGAAAAGTGAACGCGAGCGCTACGATAAATACCGCACCACGTTGACTGACCTCACTCACAGCCTGAAGACCCCGCTAGCCGTCATGCAAAGCACCCTGCGATCCATGCGCAGCTCCAGAATGAGCGTTGATGATGCCGAGCCGGTGATGCTTGAGCAGATCAGTCGTATTTCGCAGCAAATTGGCTACTATCTTCATCGCGCCAGCATGCGTTCCGGCAGCGCCCTGCTGAGCCGGGAGCTGCACCCCGTGGCACCACTGCTGGATAACCTGACCTCTGCGCTGAATAAGGTGTATCAGCGTAAAGGGGTGAACATCAGTCTCGATATCTCTCCTGAAATCAGTTTCGTCGGCGAAAAGAATGATTTCATGGAGGTGATGGGTAACCTGCTCGATAACGCCTGTAAATATTGTCTGGAGTTCGTGGAGGTTTCCGCCCGTCAGACGGACAACGAGCTGCACATCATTGTTGAGGACGATGGCCCGGGGATCCCGCGAAACAAACGTGACGTGGTATTTGATCGCGGTCAGCGTGCGGATACATTGCGTCCCGGCCAGGGGGTGGGGTTGTCCGTCGCACGCGAGATTGTCGACCAGTACGACGGCAAAATCGAAACCGGTGAAAGTTTACTTGGCGGTGCCAGAATGGAAGTGATTTTCGGCCGTCAGCAGCCCACATCGAACGATAGTTAGCCCGTTATGTGAAAAATGCGCGGATCTCGCACCCAGGCTTCTGCGCTTCCGTTATAATCCGACTCAGTAAGAGCCTGCGGAATAAAAAAATATGGATTATCACTTAGCACTGAACTGGCCCGAGTTTATTGAACGCTACTGGCAGAAACGCCCGGTAGTTCTTAAGCGCGGGTTCAGCAATTTTGTCGACCCTATCTCGCCTGATGAACTGGCTGGCCTGGCCATGGAAAACGAAGTCGACAGCCGCCTGGTGAGCCACCAGGATGGAAAATGGCAGGTCAGCCATGGTCCTTTCGAAAGCTACGATCACCTCGGTGAAAATAACTGGTCATTACTGGTGCAGGCGGTCAACCACTGGCACGAGCCGACGGCAGCCTTAATGCGCCCATTCCGCGCCCTGCCCGACTGGCGAATGGACGATCTGATGATCTCCTTCTCCGTGCCAGGGGGCGGCGTTGGCCCACATCTGGATCAGTACGATGTGTTTATCATTCAGGGGACCGGCCGCCGTCGCTGGCGCGTGGGTGAAAAAGTGCCGATGAAACAGCACTGCCCGCATCCTGACCTGCTTCAGGTGGATCCGTTTGACGGGATCATCGACGAAGAGCTGGAGCCGGGAGATATTCTTTATATTCCGCCAGGATTCCCGCATGAAGGCTACTCGCTGGAAAACTCCCTCAACTATTCTGTCGGATTCCGCGCGCCAAGTGGTCGTGAGATGATCAGCGGTTTTGCCGATTACGTTCTGCAACGCGAGCTGGGCAGCCATCGCTACAGCGATCCGGATGTGCCTTCCCGCGAGCATCCGGCAGACATTCTGCCAGCAGAACTGGATAAGCTGCGCGGCATGATGCTGGATCTGATCAACGAGCCGGAACATTTCAGACAGTGGTTTGGTGAATTTATCAGCCAGTCACGTCACGAGCTGGATGTGGCACCTCCGGAGCCGCCGTACCAGGCCGACGAGATTTATGATGCGCTGCAGCAGGGTGACAAGCTGGTTCGCCTGGGTGGGTTACGCGTGCTGCGCATCGGTGAAGATGTCTTCGTCAACGGCGAGAAGCTGGATTCTCCGCATCGCCCGGCGCTGGAAGCCATCGCCAGCCATCTGGTACTGACTGCCGATACCTTTGGCGACGCCCTGGAAGATCCCTCTTTCCTCGCCATGCTTGCCGCGCTGGTCAACAGCGGGTATTGGTTCTTTGAGGACTGAGTTGTAATGTATTGCCGGGTGGCGCTGCGCTTACCCGGCGTTTTTACTTCCACTCCCCCGCCGCAAAATCCACAATCTCCGCGGCCCAATCCGCCGGATACAACCCTTCCCGTACATCCCGATGAAACGTTGAAAACGGCCAGTCGACGACCTTACCAACGTACCCATGTTTTACTGGGTTGAGGTAGATGTAATCCATATGTCGGCGGTAATCATTGTCGTTGCGGATGGTATGTTCCCAGAAACGCGCCTGCCAGATGTGGCGCATTTCAATGTTTCGTGAGAACGTTTTTTTGATGTCACGCCAGCGCCCGGAAAAATCGCTGTCACCTTCCGGCAAGGTCCAGATACAGTGCATATGTTCAGGAAGGATCACCCAGCCATTAATCGTAAAGGGCTTTGATCGTTTCACCGATGAGGTGGCCTGGCGGAGGCTATCAATATGGCGGGTAAGTAAATCGCTCTGCCGGTTTTGCAGGTTGACGGTAAAAAACCAGGTGCCGCCGGGGACGTAATGGCGACGGTAGTTTGACATGGGCACTCCTTTTCCAGATGCCGGGTGGCGGCTACGCCTTACCCGGCCTACCTGTTCCTGTAGGCCCGGTAAGCGCAGCGCCACCGGGCGATGTCTTAGCGCTTCGCGGTTAACTCCGCAATCCGCACAATCACCTTCACCGCTTTTTCCATCCCTTCCAGCGTCACAAACTCATGCTTACCATGATAGTTGTATCCCCCGGTAAAGAGATTCGGGCACGGCAATCCCATGAAGGACAGTTGCGAACCGTCGGTGCCGCCGCGAATCGGCTTCAGCACCGGTTCAATATCGCAGTCGCGCATGGCCTGCTGGGCGATATCCAGGATATGCGGATGCTCCATAACCTTCTCGCGCATATTGTAGTAGCTGTCTTCAATAATCAGCTCAATATAGCAGTCCGGGTGTAGCCCCTTACCCACCTTCTTCGCGATTTCCATCATCTTACGCTTGCGTGCTTCGAACGCTTTACGGTCAAAGTCACGCACGATGTAGTGCATCTGCGCGCTGTCCACCGTGCCTTTGATGCTGGTCAGGTGATAAAAACCTTCATAACCTTCGGTCTGCTCCGGGCTCTCATTCGCCGGGACTTCCGCATGAATACGGGACGCCAGCGACAGCGCATTCACCATCACACCTTTGGCGGAGCCGGGATGCACATTATTACCCACAATTTTGATGGTCACGGACGCGGCATTGAAGTTTTCAAATTCCAGTTCGCCCACGCCACCGCCGTCCACGGTATAGGCCCACTGCGCGTTAAAGGCCTCGACATCGAAATGTTTCGCCCCCTTGCCCACCTCTTCGTCCGGCGTAAAGGCCACACGGATATCACCGTGCGGAATATTTTTTCCTTTCAGCACCGCCAGTGCCGTCATGATCTCCGCGATACCCGCTTTGTCATCTGCCCCCAGCAGCGTTTTGCCATCCGTGGTGATCAGCGTCTGCCCGAGGAGCTGGTGCAGCACCGGGAACATTACCGGCGAAAGCACTTCGTCACCTATTCCCAGCGCAATGTCACCGCCACGGTAGTTTTCCACAATCTGCGGATTAACATGTTTACCGCTAAAATCCGGAGAGGTGTCGACATGGGAGATAAAGCCAATCGCCGGAATATCACCGGGGACGTTGGCAGGCAGCGTTCCCATCACAGTGCCTTTTTCGCTCAGGGTGACATTGACCAGCCCCATGGCCTCAAGCTGCTCTTTGAGCAGGTTTAATAACTTCCACTGGCCTTCGGTGCTTGGCACCTGGCGGACACCCGGTTTAGATTGGGTATCCAGCGAAACGTACTGTAAAAAACGCTCAAGTAATTTATCCATGCAGTCACCCTCACTTTTTGTGACAACATTATCAATAAGCATCAAAACGCAAATATTGCGTCAGGTCACTTTTATCCCGCAAACGAGAATATTTTCCGTTTATATCGTGTACGTCAGTAAATGTAGCTTATGAATCAGTGACAAGGATTGGCGATTACAGTGGTTTGCCGTAGAATGTCCGCCCTCATTACGAGTCACCAAGGTGGTTACACACAAACCCCGCTTCGGTCTGCTGCCCGGAGCGTCTATATGGGACAGCGCAAAAATTGAATACTCAATCCCGTTCACGTTCACCGCTGGTGCAACTGGAACGAATTCGTAAAAGTTTTGATGGTAAAGATGTCATTTCCGACCTCAATCTGACCATCAATGATGGTGAGTTCCTCACGCTGCTTGGCCCTTCTGGCTGCGGCAAGACAACCGTACTGCGCCTTATCGCCGGGCTGGAAAGCGTCGATAGCGGCCATATCCACCTTGAAAAGCAGGACATTACCCAGGTCCCCGCTGAAGATCGTCACGTTAACACCGTCTTTCAAAGCTATGCTTTGTTCCCGCACATGACCGTGTTTGAAAACGTTGCGTTTGGTCTGCGGATGCAAAAAACACCGGCCAGCGAGATCCCGCCGCGCGTGACCGAGGCGCTACGGATGGTACAGCTGGAGGAGTTTGCTCAACGCAAACCGCATCAGCTGTCTGGTGGTCAACAGCAACGTGTGGCCATCGCCCGTGCGGTGGTCAACAAACCGCGTCTGCTTCTGCTGGATGAGTCCCTCTCCGCGCTGGACTACAAACTGCGCAAGCAGATGCAGAACGAGCTTAAGGCCCTGCAGCGTAAGCTCGGCATTACCTTCGTCTTTGTGACGCATGACCAGGAAGAAGCACTCACCATGTCCGACCGTATCGTGGTGATGCGTGATGGCAAAATCGAGCAGGACGGCACGCCGCGCGAAATCTACGAAGAGCCGAAAAACCTGTTTGTGGCCAGCTTCATTGGCGAGATCAATATCTTCAACGCCACGGTTGTCGAGCGTCTGGATGAGCAGCGCGTTCGGGCGAATGTCGAAGGCCGCGAGTGCAATATCACCGTTAACTTTGCCGTTGAGAAGGGACAAAAGCTCAACGTGCTGTTACGCCCGGAAGATCTGCGCGTCGAGGAGATCCACGGCAATGCGCAAGCCGAAGGATTGATCGGCTATATCCGCGAGCGTAATTACAAGGGGATGACGCTGGAATCCGTTGTCGAACTGGAAAACGGTAAGATGGTGATGGTTAGCGAGTTCTTTAACGAGGACGACCCGGACTTTGATCATTCGCTCGATCAAAAAATGGTGATTAACTGGGTAGAAAGCTGGGAGGTTGTGCTGGCTGATGAAGAACACAAGTAAATTCCAGAATGTGGTGATTGCCACGATCGTCGGTTGGCTTGTGTTGTTTGTCTTTTTACCCAACCTGATGATCATCGCCACCAGCTTTTTGACCCGCGACGATGCCCACTTTGTGGCGCTGGTCTTTACGCTGGATAACTACTCACGTTTGCTCGATCCGCTCTACTTTGATGTGCTGCTGCACTCATTGAATATGGCGCTGATCGCCACCGTTGCCTGCCTGGTGCTGGGGTATCCCTTCGCGTGGTTCCTGGCGCGTCTGCCGCAAAAAATCCGCCCGCTGCTGCTCTTTTTACTGATTGTGCCTTTCTGGACCAACTCCTTAATTCGCATCTACGGGCTGAAAATTTTCCTCAGCACCAAAGGCTATCTGAACGAGTTTCTGCTGTGGCTGGGGGTGATTGATACGCCAATCCGCATTATGTTTACCCCGGGTGCGGTGATTATTGGTCTGGTCTATATCCTGCTGCCGTTTATGGTGATGCCGCTCTACTCCAGCATTGAGAAGCTGGATAAACCGCTGCTGGAAGCGGCCAAAGATCTGGGGGCGAATAAGCTGCAGACCTTTTTCCGCATTATCATTCCGCTGACGATGCCCGGCATTATCGCGGGCTGTCTGCTGGTGATGCTTCCGGCGATGGGCTTGTTCTACGTCTCTGACCTGATGGGCGGTGCGAAAAACCTGCTGATCGGAAACGTGATTAAGAGCCAGTTCCTTAACATTCGCGACTGGCCGTTCGGCTCCGCCACCAGCATTACGCTGACGGTGGTGATGGGTCTGATGCTGCTGGTTTACTGGCGCGCTTCACGGCTGCTGAATAAGAAGGTGGAACTCGAATGATCGGTCGACTGCTTCGCGGCGGTTTTATGACCGCCATTTACGCTTACCTGTATATTCCGATTATCATTTTGATCGTGAACTCGTTTAACAGTTCACGCTTCGGGATCAACTGGCAGGGCTTTACCACTAACTGGTACAGCCTGCTGATGAACAACGACAGCCTGCTCCAGGCCGCGCAGCACTCATTAACCATGGCGATTTTTTCAGCAACGTTCGCCACGCTGATTGGTTCACTCACCGCCGTGGCACTGTATCGCTACCGCTTTCGCGGTAAACCGTTCGTCAGCGGCATGCTGTTTGTGGTGATGATGTCACCGGATATCGTCATGGCGATTTCTCTGCTGGTACTGTTTATGCTGCTGGGTGTCCAGCTCGGCTTCTGGTCGCTGCTGTTTTCCCACATCACCTTCTGCCTGCCATTTGTGGTGGTGACGGTCTATGCACGCCTGAAAGGCTTTGATGTGCGTATGCTGGAGGCCGCGAAAGATCTCGGCGCCAGCGAGATGACCATTTTGCGCAAAATTATCCTGCCGCTGGCGATGCCCGCCGTCGCGGCCGGGTGGCTGCTCAGCTTCACCCTGTCGATGGATGACGTTGTGGTCTCCTCTTTTGTGACCGGGCCGAGCTATGAAATTCTGCCGTTGAAAATCTATTCGATGGTGAAAGTCGGCGTCTCGCCTGAGGTGAACGCGCTGGCGACCATACTGTTAGTGTTCTCTCTGGTACTGGTGATTGCCAGCCAGATTATTGCTCGTGATAAAACAAAATCTCAGGGGACAATGAAATGAAAAAAATGCTTGCCGCTGCGGCACTGGTGCTCGGAATGGGCGTCGCGCACGCTGATGACAGCAAAACGCTCTACTTCTATAACTGGACTGAGTATGTGCCGCCGGGTCTGCTGGAGCAGTTCACCAAAGAGACGGGCATTAAGGTCATCTACTCTACCTACGAGTCCAATGAAACCATGTACGCCAAGCTTAAAACGTACAAGGACGGCGCGTACGATCTGGTGGTGCCATCGACCTACTTCGTCGACAAGATGCGCAAAGAGGGCATGATCCAGAAGATTGACAAGTCGAAGCTGACCAACTTCAACAACCTCGATCCGCAGATGCTCAACAAACCGTTCGATCCGAACAACGACTACTCCATTCCGTACATCTGGGGTGCGACCGCCATCGGCGTTAACAGCGAAGCAATCGATCCTAAAACCGTGACCCAGTGGGCCGATCTGTGGAAGCCTGAATACAAAGGCAGCCTGCTCTTAACCGACGATGCCCGTGAAGTGTTCCAGGTGGCGCTGCGCAAGCTGGGTTACTCGGGCAACACAACGGACCCGAAAGAGATTGAAGCGGCCTATAACGAGCTGAAAAAACTGATGCCTAACGTGGCGGCGTTCAACTCCGATAACCCGGCGAATCCGTATATGGAAGGGGAAGTAAATCTCGGCATGGTGTGGAACGGCTCTGCATGGGTTGCGCGTCAGGCCGGTACGCCGCTGGAGGTCGTCTGGCCGAAAGAAGGCGGTATCTTCTGGATGGACAGCCTGGCTATTCCTGCGAATGCGAAAAACGTTGACGGTGCCCTGAAGCTCATTAACTTCCTGCTGCGCCCGGACGTGGCGAAGCAGGTTGCCGAGACCATTGGCTACCCGACGCCAAACCTGGCCGCCCGCAAGCTGCTGAAGCCTGAAGTGGCGAATGATAAATCCCTCTACCCGGATGCCGACACCATCAGCAAAGGTGAATGGCAAAACGATGTCGGCGATGCGAGCCGTCTGTATGAAGAGTATTATCAGAAATTAAAAGCCGGCCGATAAGGGCCGCAGTCTGGCTCCTCACGTCGCCACGCCGTGAGGGGCCTTAACCCGCCGCATTTTCCCCTGCCCAGATCGTCGCCATTCTCATGGCATCGACAACGTCGTCATCCGACAGCCCAAGACCGTTCGCTATCCTGGCCGCCTCCTCCCACTCCTGCTGTTCATAGTGGCGGCACAGCGCCACCATATCGGCTAACACGCCTTCCTGATGACACAGGGCCTGGCTGACAGCCTGCGGCACCGCTATTTGCTTCATCAACTCCGCCATTGGCAATTCAAGCAAGGTATCGAGCAGAGAGAACAGGCCACACATAAACGCGTTTTCCGCCAGCCCCGGCGCAGGCATCTTCTCTGCAATCAGCTCACAGAATTTGCCCCGCATCATGCTCAGAGGATACAGCTCGTCGACGGTGTCGTTGCCGGCACTGGCCAGCACCACCACCGCAACAAAGCGTCGCAGCTGATTTTCCCCCAGATACCTGAGGACTTCGCTGAGCGTTAACTTGCTAAAATTGCAGGCACCGACGTGTTTAAACGCCGTGTGTTTCATATAACGCATGATTTTATAGGACAAGGTGAGATCGGTTTTTATTAACGACTCGATGATCCGAAAATCAGGTTTATTCCGCCCCACTTCCATCTGCAGGCGGAAAATCGCCAGTTGATTTTGTGATAAGCGTTTATATTTAATCACTTCAGGGCGACAGAAAAAGTAACCCTGAAAAAGCGAAAAACCGGCATCACGATAGCGTTTGAATTCCTCTTTAGTCTCAACTTTTTCAGCGAGATACTTTATATGGTGGGTCAGGTTTTTGCGAGTATTCAGGTAATCCTGAATTTGCGCTAAGGTATAATTTCTGACATCAAATTTAAGTACAGAAATATAGGGTAAAAAGCGATCCCATTCCGGCGCGAGGGTAAAATCATCAAGCGCAAAGCGATATCCGTGCGCATTCATCTCTTTCACAGCCTGCAATAACGCCTCGCCGGGAACCGCATCTTCAAGGATCTCAATGACCACGCTCTCCTTGTCCAGCGCTTCACCGCTGCGGTCGATGACCATTCTGGATGGAAAGTTGATAAACAAGGTCTGTGTCCCGGCGATACGCTGAGACGGTACAGATAAAAAATGGTCGGATATCATTCTGGATGTTGCATATTCTGCCGATACATCCGGAAAACGGTTTGCCATCCCATCCCTGAAAAGCAGTTCATAAGCTACCGTATTCATATCCGGGTTAAAAATGGGTTGTCTCGCAATAAATCCGTACATATCCCATCCTCCTTATCGACGTTATATTTATTAGCATCCTCTTTCTACACCACGATAACGAGCATTATTAAGCACTATTTTGATTGAATGCACAAAATAATAGCATCCACACTAATTAACAGGGCTTATATTGTGGTTTAGTGAACATCATTAATGGTAATTTCAGCGGACGAGTTTATTAAAAAAAGCACCCGCTGAATGGGTGCCTTTTCATACTGTCGCTATTACAGACCTTTGAGCAGCTTGTCGACGAACTCGGGTACGACCTCGCTTGCCAGCCCATAGTGCTTCTCTTCAAACTCGCTTCCCACCTGGCTGGGTTCGAGGTTGAGCTCTACGGTATGCGCACCGTGCAGACGCGCTTCGTGAACAAACCCCGCCGCCGGATAGACATGCCCTGAGGTACCGATGGCGATAAACACATCCGCCATGGCCAGCGCGCTGTAAATCTCATCCATCCCCAGCGGCATTTCACCAAACCAGACCACATGGGGACGCAGACGCGAAGGGAACTGGCAGCAGTGACATTTATCCTCAGGCAGCACGTCCTCTTTCCAGTCCAGCACCTGGCCGCTCCAGGCACAGCGCACCTTCAGTAGCTCGCCGTGCATGTGGATGATGTTTTTGTTACCGGCTCGCTCGTGCAGGTTATCAATGTTCTGCGTAACCAGCAGAAAACGGTCACCCAGCGCCTCCTCCAGCTTCGCCAGCGCCAGGTGCGCCGGATTAGGCGCTATTTCTGGCTGCTGAAGCTGACGACGGCGGGCATTGTAAAATGCCTGCACAAGATCCGGGTCACGGGCGAAGCCTTCTGGTGTCGCCACATCCTCCACACGGTGCTCTTCCCACAACCCGTCCGCAGCACGGAAGGTTCGAATACCGGACTCGGCAGAGATCCCCGCCCCGGTCAGCACCACCACTCTGGGTTTATCCATCGCTTCTGGCATCATTCTGTCTCTGAAAAAGATCCGCTGGCGCAAGCGCTCACGTAAGCGGCGTTTATTTTTGCGAAAACGGCTGAGTCGACCCTGGCGACGCGACAGCATAGTAACCTCGTAAACTAGTCGGTGAGATGAAGGAATGCGGCTCCGCGCATGCCTCCTGCGTCCCCGTGTCGCGCACGTTCAATACGCGGCACGCGGGCGACTGGCAATAAATGTCGGGGCAGACGCCCGGACAGGTGTTCCGTTATCGCGGTAAAGTTTGATAACCCGCCCCCAATCACCAGCAGATCCGGATCGACGATGGTGAGGATATTCCCCAGACACACCGCCAGCAGATCGAGATAACGTTCAACGTGCTCTCGCGCCTGCGCATCGCCTTGCTCCCACAGGGTAATGATTTGAGGGGCTTCGAGTTTCTGATGATAGAAGTGTTCGTAAAGCCATGCAAACCCACGACCTGACAGGTAGTTCTCAATACAGCCATGCTGACCACAGCCGCAGCGGGTAAGCGGGAAATCGCGTCCCACGACCTCAAGCGCATCTACCGGTAAACGGATATGACCAAACTCTCCCGTGATATAGCTGCGCCCGGTGATCGGTTTGCCATTAATAACAATTCCCCCGCCAACGCCGGTGCCAAGGATCAACCCCATCACCAGCGGATAGTGACGGAATTCATCATCCCAGGCTTCAGAGAGCGCAAAGCAGTTGGCATCGTTATCTAAACGCACGTCGCGTTCAAGGAGAGCAGAGAGATCGGCGCGCAGCGGTTTGCCGCTGGCAGCAGGGACGTTGGCGGCATACAGCGTGCCGTCGTCGGTTTCAGGCATGCCTGGAATGCCGATGCCGACGCTGCCTTTCACGCCAAAGCGTTCATCCGCTTGCGCCACCAGCGCGGCAATGGCGGTTAAAAATTCATCGTAGCTTTCGCGCGGCGTGGGAACGCGGGTTTCCCACTGCAGTTTGAGATCGTTATCAAACGCGCCGAGCGCAATTTTGGTGCCGCCAATATCAAATCCGTAATACATAATGCATTCCTCTTTTAACCTGGCGGCCCGTAAGCCGCTAGATCATGACGTAATTACTGGCCACTTAATACCCTCGCCGGATCAATTCGGCTTGCGCGACGCGCCGGATACCAGCTTGCCAGCAGACTCAGTAAAAGTGCTGTAACCAGCACATAAATAACGTCCAGCCAGTGCAATTCAGACGGCAGGAAGTCAATAAAATAGATATCACCCGACAGGAACTGGTGGCCGATCAGCTTCTCAATTCCGTTGATGATTGGCGTGAGCTGTAACGACACCACGACGCCAATCACCACCCCGCACAGGCTGCCGAACAGCCCCGCCAGCAGACCATACCAGACAAAGATGGCGCGAATAAGACCGTCCTTTGCCCCAAGGGTACGCAGAACCGCGATGTCGCCACTCTTGTCTTTGACCGCCATAACCAGCGTCGAGACGATATTAAAGCACGCCACACCAATCACCAGCACCATCGCCAGATACATGATGGCGCGGATCATCTGGATATCACGATACATATACCCGTAAGTGCCGATCCAGCTTTTGATGTAGACATAGTTATTGGTCACGCTGCCCGCATCACGTACCAGTTTATTGGCATTGAAGACGTCGTTGACCTTAATGGCGATGCCCGTCACGCTGTCGCCCATGTCCAGATACTGACGTGCGTCTTCCAGCGGTACCATTGCAAAGCTGTGATCGAGTTGACCGCTCAGTTGCAGGATCCCGGTGACGTGCAGACGCACGCGCTTAGGCTGCTGCAATTTATGGTCAGCGCTGGCGTTTGGGATCATGATCGACACCCAGTCGCCCTGCTTCACTTTCAGCGCGTCGGCCACACCTTTGCCCATGATGATCTGTTGCTCACCGGCCTTAAAGTTTGCCCACGCGCCGTTCTGCACATACTTCGGCAGCGCGCTCAGACGCGCCTCCTGCGCCGGGTTCACCCCTTTCACCTGGATGGCGCGCAGGTTAACACCGCTTTCCACCAGCCCTGTAAAGTTGATGTAAGGTGCAGCGGCGGCAATGCCCGGCACGTTTTCCACTTTGCTGAGGGCATCACGCCAGTTGTTCCACGGCTGATTAACCGGTTCAATTTCGCCGTGCGGCACAACGGCCAGAATACGGTTATTCAGCTCACGCTCAAAACCGTTCATGGCGCTTAATCCCACAATCAATACCGCCACGCCGAGCGCAATACCGATGGTGGAGATCACCGAGATAAGGGAGACCATCCCGCCGCGACGACGGCCGCGGCTGAAGCGTAGCCCGATGAGTAACGATAACGGTGAGGCCATTACTCCGCTCCCATCAGAGTCAGTTCAGCGTTCAGATGACCGTCACGCATCTCAAGCTGGCGTCCCATCCGTTTTGCCAGCTGCAAATCGTGGGTCACCACCAGAAACGCCGTCCCCTGTGAGGCATTCAGCTCACCCAGAAGCTGGAAAATACTGTCAGCATTGCGCGCATCCAGGTTGCCGGTTGGTTCATCCGCCAGCACCAGACGCGGGTTGTTCACCAGCGCACGGGCAATTGCCACACGCTGACGCTCGCCACCGGACAGCTCAGACGGGCGGTGGTCACCGCGATGCCCCAGGCCTACGGCTTTCAGCATGTCGCTGGCACGGGCATTAATTTCTGCCGGTTTCTTTTTACCAATCAGCAAAGGCATCGCCACGTTTTCCAGCGCCGTGAAATCCGGCAGCAGATGGTGGAACTGGTAGATAAAGCCCAGCTCACGGTTACGCAGCTCCGCTTTTGCCGCAGAAGACATTTTGCTCATCGGCTGGCCTGAGAAAATTACGTCGCCACTGGTCGGCGTATCCAGCCCGCCCAGCAGGTGTAATAAGGTACTTTTGCCGGAACCGGAGCTGCCGACAATCGCCATCATCTCGCCTTCGCCCACGCTGAAGCTCACATTGTGCAGCACATCAGTCTGTACAGAGCCTTCCTGATAGCGTTTGGACAGGTTGTCGCATTGCAACAGGATCTTATTCATAACGTAAAGCCTCAGCGGGTTGAGTGGCGGCAGCGCGCCAGGAAGGATAGAGCGTAGAAAGCAGCGCAATGGCCATCGCGGCCAGCGCAATACCGACCACCTGCAGCGGTTCGATAGCAACCGGCAGCGCCGCGCCATCAAGCAGCGCGCCGATGATCGGCATTAAGTTATTCAACTGACTGGCCAGCAGCGCCCCGAGAACGGCCCCGAGTAACGCGCCAATGATCCCGGCGCTGGCCCCCTGCACCATAAAGACGGCCATAATCTGGCGCGGCGTCAGCCCCTGGGTTTGCAGGATGGCAACTTCGCCCTGCTTTTCCATTACCATCAGACCAAGCGAGGTGATGATGTTAAACGCCGCGACCGCGACGATCAGGCTCAGCAGCAGGCCCATCATATTTTTTTCCATACGCACAGCCTGGAACAGTTCGCCTTTACGCTCGCGCCAGTCCTGCCATTTTGTGCCTTCCGGCAAGGTTTGCTGGCTGAGGGTATCGACCTTCAGCGGTGCGTCGAGCCACAGACGCCAGCCGGTAATGTTGCCCACCGGATAACGCATCAGACGCGAAGCATCCTGGATATTCATGAGCATCTGGTAGCCGTCAACTTCGCTGTTGGCGGCAAACGTGCCAATAACCGTGAACAGACGCTGGCTGGGCAAACGTCCCATCGGCGTAAACTGGCTGGCAGACGGCACCATCACGCGCAGCTGGTCGCCACGGTTCACGCCAAGCTGCCCGGCAAGCTGCTCGCCGAGGATGACGTTGTATTTTCCCGCTTCCAGATCGCTTTGCTTCACGTTGACCAGATACGGCGTGAGCGGATCTTTTTGCGCCGGGTCAATCCCCAGCATGACGCCCACCGCCACGCTGCGGGCGCTTTGCAGGACGACATCACCCGTTGTCACCGGCGCAACGCGCGTGACACCCTGTAACTTCGCCGCACTTTCCGGCAGTTGTTGCGGGTTAACGGAACCGTTGGTTGAAGAGAGAATGGCCTGCGGCATCAGCCCCAGGATGTTGTTTTGCAGCTCGCGCTCAAAGCCGTTCATGACGGAAAGCACCGTCACCAGTGCCATCACGCCAAGCGTAATGCCAATAGTCGAAAGCCAGGAGACAAAGCGACCGAAACGGTCCGCGGCGCGCCCACGCATGTAGCGTAAGCCTATGAAGAGTGCGACAGGTTGATACATGAAGTCCGTCTGTTTGCTGATAGCAGACCCACGAGTATATAAGCGAATCCGTTAAGCGTAAATGACTGAAACAGTAAGCTTTGGTAATCATTTTTCTGAAAAATTCAGATAAATCAGAATGCTACTCTTCGAATTATGGCGCTACACCCTCCACCTTTTCCGAAAAACTTCCTGATACAGACTGTTTCCCGTTACATCCCGGCTGCGTTTACCAACAATTGTTCGTTCGTTTATGGCAATAAGGTAGTTGCGAACAATGAAGCAAAAAGCATTATGGATTAACCAGATAAAGGGGCTGTGTATCTGCCTGGTGGTAATCTATCATTCGGTTATCACATTTTATCCCCATCTGACGGGGCTACAACATCCGTTGTCCGGTCTTCTCGCCAAATGCTGGGTCTATTTTAACCTTTATCTCGCGCCCTTCCGTATGCCGGTATTTTTCTTCATATCCGGTTATCTGATCCGTCGTTATATTGACGAGGTGAACTGGCGCACCAGTTTTGACAAACGGATCTGGAGCATTGTCTGGGTCCTTGCGCTGTGGGGCGTATTGCAATGGCAGGCGCTGAGCCACCTCAATGCCTGGTTGGCACCTGAACGTGAGCTGGCCACCTCCTCGAACGCCGCGTATGCCGATTCACTTTCCGGGTTTGCGTGGGGGATGCTCACTGCCAGCACCAGCCTGTGGTATCTGTACGCCCTGGTGGTCTATTTCACGCTATGTAAACTGCTTAGCCGCTGGAAGCTGCCCGTACTGGGGCTGCTGGCACTGGCCAGCATCACGATCAATTTCCTGCCGCTGCCGTGGTGGGGAATGAACAGCGTGGTACGCAATATGATCTACTACAGCCTTGGCGCGTGGTATGGCGCAGAGCTGATGGCCTGGATGAAGGGGCTGAACCTGCGTCGTACCTGGCTGGCGCTGGCCGCTTTTGCTGCGGTCTCCGTGGTACTGTGGTTTGCTAACGTTCCGCTGCTGCTTTCCCTGCTGTCGATCGTGCTGATCATGAAGCTTTTCTATAGCCTCGAGCAGCGTTATGCCGTTCATCCCAGCAACCTGCTTAACGTTATCGGCTCAAACACCATCGCTATCTACACCACGCACCGCATCCTTATAGAGGCCTTCAGCCTGTTCCTGATCGGTGAGATGAATGCTGCCTACTGGCCGGTCTGGGCCGAGCTTGCCTTGATCCTGGTCTACCCATTTGCCAGCCTGCTGATCTGCACCCTCGCCGGACTTGGCGTACGCAAAATATCGACGGCACTGTTTGGCGATCTGTTCTTCTCTCCCCCTTCCGCGAGCGCACTGTCTCCGGCAACCCGATAATACCGCCCTCGCCCCCCGTCCGGGGGCGAATCTTCCCGCGTTGCAGTTCAGATTTGCTTATGCAAAACGATCGAGGATAATAAAGACATTGCGTATCAGTGATATGCCCCAATACTGTTGGTATATCCACAAGAGACTCTGACATAGCCATGCCTGAACACTATCGTTATTCCCTGCCTGTTAAAGCGGGCGACCAGCGCCAGCTGGGCGAACTCACTGGCGCTGCGTGCGCCACGCTGGTGGCAGAAATCGCTGAGCGACATCCTGGTCCGGTGGTGCTGGTCGCCCCGGATATGCAAAATGCGCTGCGACTGCATGATGAAATTCGCCAGTTCACCGATAACCTGGTCTTCAGTCTGGCCGACTGGGAAACGCTGCCGTATGACAGCTTCTCCCCGCATCAGGAGATCATCTCCTCGCGCCTGTCGACCCTCTATCAGTTACCGACCATGCAGCGCGGCGTGCTGATCGTTCCGGTCAACACCCTGATGCAGCGCGTCTGTCCTCACAGCTATTTGCACGGCCATGCGCTGGTGATGAAAAAAGGTCAGCGCCTGTCCCGGGACGATCTGCGCGCGCAACTGGACAGCGCCGGATACCGTCATGTCGATCAGGTTATGGAGCACGGGGAATACGCCACGCGCGGTGCGTTGCTCGACCTGTACCCGATGGGCAGCGACCAGCCGTATCGACTGGACTTCTTCGACGATGAGATCGACAGCCTGCGCGTATTCGACGCCGACACGCAGCGCACGCTGGAAGAAGTAGAAGCCATCAATTTATTACCCGCCCATGAATTCCCGACGGACAAAACCGCTATCGAGCTGTTCCGCAGCCAGTGGCGCGACAAGTTCGACGTTAAGCGCGACGCTGAGCATATCTATCAGCAGGTCAGCAAAGGTACGCTTCCTGCCGGGATCGAATATTGGCAGCCGCTGTTCTTTAACGAGCCATTGCCCGCCCTGTTCAGCTACTTCCCGGCGAACACGTTGATTGTCAACACCGGTGATATCGACGCCAGCGCCAGCCGCTTTGAGAGCGAAACCCGCGCGCGCTTTGAAAACCGGGGCGTAGACCCAATGCGTCCGCTGCTGCCGCCTGAAGCGCTGTGGCTGCGCACCGACGAGCTCAACGCCGAACTCAAGCGCTGGCCGCGCGTACAGCTGAAAACCGATACGCTTGCCGATAAAGCTGCCAACACCAACCTTGCATTCCAGAAGCTGCCAGATTTAGCCGTTCAGGCACAGCAGAAATCCCCGCTGGAGAGTCTGCGCAAGTTCCTCGATGCCTTTACCGGCCCGGTTGTCTTCTCCGTTGAGAGTGAAGGCCGCCGTGAAGCGCTGGGCGAACTGCTGGGGCGGATTAAAGTTGCTCCGAAACGCATTTTGCGCCTGAGCGAAGCCACGGGGACGGGGCGTTATCTGATGATCGGTGCCGCCGAGCACGGGTTTATCGATACCCTCAACAACGTGGCATTAATCTGTGAAAGCGACCTGCTGGGTGAACGTGTTGCGCGCCGCCGTCAGGACAGCCGTCGCACCATTAACCCGGATACGCTGATCCGCAACCTGGCGGAACTCCATCCGGGCCAGCCGATTGTGCACCTTGAACATGGCGTGGGTCGTTATCAGGGGATGACGACGCTGGAGGCCGGTGGCATCAAAGGTGAATACCTGATGCTGACCTACGCCAACGACGCCAAACTCTACGTGCCGGTCTCATCCCTGCATCTGATCAGCCGCTACGCCGGGGGTGCAGAAGAGAATGCACCATTGCATAAACTGGGCGGTGACGCCTGGGCGCGCGCGCGGCAGAAAGCGGCGGAAAAAGTGCGTGATGTGGCGGCCGAGCTGCTGGATATCTATGCCCAGCGTGCGGCCAAAGAGGGCTTTGCCTTTAAGCATGATAAAGAGCAGTACCAGCTGTTCTGCGACAGCTTCCCGTTTGAAACCACGCCGGACCAGGCTCAGGCCATCAATGCCGTGTTAAGCGACATGTGTCAGCCGCTGGCAATGGACAGGCTGGTCTGTGGCGATGTCGGCTTCGGGAAAACCGAAGTAGCCATGCGCGCGGCGTTCCTCGCCGTTGAGAATAACAAGCAGGTGGCGGTGCTGGTACCCACCACCCTGCTCGCTCAGCAGCACTTCGATAACTTCCGCGACCGCTTTGCCAACTGGCCGGTACGCATCGAGATGCTGTCACGTTTTCGCAGTACCAAAGAGCAAACGCAAATCCTGGAGCAGGCCAGCGAGGGTAAGATCGATATTCTGATCGGCACCCACAAACTGCTGCAGAGCGACGTGAAGTGGAAAGATCTGGGGCTGCTGATTGTTGATGAAGAGCACCGTTTCGGGGTACGCCATAAAGAGCGTATTAAAGCGATGCGTGCCGACGTCGATATCCTGACCCTGACCGCGACGCCAATCCCGCGAACCCTGAACATGGCGATGAGCGGCATGCGCGATCTGTCAATTATCGCCACGCCGCCGGCGCGTCGTCTGGCCGTAAAAACCTTTGTGCGAGAGTACGACAATCTGGTAGTGCGTGAGGCCATTCTGCGTGAGGTGCTGCGCGGCGGTCAGGTCTATTACCTCTACAACGACGTGGAAAATATCCAGAAAGCGGCAGACCGGCTGGCAGAGATGGTGCCGGAAGCGCGTATTGCCATCGGTCACGGGCAAATGCGCGAACGCGAACTGGAACGGGTGATGAACGACTTCCACCACCAGCGCTTTAACGTGCTGGTGTGTACCACCATCATTGAGACCGGGATCGATATCCCGACGGCCAACACCATCATCATTGAACGCGCGGATCATTTCGGTCTGGCACAGCTTCATCAGCTGCGTGGCCGCGTCGGGCGTTCGCACCATCAGGCCTATGCATGGCTGCTGACGCCGCATCCAAAAGCGATGACCACCGATGCGCAAAAACGTCTGGAAGCGATTGCCTCGCTGGAAGATCTGGGCGCTGGCTTTGCACTGGCGACGCACGACCTGGAGATCCGCGGTGCGGGTGAGCTGTTGGGTGAAGATCAAAGTGGCTCGATGGAAACCATCGGTTTCTCGCTCTACATGGAGCTGCTGGAAAACGCGGTCGATGCCCTTAAGGCCGGACGCGAACCGTCGCTGGAAGATCTCACCAGCCAGCAAACCGAAGTTGAGCTACGCATGCCGTCTCTGCTGCCGGACGATTTCATTCCGGATGTGAACACCCGCCTGTCGTTCTACAAACGTATCGCCAGTGCGAAAAATGAGAACGAGCTGGAAGAGATCAAAGTCGAGCTTATTGACCGCTTTGGCCTGCTCCCGGATGCCGCACGCAACTTGCTGGATATCGCGCGGCTGCGTCAGCAGGCGCAGAAGCTGGGCATCCGTAAGCTTGAGGGCAACGAGAAAGGCGGCGTGATTGAGTTTGCCGAGAAAAACCACGTTAACCCTACGTGGCTCATCGGTTTACTGCAAAAGCAGCCGCAGCATTTCCGCCTGGATGGGCCAACGCGGCTGAAATTTACGCAGGAGCTGACGGAGCGTAAAACCCGTATGGACTGGGTACGCAACTTTATGCGCCAGCTGGAAGAGAACGCGATCGCATAATCTGCTCTGCCCCCGGTTGCGCCATGCTACCGGGGGTAACAATTTACAAACTCTTTTCACTTCACCCGATCTTCCCGACAGACCCCTTCGCCATAATTATCACTAACCGTTATAAAACAATCACCCTGTCATTTATATGGATTATAGTGATGATGACCTCTTCGCGTTTCACTCGCTGGATAACCGTGTTAGCGCTGGCCGCAACGGTCGCGGTTGCACTTCCCGCTCGCGCAAACACCTGGCCACTCCCGCCTGCAGGCAGTAAGGTGGTTGGGGAAAACCGTTTTCATGTGGTTGAAAACAATGGTGGATCGCTAGAGGCGATTGCCAAAAAATATAACGTCGGCTTTCTGGCCTTACTGCAGGCCAACCCCGGCGTTGACCCTTATGTCCCGCGCGCTGGCAGCGTGTTAACCATCCCGCTGCAGACGATTTTGCCGGATGCGCCGCGCGAGGGGATCGTGATAAACCTTGCCGAACTGCGTCTTTACTATTACCCGCCCGGTAAAAATGAGGTGACCGTATACCCTATTGGTATTGGCCAGTTGGGCGGCGACACGCTGACCCCGACGATGGTTACCACCGTATCAGACAAGCGTGCAAACCCAACCTGGACGCCAACGGCCAATATTCGTGCCCGCTATAAAGCGCAGGGGATCGATCTGCCCGCCGTTGTACCGGCCGGCCCGGATAACCCAATGGGCCACCATGCCATCCGCCTCGCGGCCTATGGCGGCGTGTACCTGTTACATGGAACGAACGCGGACTTTGGTATTGGCATGCGCGTCAGCTCCGGCTGTATTCGTCTGCGCGATGACGATATCAAAACGCTCTTCAACCTGGTTACGCCGGGCACCAAAGTGAACATCATTAATACCCCGATCAAGGTCTCTGAGGAGCCAGGCGGCGTGCGACTGGTTGAAATTCACCAGCCTTTATCGAAAAACATTGATGACGATCCTCAGACGCTGCCAATCAACCTGAATGCGGCGATGGTGAGTTTTAAAACCGATGCAAGGACGGATGGCATTGTGATGGAGCGGGCAATGGAAGCACGTTCGGGCATGCCGACTGACGTCACACGACATCATGGTGTCGCCCAGCAGTCGATGTAAACCCAAACGCAAAAACGCCCTGCACATGCAGGGCGTTTTTTTAGCAGTGGCATAAATGAGGGTTTAGCCAGGCTTATTTGTAAATAACAGCGGTACCGTGAAGGGTGTTAGGACCGGTTACAGAGGTAATGCGGAACGATTTCGCACCCATCTCATCCGCTTTTTGCGCCAGCTGGTCTTCCAGTGAACCCAGGTTAGTCCCGGCGCTGGCAGAGATGGTCCCTACTTTATGCTGGTCAGCAGGCGTTGACTGGACTTCCACAGCAGCAAAGCTTGCGAAAGAGAGTGAGCTAAGAACAGCAGCGGCGATGAGGGTTTTTACGTTTTTCATGATTTTTACCTTTGGCAGATGAATTTTGAGGTCGTTAGCTATTTAGTTAACGATCGATAGGTAAATGATAGATGTGATCCAGCTCACACGTCAACATGTTTTTATAACGACCATTAAATTAATTTTAATTCCGTTATTTTTCATGCCCATATGATTAATTTATTTTTCAGAAAACAGCACTGGTGGTTAAATGCGTTTATTTTTATAATGGTTATTCAACAAACCAACAGAGGACCAACGGCAAATGACAACCGATGTCACGAGTTGTGCGAAGAAAAGCCGTGGCCGACCAAAAGTGTTCGACAGGGATGCAGCGCTTGATAAGGCCATGACTCTCTTCTGGCAACATGGGTATGAAGCGACTTCGCTTTCCGATCTGGTAGAAGCCACCGGAGCCAAAGCGCCGACGCTGTATGCGGAATTCACGAATAAAGAGGGGTTGTTCAGGGCGGTACTGGACCGATACATCTCTCGCTTCGCATCGCGATACGAAGCACAGCTGTTTTGTGAAGAGAAAACGGTTGAGCAGGCACTTCATGACTATTTCACCGCCATCGCCACCTGCTTCACCAGCAAAGAGACGCCCGCGGGCTGTTTTATGATTAACACCTCCGCGACGCTTGCGGCCTCCTCGAAAGAGATCGCCAACACGGTGAAATCGCGTCATGCCATGCAGGAGGAGACGCTCAGCACCTTCCTGGCCCAGCGCCAGCAGCGTGGTGAAATTCCGGCGCATTGCCGCCCTCAGGAATTAGCACAATACCTGAGCTGTATTTTACAGGGGATGTCGATTAGCGCCCGAGAAGGGGCGACGCTGGAAAAACTGCAGCATATCACCGAGACCACCCTGCGACTGTGGCCTGAACTGCTTAAAATGCAGGGCTAAAAAAAAGCTCCTCAGCCTGAGCGCTTGAGGAGCTAAGTTCAGAGAACATCTTTTTTACGCTTTGTTATTCAGTACCAGCTGGCCATTTCCATCCAGCGGAATTTGTGTGCCAGGGTCTCTGTCCATACGGATTTTGCCCTGCTGGTCACCAATTTTGTACGTCACGTCATAACCCAGCATTTTTTCCGACTTGTCATAGACGGTTTTACAGCGCTGCTGTGTCGTGGTGTACGTATCGTTATCCTGCATTGCGCCCTGCACCTGGTTACCGGCATAGCCGCCACCCAGCGCACCGACCACGGTTGCCACATCTTTACCACGGCCGCCACCAAACTGGTGACCAATCACCCCGCCTGCTACCGCGCCCAGCACAGAGCCGGCAATACGGTTTTCATCCTGAACCGGACGACGATGGGTGACAGAGACGTTACGGCACTCCTGACGAGGCGTTTTAACTGTTTCTTTAATCGGGGTTGCAGAAACCACCTGCGCATACTGTGGGCCGCGATTCAGTACGTTGAGACTGGCAACGGCAGCCACACCTAACGCAGCAGCGACGCCAATCCCTATACCCGCCAACATTGATTTATTCACGGGACTTCCTCCTTTGTTGCTATTGGTAACAATTTTGCAATGCAGGCTACGCTTCGCCAATAAGACAAAGGCTCAAAAAAGTGGCTTTCAGGAGAGTGACTGGGCGTTTAGGAGAACTCTTAATCACTCAATCTGTGATGAGCAGCATGATATGCTAAAAAATCCCTCCGGAGGGCCCGGAGGGAGAGAAAAATTAGTGCAGCTTCAGACGTGGACGGATCACGCGGTTGATTCGCCCTACCAGCATCATCAGGCCGGTTTTGAAGTAGCCGTGCAGCGCAATCTGGTGCATACGGTACAGGGAGATATAGACAAAGCGTGCGATGCGCCCTTCTACCATCATCGAGCCGCGCATCAGGTTCCCCATCAGGCTGCCTACGGTTGAGAAGTTTGACAACGAAACCAGAGAGCCGTGGTCTTTGTAGACGTAGGCCTTCATTGGCTTGCCTTTGCGCTGTGCCAGAATATTGTGCAGCACCAGGCTTGCCATCTGATGCGCTGCCTGGGCGCGAGGAGGCACGAAACCGCCTTCTGGACGCGCGCATGACGCACAGTCACCAATCGCGAAAATCTCTGGATCGCGCGTGGTTTGCAGCGTCGGCTCGGTCACCAGCTGATTGATACGGTTGGTTTCCAGCCCGCCAATGTCTTTCATGAAATCAGGTGCTTTGATACCCGCCGCCCAGACCATCAGATCCGCTTTGATGTACTCGCCATCCTTGGTGTGCAGGCCACCTTCGTCTGCGCTGGTCACCATCGTCTGGGTGAGAACACGTACGCCCAGTTTGGTCAGTTCGTTATGCGCCGCGCCAGAAATACGCGGAGGCAGCGCAGGCAGAATACGCTCACCTGCCTCAACCAGCGTTACGTTCAGCGCTTCATTGGTTAACCCTTTGTACCCGTAGCTGTGCAGCTGTTTTACCGCATTGTGCAGCTCAGCGGAGAGTTCAACGCCCGTTGCGCCACCGCCTACAATGGCGATATTCACCTTACCATTCGCACCCATGTTATTGGTGTACTTCAGGAACAGGTTCAGCATTTCCTGGTGGAAACGACGCGCCTGGTGTGGGTTATCCAGGAAAATGCAGTGCTCTTTCACACCCGGGGTGTTGAAATCGTTGGAGGTACTGCCCAGCGCCATGACCAGTGTGTCATAGGCAAGCTTGCGCTCCGGGACCAGCAACTCCCCTTTTTCGTCACGCAGCTCGGCCAGGGTAATGGTTTTGCTCTCACGGTTGATATCCACCACGGAACCCAGCTGGAACTGGAAATGGTGGTTACGTGCGTGCGCCAGATAGCTCAGCGCGTCAACGCCCTCATCCAGTGAACCGGTCGCCACTTCGTGCAGCAACGGTTTCCACAGGTGGCTGTGGTTACGATCCACCAGCGTGATTTTGGCTTTTTTGCCGCGACCCAGCTTCTTACCCAACTGTGTCGCCAGCTCCAGCCCGCCAGCACCACCGCCTACAATCACTATCTTTTTCAATGGCGTAGTCAACGTGACCCCCTCAAATTATTAACCAATTGTTAATTAAAAGTTATAAGAATAACCCTTAATTAACAACAGGTTACAGCACTGAAACCATTCAGGTGCATTGAGAATACCACGTCAGGCGCATTGGTCATACCAAAATTGATGTGCATCAAGTTTTGGTGGCTTAAAAGTAGACAATTCTGTGAAAAAAGAAAGCCCGGCACGCTTTCGCGGCCGGGCCTGGGAGATCTTATGCAGTATCTTAGCCCAGTGTTTTGAAGGCTTTGATGCGCTGCAGATGCGGGGAGATGTTCTTGAACTTGTGGGTCTGTTCTTCGTCCCAGACAATTTCATAGTAGTGATGCAACAGCTCAGCCGCACGGTGGCTGTTGAGAGCCTCATCATTACGCGAAAGGATCACCAGACAGCGGTCGCGGTTCTTTTCACGGAAATTGCTGACGCACTTGGTGGCAATATCGACATACTCTTCTGGGCGGTCAATCTTGCCTTCCATGTTCTCGTTCGGGAACAGGTTAGGATTGAATACCACCTGGCGAATATCGCACAGGAATCCAATCCGCTCCGCCCAGTAGCCACCCAGCCCCACGCCGCAAATCAGCGGGCGATCGTCGATGTTGAGCTGCAGCATCTTGTCCACTTCTTTGAGCAGATGCTGCATGTCATGTTTCGGATGGCGCGTGCTGTAGCTGATCAGCCGTACATCCGGATCGATAAACTGCAGTTGCAGTACCTTCTCATGATTACCAGGACTGTTTGAGTCAAAACCGTGTAAATAGATGATCATCGTCTTCTCACCACGCTACGCCTTCCGGGAGGATTTACAGGCTGGCTTTATGTGCCTGCCAGCGCTCATTCAGTGCTTCAAGCCGGGCGTTAACCGCTTTCCAGCGTGCCGAATCCATCAGCTCCTGACGGCTAAATGAACCTTTATGATACAAATGTGTAACACGCTCTGCATTGATCGGCGACAGGTTATCCAGCACGCTGACTGCGCCTTTACGATTATTGCAGACGAGGATCATATCGCAACCTGCGTCGAGCGACGCCTGCCCACGCTCCGCGTAGCTGCCCATGATCGCCGCCCCTTCCATCGACAAATCGTCGGAGAAGATCACGCCGTTGAAACCGAGCTCCTGACGCAGCACGTTTTTTAACCAGTGCGGAGAACCGCTCGCCGGGCGCGGGTCGACGTCACTGTAAATCACATGCGCAGGCATAATGGCATCCAGCTTGTTATCGCTAATCAGCGAGCGGAACACCGACATATCTTTGGCACGAATTTCCGCCTCCGGGCGCGGATCACGCGGAGTCTCTTTATGCGAATCCGCCGTCACGGCGCCGTGCCCCGGGAAGTGTTTACCGGTGGTTTTCATTCCTGCATCGTGCATGCCGTCGATAAAGCGGGTGGCCATCTCCAGTGCAATACGGGGATCGCTATGGTAAGAGCGCTCGCCAATTGCCGCACTGATATGCCCTACGTCCAGCACCGGGGCAAAACTGATGTCGATATCCATGGCAATCATCTCGCTGGCCATCAGCCAGCCGGCCTCCTGGGCCAGATTTCCGCCCTCTTCGGTGCCGAGCAGCGCCGCGAAAGACTGGGCCGCGGGCAGACGGGTGAAGCCCTCACGGAAACGCTGCACGCGCCCGCCTTCCTGATCGACGGCCACGACCAGATGATTACGCGACGCCGCGCGGATCTGGCGAACCAGCTCACGCAACTGCGCCGGATCGTGATAGTTGCGGGTAAACAGGATGAGCCCCCCCACCAGCGGGTGCGCCAGAATTTCACGCTCCTCCGCATCCAGTTCAAACCCTTCTACATCCAACATGACTGGACCCACAGCAACCTCTCTTATCCTTTAATGTGTAACTGGCGCCAGGCATCATCTGCCAGCGCAATAAATTGTTTCTCGCCGGACTGCTGAAAACGCATTTCAAACCAGCCCGCCATCAGCATGACGACCCAGGGTCGCCAGCGTCTGACCTGACGCGCCAGCTGTCCCGCGTCCAGATGCGCAATGCGGGCGTAATCGCCGATCAGTCTTTGGCGCGCTGTATCATCTTCCACCCAGACGGCCGCCAGCTCCAGTGCCACATCCCCATCGCCGGCATACTCCCAGTCGATAAGCCTGATGCCGGTGGACGTATGCACAATATTTCCGGCATGAACATCCATGTGTAATGGCGACAGCCGAAGCGGCTGAGGCTCTCCCGCACTGCGTAACCGTTTAAGCTGCGCAAGCCACCGTGGGGTACGTCTGTCCGGTGAGGCTCGCTGCCAGTATTGTTCCAGCAAAGGGAGCAGCGTGACTCGCCACCCCAGACACGGCTGATGGTGCAACTGACAGAGCGTCGTCGCAAGCGTTGCGCTGTCGGGCAGCGTATGCCGGATCTCCCCTGCCAGATACTCTACCGCCATCCAGCCCTGTCTGAAAAAGCGCGGGGCTGGCACGAGATCAGCCGGTAGACGCTTCAGGGCACGAAACTGACGGCGAAAATGGGAAACGGGGGCTAAGGGATCGTGGTGATGACGCAACACCAGACGCTGCTCGCCCTGTTCCAGAATGCAACTCGCGCCGCCAAGCCCGGAGTGGGCCTGCGGCGCGATAAGACGATACTGCGGAAAATAACGCGTGAGGATCGCTTCACGCGTGCAGTCAGAGTTGCGTAACCGCACCTTTACCTGACCAGATAATCTCGCCTGTCTGAACCAGCATCAGCTGCATCTGCAGGGCTGGCGTATTCACGTTACCGGTGGCATTAGAGTACAGCACATACTGCGCACCAACGTTACGGGCAATCCCCATCGCCTTACTGCGCGTACCGAGGCTGTCCTGTGGCGACAGACCAAGCTGCTGTTTGGCTACTGCCAGCTGCTGTGCGGAAACCAGCGTAAACTTGCCGTTATTGGCCAGTGCATTGCGCAGGGTTTCTGTCGCTTCCCCGGCATTGAGTGAACCGTTAGTCCGGTTATTTACGCTATCCACCAGCAGTACGCTGCCTGCCGTTACGCCCTGCGCCTGCAGCATTTTGCCCACCATCGGCTGCATCGCACCGTTCCAGTCATAATGACGCACGCGCGGCGTTGGCTGGGAGGTCTGGTCCGGATGTTCAATCGGGCCAGGCTGCGACGGGATCGTCGGTACAGACGGCACGGTTGGCTGCGGTTGCGTTGGCTGTGTCGGCTGCTCCGTACCCGGTTTTGCCTCGTCCACCGGCGCAGGCTGTTCGGTTCGCGTCACACATCCTGCAAGGA
Organism: Enterobacter cloacae complex sp. SHL021; assembly: GCF_049237765.1. Lineage (NCBI taxonomy): Bacteria > Pseudomonadati > Pseudomonadota > Gammaproteobacteria > Enterobacterales > Enterobacteriaceae > Enterobacter > Enterobacter cloacae complex sp. SHL021. The sequence continues at coordinate 318,121 of NZ_JBMKJG010000001.1, read as the reverse complement.
ACAGTGCAAAAGCTGTCACGAGCGCATAACGGCTCATATTTTTAATCAAGGTTCACCTCTTACAGATAAAGATAAAGTCTCACCTTATGCGCACCCAGATAGTTGGCGCTACCATAGAGCGTTACCGACGATCCTGCCGGAATGGTCACGCTGCGCGGCGCTTCCAGCGGGTGCATTTCAAGACCCCGTACGTCATACCAGAAGAAACGGTAGTGCACCGTCACCGGTTCGTGTCTTTCGTTAAAGAGCGTAGAGGACGCAGAAGATTTAATTTCACTGATGGTCAACGTAGGTTGTTCTGCGGTGATGCCCGCGGCAAGTACCGAGGACTCCATCACCAGCGTCTGTTCATCACTGACGGGAATGGCCGGGCGCGTGCTGCATCCCACCATTACCAATGTCATTGCCAGCGCTGCAATACGCCCTTTTAACATGTCAAAGACCTTTATGTGACAGCATCGGTCCCAGAGGACGCCCACCCAGAAGATGCATATGAATATGATAAACTTCCTGACCACCATGGCGATTACAGTTCATGATCAAGCGGTAACCGTCTTCAGCAATCCCCTCCTGCTCGGCGATTTTCGCGGCTACCGTCAGCATACGGCCTAACGCCACTTCATGCTCGGCTTTTACGTCATTGACGGTGGGAATCAGAATATTTGGAATGATAAGGATATGAGTCGGAGCCTGAGGAGAAATATCTCTGAAAGCCGTCACCAGCTCATCCTGATAAACGATATCCGAAGGGATTTCGCGGCGGATAATTTTACTGAAAATGGTTTCTTCAGCCATGACCTGTTCCTTTGTAGTTTAATCTGGCGTGGTGCGTCCGCTATTAACACAATCTCTGCATGAGTGTGTGGCACAATGGAAGAGTATGAGCGACTTTCTCCTGTCCTTTCAACCTTCTCCCCGGATTTCTTTCCTGAAAGCGTTTCAGCTGACTGAAGAGTAACCGCTCTCGACGCTTCACCACCTGAAACATAATTTCATTTCCTTTTGACACATCTGTTTACAGTGCTAATCACAATGCGTATATTTCGCATTTGCATTTTCATGCGCATTTTTAACATAGAAAACGACGTCAGCCCGCACTCGCGGGACTGTCGCACTCACCTTTCACCATTCATTAAGGGTTTGATGATGTCTTTCATTTATCACACCAGGGATGGGCAACCGCAGCCAGCCGCCACGCCTTCGTTGCTGGCTGCCTGTATTGCTATGGCATTGATGCCAGCCGTCAGTTTCGCCGCCTCAGCGACCGAAGATACCGTGGTTGTCGAGGGCGGTTTTGATAACGCACAGGACCCGTCCAGCAGTCAGGATACGGACTACAGCGTTAAGACCACCACCACGGGGACGAAACTGTTACTGGTTCCCCGCGATATTCCGCAGTCCGTCAGCGTCATTAGCCAGCAGCGTATGGCAGATCAGAATCTGCAATCCCTCGGTCAGGTGTTAACTAACACCACCGGCGTCACCGCGCAGGTACAGGACAGCGACCGGACGGTATTTTACTCGCGCGGCTTCTTTGTCAGTAACTATGCGTATGATGATCTGCCAACCTCCATCAGCGAAGTATGGAACTTTGGCGACACCGCCGCCGATACCGCCATTTACGATCGTATTGAAGTGGTACGCGGCGCAACCGGCCTGATGTCCGGCACGGGAAATCCCGCCGCCTACGTCAACATGGTACGTAAGCATGCAGACAGCAATGAATTTAAAGGCAATGTCTCCGCCAGTTACGGTAGCTGGGACAAACAACGCTACGTGCTGGATCTGCAGGCTCCGCTGGTAGAGTCGGGTAACGTGCGCGGTCGTCTTATTACGGGTTATCAGGACAACGACAGTTTTGTTGATAACTACCACTACCGCAAAAAGTTCCTCTATGGCGTGGTCGATGCGGACGTGACTGACAGCACCACCCTGTCTGTGGGCTATGAATATCAGGAAAGCGATACCGATAACCCAACCTGGGGCGGCCTGCCAACCTGGTACAGCGATGGCAGCAAAACCCATTACAACCGCAGCCAGACCGTTGCACCAGACTGGGCTTATTCAGATAAAGACAACACCCGTATTTTCGCCAACCTCACCCAACGCTTCGACAACGGCTGGGAAGCCCACATCAACGGCATGCATGCCGACACCAACTTCGACAGCAAACTGATGTATATGTCCGGCTACCCGGATAAAGAGACCGGTGCGGGTATGGTCGGATATGGCGGCTGGAACCGCGGTGAACGTAAGCAGGATGCGGTGGATGCCTTCCTGCGCGGCGGTTTCGATCTTTTCGGTCGCCAGCATGAGATGATGTTTGGCGGTAGCTTCAGCCGCCAGCGTAACCACTATGACAACACCATGCCGGACGCGCTGTACGGCATGGTTGACGTGGGTAACTTCAAAAACTGGAACGGGAATATCGCCGATCCGCAGTGGACCCCCTGGAAGCTTTACAGTCAGGATGATATCCGCCAGTCTTCAGCCTATACCTCAGCCCGCTTCTCGCTTGCCGATCCGCTATCTCTGATCCTCGGTGCGCGTTATACCCATTACAACATTCGCTATAACCCGGCGGGCTCCCCGGACACCCGCCTGGAAAGCAGTAAGGATGATGTAACGCCATATGCGGGCTTTGTTTATGATATCAATGAAGACTGGTCAACCTACGTCAGCTATACCTCCATCTTCCAGCCTCAGGACAAACGTGACGCCAGCGGCCGCTACCTGGACCCGACAACGGGGAAAAGCTATGAAGCCGGGGTGAAAGCAGACTGGTTTAGTACCCGCCTGACCACCTCGCTCGCCCTCTTCCGCATTGAGCAGGATAATGTGGCGAATAATACCTACACCTACATGCCCAGCGGCGAGTCAATTTATGAATCTCTGGATGGGGTCGTCAGTAAAGGGATCGAGTTCGAGCTAAACGGCGCCCTGACCGATAACTGGCAGCTGACCTTCGGCGCAACCCGCTACATTGCTGAAGACAAGCGCGGCAACGCGGTAAGTTCCGATCAGCCTCGTACCACAATGAAGCTCTTTACCCGTTATCAACTGCCCATGCTACCTGCACTGGCAGTGGGCGGCGGAGTGAACTGGCAGAATAAAGTCTGGAACGATGTAGATGGCGGCCCGGCAGGCCGATCACGGGCAGAACAAGGCAGCTACGCGCTGGTTAACCTGTTCAGCCGGTATCAGGTTACTAAAGATTTTGCTGTCCAGGCTAACGTCAACAACCTGTTCGACAAAGAGTATTACGACTACGTCGGCTCTTATGTGGTATATGGCGCGCCGCTGAACGTCTCTGTAAGCGCGAGCTACGACTTCTGAATGTTCAGCCGCTACCCGGCATAACAAAACTGCAGGCATAAAAAAGGCAGCCATTCGGCTGCCTTAGTCTCCCCAGGTCACAGCTTAGCTGTTGCGGATGTATTCATCCATTTCGGTTTTCAGGTTATCGGATTTGGTACCGAAGATTGCCTGAACACCAGAACCTGCAACAACCACACCCGCTGCGCCCAGTTTTTTCAGACCCGGCTGGTCTACTTTCGCAACATCGGCAACGCTCACACGCAGACGAGTGATACACGCGTCCAGGTTAGTGATGTTCTCTTTACCGCCGAATGCTGCAACCAGTGCCGGAGCCATCTCGCTGGTCGCGCCTGCTTTGCTGTCTTCTGTTGCATCTTCACGACCTGGCGTTTTCAGGTCCAGTGCTTTGATCAGCACGCGGAAGATGGTGTAGTAAACAACGGCGTAGCACGCACCCACGATTGGGAACAGCCACAGTTTGCTGCTGTTACCGGACAGAACGATGAAGTCGATCAGGCCGTGTGAGAAGGACGTACCGTCACGCATACCCAGCAGGATACAGATTGGGAACGCCAGACCCGCCAGAATCGCGTGGATAACGTACAGGATCGGCGCAACGAACATGAAGGAGAACTCGATCGGCTCGGTGATACCGGTCAGGAACGAGGTCAGCGCTGCGGAGATCATGATACCGCCCACTTTTGCACGGTTCTCTGGTTTAGCAGAGTGCCAGATTGCAATTGCCGCGGCTGGCAGACCATACATTTTGAACAGGAAGCCACCAGACAGTTTACCTGCAGTTGGGTCACCCGCCATGTAACGTGGGATATCACCGTGGAACACCTGACCTGCTGCGTTGGTGAATTCACCAATCTGCATCTGGAATGGAACGTTCCAGATGTGGTGCAGACCAAATGGCACCAGGCAACGCTCGATGAAGCCGTAGATACCAAACGCCACTACCGGGTTCTGATAAGCAGCCCACTGAGAGAAGGTCTGGATTGCCGTACCGATAGGTGGCCAGATGAAGGACAGGATCACACCCGTGAAAATCGCTGCCAGACCAGAGATGATCGGAACGAAACGCTTGCCCGCGAAGAAGCCCAGATACTCAGGCAGCTTGATGCGATAGAAGCGGTTAAACATATACGCTGCAATCGCACCGGAGATGATACCGCCCAGAACACCGGTATCCGCCAGGTGTTTCGCTGCGATCTCTTCAGCAGGTAAATGCAGAACCAGCGGTGCAACCACAGCCATGGTTTTCACCATGATGCCGTAGGCAACCACAGAAGCCAGCGCAGAAACGCCGTCGTTATTGGTGAAGCCCAGAGCAACACCGATAGCGAAGATCAGCGGCATGTTAGCAAAGACAGAACCGCCTGCTTCGGCCATTACGTGGGACACTACGGCTGGCAGCCAGCTGAAGTTTGCAGAACCGACACCCAGCAGGATACCTGCGATAGGCAGTACGGATACTGGCAGCATCAGCGATTTACCGACCTTTTGCAGGTTAGCAAATGCATTCTTAAACATAATTGAGAGTGCTCCTGAGTATTTGTGCTTTTTTTACGCTTTCACGCATTGGCCCGGGGGGAGTACCGTGCCGTGGACAGGACATCTAAGCGCCCTTTATTTATTACACAGAGTAAAATAATTCCCTCTGAGTTTGTTTGACGGCTATCACGTTTCAGCTTAAGACGGTCGAAAAACTTTCAGTTATTTACAAAAAGCATTTCTGGATGTGTCTAAAAACACCATCACCGCCCCAAATGAGGCGGTGAACTTTACTCGTTTTAACTATTAATTACGAGCCTAAAAAAAACAGGTGTATCAAACAGATTGCAGGCGGGCGGGGTCAATATGGAACAGTGTAGAGAAGTTTTCCGTCGTGACGCGGGCCAGCTCTTCGATACTGACGCCCTTCAGAACGGCCATGTATTCAGCCACGTCTCTCGTCATTGCTGGCTGGTTTTCTTTACCGCGATGCGGTACCGGAGCCAGATAAGGAGAGTCTGTTTCCACCAGAATACGATCGAGCGGAACATAACGCGCAGCATCGCGAAGCTGCTCAGCGTTACGGAACGTCACGATCCCGGAAAACGAGATATAAAACCCTAAATCAAGCAGTTTTCCCGCCGTTTCTCTGTCTTCTGTGAAACAGTGTAGTACGCCACCGCAATCCGTCACGTTTTCTTCCCTGAGGATCGCCAGGGTATCGGCGCGGGCATCGCGGGTATGAACGATAACCGGTTTGTTAAGCTCACGGCCAATGCGAATGTGATGGCGGAAGGACTCCTGCTGACGCGCCATGGTCTCCGGCGTGTAGTAATAGTCCAGCCCGGTTTCCCCCATCGCTACCACGCCCTCTTCGGCCGCCAGACGACGTAACTCCTCAACGTCGTATGCTTCATCCTGATTGAGCGGATGCACGCCACAGGAAAAGACCACATTAGGGCGAACGCCCACCAGCTCACGCATGGTGCGATAGCCCGGCAGCGTGGTAGCCACCGCAAGGCAAAATTTCACATCGCGGGCGGCGGCTTTTGCCAGCACGTCGTCCACGTCTTTATGCAGGGATTGATAATCCAGGCCATCGAGATGGCAGTGTGAGTCGACTAAAAACATAATGTCTCTCTCAGAGATGGGAAACAGGCGGAGTAACGCCTGGTTGCAGGTAATGTTCGATACGCAGTAACTGGTCGGTCAGTACAAGCTCGCGATTAAGACCGGTTACCGTTAAAAGTTGTTCGCGGCTCTGGCAAGTATCGTGCAGGATCGCACGCAACGTGGCGCCTGGCAGACGATTCGCCAGCGTGTTTACCAGTGGCCAGACATCGGGATTGGTCAGCAGCGTGGCCCCCTGCTGGATCTTGAGGGCATCCAGAAGTAAGGCAGCCAACCAGTGCAGACGCTCGGCAGCCTGATCGCTGCTAAGTGCAGGCAGTACGCTCAACCAGTCACCGCTCTCCAGCGCAGAGGCAACGGCGCGGCAAAGCGCTTCTCGTTGCGACCAGACGTCCGCCTGCAGCAGAGCCAGCGCCGCGGCAGGTGCGCCGCTGCTGAGGCGCAATGCGGACAACGCGCTATCCTGTGACGTTGTCACCTCACGCTCCAGCCAGCTCAGCGCCCACGATTCCTGGGGAGTCGCAAGGTGATGAAGCCGACACCGACTGCGTAACGTCGCCAGTAATCGACCCGGATCGCGGCATGACAGGAAGAACCACGTTTTTTCCGGTGGCTCCTCCAGCGTTTTAAGCAGCGCGTTTGCCGCCGCCTCGGTAAGCAACGCCGCGTCTTTCAGCCAGACGACTTTTGCGCCACCCAGTCGTGCGTGCTCGTATAATTTTTCACTGACTTCACGCACGGCATCGATACCGAGCGCACTTTTGCCCTTCTCAGGCTCCAGCGTGTAATAGTCAGGATGTGTGCCCGCCTGCATCAGCTGGCAGCCGCGGCATTTACCGCAGCTTTTGTGACCTTCTGGCTGCTGGCACATCAGAAAACGGGTGATGGCGTAGATCAATGCATCTTCACCCATGCCCGGCAATGCCTGAATCAGTAACGCATGATGCCCCCGTCCGGCCTGATAGCTGGCGATCAGCTGTTCAAAGTGCGGGCGCAACCATGGGTACCATTTCATGCCTGTTGCTCCTGTAGCCAGTGTTTGACAGTTTCCTCGATGGAACGGGTCACCTCTTCCAGGGACTGCGTCGCATCAATGGTGCGAATGGAACTGTCCTGACTGGCGAGTTCAAGATAACGCGCGCGGGTGCGATTAAAGAAGTCGAGCGACTCTTGCTCAATGCGATCCAGCTCGCCGCGCGCGCGCGCGCGCTTCAGGCCCACTTCCGGCGTTACATCCAGATACAGCGTCAGATCGGGGCGGAAATCCCCTAATACTGCATCACGCAACGTTGCCAGCATTGTCTGGTCAATTCCGCGTCCCCCGCCCTGATACGCCTGAGTCGACAGATCGTGACGGTCGCCAATGACCCACTTGCCAGCGGCCAGAGCCGGTTTGATGACCGTCTCTACCAACTGCACGCGAGCGGCATAGAACATCAGCACTTCGGCTTTGTCAGTGATAACTTCATCGCCCACGGATTTGATATCCAGCACCAGGCTGCGCAGCTTTTCAGCCAGCTGCGTACCGCCGGGTTCACGGGTAAACACCATGTCCGCAACGCCGAGCGTTTTCAGCGTTTCGATTACCACGTTGCGGGCTGTGGTTTTACCGGCTCCTTCGAGTCCCTCAATGACAATGTATTTACTGCGCATTTTTTTCCTTAAGTGCCTTCAGATAATCCTGAACGGAGCGATTATGGCTGGCAAGGTTGGTGTTAAAGGTATGCCCCCCTTTTCCATCAGCCACAAAGTAGAGATACGGTGTTTTTGCCGGATGCGCGGCCGCCTTAAGCGAGGCTTCGCTCGGCGTGGCAATCGGGCCTGGCGGCAGGCCGCTAATAACGTAGGTATTATACGCCGTCGGCGTCTCCAGATCTTTTCGTGAAATCTTGCCGCTGTAGTTCTCACCCATTCCGTAAATCACGGTAGGGTCAGTTTGCAGACGCATGCCAATGCGCAGTCGGTTGATAAAGACCGACGCCACCTGGTCGCGCTCTGAAGCCACCGCGGTCTCTTTCTCAATAATTGAGGCCATGGTGACAAACTGGTTTTGATCTTTATACGGCAGGCCATCGGCGCGCCCTTCCCACGCAGACTCCACCGCCGCGACCATTTTTTTGTGCGCACGCTTCAGGATCGCCACATCGGTTGTTCCGGCTGTATACATCCAGGTGTCCGGCCAGAACCAGCCTTCAACCCACTCGGGATGTTCAAATTCAAGTACCGCGGCAACCGTCTGGTAACTGTCATCTTTTAGCGTGTGTTTAATATACGGCGCATCACGCAGCTGTTTGAGGTAATCGCTAAGGCGCATCCCTTCAACAAACCGCAGCGGGAACTGCGCTTCTTTGCCGCTTTCCAGCAACTGCAGCATCTCTCTGACGGTCATCCCGGGCGTGAAACGATAGGTGCCAGCTTTAAAATGAGACAGCTCAGGTTCCACACGCAATAACCACTGGAACACGCGTGGACGATTAATGATTTTATCGCCATAAAGCTGTTCACCGAGCGCCAGTCGCCCGGTTCCCGCTTTCAGGGTAAAGATCGTTTCGTCCTTAATCAGGATCTTACTGTCCGCCAGCTGGCGAACTTTCCACATTCCCGCGCCGCCAGCGATACCCAGCGCAACGATTAGAAGGAGGACAAAGCGCAACATTTTCTTCATGACTATCTGGTTTGCTCACATATCGGGGCTAAAAAAGAGAACAGCTCGCGCGATGGCAAGCAAATTTGACCATAAGCGCGGACAGGTATAACCGGCATCAGCGCGTTGCAAATAACGATTTCATCTGCTGCCTGCAACGCCTCTTCGCGTGCGTTAACTTCGACAACGTGAAAGTCAGAGCGTGCCAGCTGCTGCACACAAAACTGACGCATAATACCGTTGACTCCCGCCTGTTCCAGCGAAGGCGTGAAAACAGTGTTGCCCTGCCGCCAGAATAAATTAGCCGCACAGCATTCCGTAATGAACCCTTCGCTGTCAAGAACCAGCGCTTCATCGGCTGCCGTCTGCTCAAGATGAGTACGGATTAGCACCTGCTCAAGACGATTGAGATGTTTTATCCCGGCAAGCATGGGGTTTCTTCCCAGACGTACCGGGCTGAGGGTCAGGGTAACGCCCTCTTCACGCCAGCGCGTATACTGGGCAGGATACGCAGAAACCGACAGGATCCGGGTGGGATGTTGGCAACTGGCACCGCTATAACCCCGTCCACCGCTGCCGCGGCTGATAATGGCCTTGAGTACCCCACTGGGCTTTCCGGACGCAAGCTGGCGCATTTCCTGGCGCAACGTGTCCCATTGCGTAAAGGGGATCAGTAACGTTTTGCAGGCCGTTTGCAGACGACGTATATGCGCATCCAGCAGACACACGTCGCCATCCGCAATGCGCGCCGTGGTAAAGCAGCCATCACCAAACTGAGTCGCCCTGTCGCTGGCAGGCAGAGATTCTTGCTCAAGGCCATTGATTAAAAACATGGTGGCTCCTTATGCGTGGGCGTTTAGTCTGGCAGGATGTCGTGCAGCCGACAAGAAGATTAGCCTGAATAAAAAAGGCCCGACAAGCGGACCTTTTTTCACAGCCATAGGGTACGCAGACTCAGATCTTTTTGAAGATCAGAGAACCGTTAGTACCGCCAAAGCCGAAGGAGTTACACAGGGTGTACTCCATTCCACTCACCTGGCGCGCTTCGTGAGGAACGAAGTCCAGATCGCAACCTTCATCCGGGTTATCCAGGTTGATGGTTGGCGGAACAGCCTGGTCGCGCAGCGCAAGAATAGAGTAAATAGACTCTACTGCCCCCGCCGCACCCAACAGGTGACCGGTCATGGATTTTGTGGAACTGACCAGTACGCGGCTGGCAGATTCACCGAAGATAGACTTAACAGCCTGAGCTTCTGCTTTATCGCCCGCAGGGGTAGAGGTACCGTGTGCGTTAACGTAGCCGATTTGCGCTGGGGTAATACCCGCATCGCGAATCGCGTTTTCCATGGCCAGCGCGGCGCCTGCACCATTTTCTGGCGGTGACGTCATGTGATAGGCATCGCTGCTCATACCAAAGCCAACGACTTCAGCATAAATTTTCGCGCCACGTTTTTTCGCATGTTCGTACTCTTCCAGAACGAGCATACCTGCACCATCGCCCAGCACGAAACCGTCACGGTCTTTGTCCCAAGGACGGCTTGCCGCCTGAGGATTATCGTTGCGGGTAGACAGCGCGCGCGCAGCACCAAAGCCACCCACGCCAAGCGGGGTACTGGCTTTTTCAGCACCGCCCGCCACCATAGCATCTGCATCGCCGTACGCAATCATACGCGCGGCCTGGCCGATGTTATGCACGCCAGAGGTACATGCGGTCGCGATAGAAATGCTTGGCCCACGCAGACCGAACATGATGGTCAGGTGACCCGCCACCATATTAACAATCGTGGACGGAACGAAGAACGGGCTGATTTTACGCGGTCCGCCATTCATGAGAGATGAATGGTTTTCCTCGATCAGACCAAGACCGCCAATCCCGGAGCCAATAGCGGCACCGATACGGGTTGCGTTCTCTTCCGTAATTTCAAGGCCAGAATCCTGCATGGCCTGAACGCCAGCGACAATTCCATATTGAATGAAGGCATCCATCTTGCGCTGTTCTTTGCGCGAGATGATCTCTTCACAGTTAAAATCCTTTACTAAGCCAGCAAATTTCGTTGCATAGGCGCTAGTATCGAAATGGTCGATTAGGCTGATGCCGCTCTGACCGGCAAGGAGAGCTTTCCAGGTGGACTCTACGGTATTGCCGACAGGAGACAACATGCCAAGTCCGGTCACAACTACACGACGCTTAGACACGTTTGTCCTCCAGGGAGGGATAAAAAAAGAGATTCGTGGGACTAAAAAAGATAAAACTCAGGCGGTCGAATGACCGCCTGGAGATGTTCACTTACGCCTGGTGGCCGTTGATGTAATCAATGGCAGCCTGAACGGTGGTGATCTTCTCAGCTTCTTCGTCCGGAATCTCAGTATCAAACTCTTCTTCCAGAGCCATTACCAGCTCAACGGTGTCAAGAGAATCTGCGCCCAGGTCTTCAACGAAGGAAGCGGAGTTCACAACTTCTTCCTGCTTAACGCCCAGCTGTTCGCCGATAATTTTCTTAACGCGTTCTTCGATAGTGCTCATACTCTTAAATTTCCTATCAAAACTCGCTTTCGCGATGGTTTTCGTAGTGTATAAAATGTTGAAAAATTTGCAACTAAATCCCGGCAGGTCTTACCACGATTTTACGTTATTTTGAGGCCAATCCCCCCAATAACGCAAATATTTTCGATCGTGATTAAACCATATACATCCCGCCGTTGACGTGGAGGGTTTCACCAGTGATGTAACCCGCTTCGTCAGAGGCTAAAAATGCAACCGCGCTGGCAATTTCTTTAGGGTCGCCTAAGCGGCCCGCAGGAACAGCTGCCAGCGTACCCGCACGCTGCTCATCAGTCAGCGCACGCGTCATGTCCGTTTCAATAAAGCCCGGAGCAACAACGTTTACAGTAATCCCGCGGGACGCGACTTCACGCGCCAGCGACTTACTGAAACCAATCAGACCTGCTTTCGCCGCAGCGTAGTTAGCCTGACCAGCATTTCCCATGGTACCAACCACAGAACCGACAGTGATAATACGACCATGACGCTTTTTCATCATAGCGCGCATTACCGCTTTTGACAGACGGAATACAGATGACAGGTTGGTTTCGATAATATCGTTCCACTCGTCGTCTTTCATTCGCATCAACAGGTTATCGCGAGTGATCCCGGCATTATTGACCAGAATATCCACTTCGCCAAACTCTGCGCGAATATTTTCCAGAACAGATTCGATAGATGCAGGTTCGGTCACATTCAGTACCAGACCTTTACCGTTCGCACCCAGATAGTCGCTGATGGCCTTCGCGCCATTCTCGCTGGTTGCTGTACCAATCACTTTCGCGCCGCGCGCGGCCAGTGTTTCAGCAATTGCACGCCCGATACCGCGGCTTGCGCCAGTGACCAGGGCAATTTTTCCTTCAAAACTCATGGTATTCCTCTTTTATTGCGAGAGTGCCGCTTCAATGGCTTCCGGCTCGTTAATCGCCGAGGCAGTCAGGGTGTCAACAATACGTTTTGTCAAACCAGTCAGGACTTTCCCTGGGCCGACTTCGTACAGGTGCTCAACGCCCTGAGAGGCCATAAACTCAACGGTTTTGGTCCACTGTACCGGGCTATAAAGCTGGCGAACCAGCGCATCACGGATAGCCTCCGGCGTGGTTTCACATTTCACATCAACGTTGTTCACAACGGAAATCGTCGGTGCGTTAAAGGTAATTTTTTCCAGTTCAACCGCCAGCTTGTCAGCAGCAGGTTTCATCAGCGCACAGTGGGACGGAACACTCACTGGCAGCGGCAGCGCACGTTTCGCCCCCGCGGCTTTACAGGCTGCACCTGCACGTTCAACCGCTTCTTTATGACCGGCGATAACCACCTGGCCTGGCGAGTTGAAGTTAACCGGTGAAACCACCTGACCTTCTGCTGATTCTTCACACGCTTTTGCGATGGAAGCATCGTCGAGACCGATAATAGCAGACATGCCGCCCGTGCCTTCTGGCACCGCTTCCTGCATGAATTTACCACGCAGTTCTACCAGGCGTACCGCGTCAGCAAAGGCGATCACACCGGCACAGACCAGTGCAGAGTATTCACCCAGGCTATGGCCCGCGAGCAGGGCTGGCGCTTTACCGCCCTTCTGCTGCCAGACGCGCCACAGCGCAACGGAAGCGGTCAGCAGTGCTGGCTGAGTCTGCCAGGTTTTGTTCAGCTCTTCGGCCGGACCTTGTTGGGTCAGCGCCCATAAATCATAACCCAGCGCATCGGAAGCTTCACGGAAAGTCTCTTCGATTACCGGATAGTTTGCTGCCATTTCAGACAACATCCCAACGGTTTGAGAGCCCTGACCCGGAAACACAAAAGCAAATTGCGTCATCTTTTAATCCTTATCCTAGAAACGAACCAGCGCGGAACCCCAGGTGAACCCGCCACCGAAGGCTTCAAGCAAGACCAACTGGCCCCGTTTGATTCGTCCGTCACGTACCGCTTCATCAAAGGCGCACGGTACTGACGCCGCAGAGGTATTGCCGTGGCGATCGAGCGTCACCACAACGTTATCCATCGACATGCCCAGCTTTTTCGCGGTTGCACTGATAATACGCAGGTTCGCCTGATGCGGCACCAGCCAGTCGAGTGCGGTGCGCTCAAGGCCATTCGCCTCCAGCGTTTCATCAACAATGTGGGCCAGTTCCGTCACCGCGACCTTAAACACTTCGTTACCTGCCATGGTCAGGTAGATAGAGCTGTCCGGATTCACACGGTCGGCATTAGGCAGCGTTAACAGTTCGCCATAGCTACCGTCAGCATGCAGATGCGTGGAGATGATGCCCGGCTCTTCAGACTGACCCAGCAGTACGGCACCCGCGCCATCGCCAAAAATAATGATCGTTCCGCGATCGGTTGGATCGCAGGTACGCGCCAACACGTCAGCTCCGATCACCAGCGCATACTTCACCGCGCCGGATTTTACATACTGATCGGCAACGCTCAATGCATAGGTGAAACCTGCGCAGGCTGCGGCAACGTCAAACGCCGGGCAGCCTTTAATACCGAGCATATTCTGCACCTGGCACGCTGCGCTTGGGAAAGCATGCGTGGCCGATGTTGTGGCAACCACGATCAAACCAATCTGATCTTTATCGATGCCCGCCATCTCGATAGCACGCTGTGCGGCTTCGTAACCCATGGTGGACACGGTTTCGTCTGGCGCGGCGATACGACGTTCACGGATACCTGTGCGCGTGACAATCCACTCGTCAGACGTATCTACCATTTTTTCCAGATCGGCGTTGGTTCGCACTTGTGTTGGCAGATAGCTGCCGGTACCAATAATCTTCGTATACATGTACGCTCAGTCACTTTTAGCTAATACAGATTCCAGGCGAGCGGCAATCCGCTGAGGGACTTGTCGCTGCACCGCCTGCACTGCCTGTTCAATGGCGACAGTAAATGCTCGCTGATTGGCGGCACCGTGACTCTTGATCACAATGCCGCGCAATCCTAACAGACAGGCGCCATTATACTGGTCGGGGTTGAGGTGACTGAATCGCCGCGTCAGGCTTTTTTGTAACCAACGCTTTAATAAAATCAGCCACCAGGCGCTTTTTTTACCTTCGCCCTGCGATTTGAGGAGAGAAAGGAACATTCGCACAACCCCTTCCATGGTCTTCAACGTCACGTTTCCAGTGAAGCCATCACACACCAGAACATCCGTTTTCCCCGTCAGCAACTCATTGGCTTCGAGATAACCAATATAGTTGATGGAGGGAACCTGTTTAAGCAATTCGGCAGCCTCACGAATGCTGTCCAGGCCTTTGGTCTCTTCTTCACCTATGTTCAGTAACGCAACACGGGGAGTCTTGATCCCGACCACTTCTTCTGCCAACACCGACCCCATCACGGCAAACTGAGCCAGCATTGTACTATCACAATCGACGTTAGCGCCCAGATCGAGCACCACCGTTTTGCCCTTTTGCTGATGCGGGAGTACCGTCACCAGCGCAGGACGCTCAATGCCCTCAATAGGCTTGAGCAGTAATTTCGACAGCCCCATCAGCGCGCCGGTATTTCCCGCGCTGACGCAGGCCTGCGCACGTCCTTCTTTTACCAGCTCCAGCGCCATTCGCATAGAGCTGCCACGGCTATTGCGAATCGCCTGCGATGGCCGGGCATCACTGGCAATAACTGACTGCGCAGGAATAATCTGCAGACGTGAACGTTGTTCGAAGTCAGCTTTTGCAAGTAATGGCGTGATTGTGTCGGGATTGCCGACTAAAAGAAGTGTGAGTTGCGAATTAGAATTCAGTGCCTGCAATGCTGCAGGCACTGTCACGGAAGGCCCAAAATCTCCTCCCATGACATCTAACGCCAGGGTTAGACGTGTCAAGGTATCGTCGCAGCCTGGTTCGGTAAATTCCCCGTTTGCACGGGGAGTTCCTCACTAAGCCTAATCACGCAAACGCGTGATTACTTAGTGATAACCTTGCGGCCGCGGTAGAAACCGTCAGCAGTGATGTGGTGACGCAGGTGTTTCTCACCAGAAGTCTTGTCTACAGACAGGCTGGTAACTGCAGTCAGCGCGTCATGGGAACGACGCATGCCACGTTTGGAACGGGTTGGTTTATTCTGTTGTACGGCCATGGACCTTACTCCTCAATTACTTACGCTTTAAGCTGGCTAATACGGCAAATGGGTTTGGTTTTTGCGCTTCATCAGGCAGTTCCCCAAAGACCATGTCCGCCTCGGACACTTCACAGTGTTCAGAATCATGCACCGGAACCACTGGCAAGGTGAGGATGATTTCATCTTCAACCAGAGCCAGAAGATCGATTTCACCGAATTCGTTAACCTCAATCGGCTCATACGCTTCCGGGAGTGCCTCAGCCTGTTCGTCAGAACGAACCGGACTGAAACAATACGTTGTGTGAACGTGCTGTGTGAACGGTTTCCCGCAACGCTGACATTCGAGCGTTACCGTCACCTTTGCATCACCGGTTAAAACGGCAAGACGCTGGTTATCGATAGCGAACGACATGGAGCATTCCACATCACTGTCCACACTGACTACGGATTCGGCAATACGCTCAGCCTGATCGGAAGTATAGATACCTTCGTAATCGAGGCGTTTTTGAGCCGTACGAACCGGATCAAGAGTCAGGGGTAATTTTACCTTTTGCATAGGGCGCGCATATTAACTTTGTAACGGCATATAGTCAAAGAAAAAGGCAACCAGGGCTGCCTTTTGCCAATTATTCGCACACATTGCGGCCTGTAGTTTAAAATGGCTGGCATCGATACGCTATATCTGGTGATAAAAATATGCCAAATCTCGTTCTCGCTTCCACTTCTCCCTACCGCCGAATGTTGCTGGAAAAGCTCGGGATCCCGTTTGTGTGTGCCGCGCCGGACGTTGACGAGACGCCACAACCTGGCGAGTCGCCGCGTCATTTAGTGACGCGTCTGGCGAAAGAGAAAGCACAATCGCTTGCCGCACAATACCCTTCGCATTTGATTATAGGCTCCGATCAGGTTTGCGTGCTGGATGGTGTCATCACCGGTAAGCCACACACCGAAGAGAATGCCTGTAAACAGCTTATGCAGGCGCGCGGCAATATTGTTACCTTTTATACCGGCCTCGCGCTCTACAACTCCGCCGTGGGCCACCTGCAGACCGAATGCGAACCGTTTGATGTTCACTTCCGACACCTGAGCGAGCAAGAAATCACTGATTATGTGCGTCGTGAACGGCCTCTCAACTGCGCCGGCAGTTTTAAAAGTGAAGGTCTTGGGATTGCGCTCTTCGAAAAGCTGGAGGGGCGTGATCCGAACACGCTGGTGGGCTTACCGCTGATTGCGATGTGCCAGATGTTAAGACGCGAAGCGTGTAATCCGCTGACGGCGTGACTTTTTGCGGCCTGATGCCCTCACCCACAGGGAGAGGGTGCAAACATTAAAAACGGCAACTCCGTTGCCGTTTAACTTTTACCTTAGCCGCGCAGAACTTTCAGGCAGCGTTTCAACTGCTCATCCAGCGGCGCTTCAATACGTATAGTCTCGCCGGTATTTGGATGGGTAAACTTCAGCGCTGCCGCATGCAGGAACAGACGCGACAGCCCCGTCCCCGCCAGTTGCTTATCAAATTCCCTGTCGCCATAGCGATCGTCAAACGCAATCGGATGGCCCGCAAACTGGGTATGCACGCGAATCTGATGGGTTCGGCCCGTCACCGGGCTACAGCGCACCAGGGTGGCAAACTCATAGCGCTCTTCTACTTTAAAGCGCGTCTCAGACGGTTTACCTTCCTGGCTGACGCGAACAATTCGCTCACCGCTTTGCAAAATATTTTTCAACAGCGGGGCCTGCACCACTTTCACGTGGGACTGCCACTGACCGCGCACCAGCGCCAGATAATCTTTCTGCATCCCTTTTTCGCGCAACTGCTCGTGCAACGAGCGCAGGGCTGAACGTTTTTTGGCGACCAGCAGCACGCCAGAGGTGTCACGATCGAGACGGTGAACCAGTTCGAGGAAACGGGCTTCCGGGCGCAGCGCGCGCAGCCCTTCAATCACGCCGAAGCTGAGACCGCTGCCGCCGTGTACCGCCGTACCCGACGGTTTATTCAGCACCAGGATATGATCATCTTCATACAGGATCACATCACTCAGGGCAGCCACCTTCTGCAGCTTAGGCGACACGACCTCTTCTTCACGTTCGGCAACACGCACCGGCGGGATACGCACTTCGTCACCGGCTTCGAGCTTATACTCAGGTTTCACGCGTTTTTTGTTAACCCGCACCTCGCCCTTACGCAGGATGCGGTAAATCATGCTTTTTGGTACCCCTTTCAGCTGGGTGCGCAAAAAGTTATCGATACGTTGCCCCGCTTCATCATCGGCGATAGCAACCATTTTTACGGCTGGAGTCTCTGTTTTCATGGTTGGCGATTCTAAATATCGTCAGGCATTAGCGCCACTCATTTTTCTATGCTTATATTTACTTTTATCCGGCCTGCCCCGGTTTCGCGCAATCGATTTGGTGGTTATTAAACCAATCACCATCCTGAAGTGTAGAAACTGTGAGTAACCGGGTGATAATTGGTAAAAGTCATCTTGCTATAACCCGGCGAGCAGTGGAATAATGAAGCCGTTTTCCGCGTTAAATCCGGGTTTTGTAAGGATGTCGACGGAATGACCAATTTTGTCTGACCGATCATCCACGCAGCAATGGCGTAAGACGTATTGATCTTTCAGGCAGTTAGCGGGCTGCGGGTTGCAGTACTTCCCGGTATAAGGATTGTTCTCTGGAGAGTTCTACCCAGGCAATTCCCCTGATAATTGCGCTGTGTTTCCGTATGAAACACAGGCAACCGACACTCTGCGCCTCTTAAGCGAGCGACAACCGTGAGGTTGGCGACGTGAATAGACACGAGGCCATCGGTTCATACCCCGGAAAGCGTCACCTTGCCCGCAGCTTTGTCGTCAATGTAAGAATAACGAGTAAGTTACGATGAAAAGAATGTTAATCAACGCAACTCAGCAAGAAGAGTTGCGTGTCGCCCTTGTGGATGGGCAGCGCCTGTACGATCTGGATATCGAAAGTCCTGGACACGAACAGAAAAAAGCGAACATTTACAAAGGTAAAATCACCCGCATTGAACCAAGCCTTGAGGCTGCATTTGTCGATTACGGTGCTGAGCGTCATGGTTTCCTCCCTCTGAAAGAAATCGCCCGCGAATATTTCCCTGCTAACTACAACGCTCATGGCCGTCCGAATATCAAAGATGTTCTGCGTGAAGGTCAGGAAGTGATTGTTCAGATTGATAAAGAAGAGCGCGGCAACAAAGGTGCCGCACTGACAACCTTTATCAGCCTGGCAGGAAGTTATCTGGTGCTGATGCCAAACAACCCGCGTGCGGGTGGTATCTCTCGACGTATCGAAGGCGATGACCGTACCGAACTGAAAGAAGCGCTGGCCAGTCTTGAACTGCCGGATGGCATGGGTCTTATCGTGCGTACCGCCGGTGTGGGCAAATCTGCCGAAGCGCTGCAGTGGGACTTAAGCTTCCGTCTGAAGCACTGGGAAGCTATCCAGAAAGCAGCAGAAAGCCGCCCTGCTCCGTTCCTGATCCACCAGGAAAGTAATGTTATTGTACGTGCCTTCCGCGATTATCTGCGTCAGGATATCGGTGAAATTCTCATCGACAATCCGAAAGTGCTTGAGCTGGCTCGCCAGCACATCGCCGCACTGGGTCGTCCGGACTTCACCAGCAAAATCAAACTGTACACCGGTGAAATCCCGCTGTTCAGCCACTATCAGATTGAATCCCAGATTGAGTCCGCCTTCCAGCGTGAAGTGCGTCTGCCATCCGGCGGTTCTATCGTTATCGATACCACAGAAGCGCTGACCGCTATCGACATCAACTCCGCACGTGCGACGCGCGGCGGCGATATCGAAGAGACCGCCTTCAACACCAACCTTGAAGCCGCTGATGAAATCGCCCGCCAGCTCCGCCTGCGCGACCTGGGTGGCCTGATTGTTATCGACTTTATCGACATGACCCCTGTTCGTCACCAGCGTGCGGTTGAAAACCGTCTGCGCGAAGCGGTGCGCCAGGATCGTGCGCGTATCCAGATTAGCCATATTTCACGCTTTGGCCTGCTGGAGATGTCCCGCCAGCGCCTGAGCCCGTCTCTGGGCGAATCCAGCCATCACGTTTGCCCGCGCTGCTCCGGTACCGGGACCGTTCGTGATAACGAATCTCTGTCTCTCTCTATTCTGCGTCTGATTGAAGAAGAAGCGCTGAAAGAGAACACCAAAGAGGTTCACGCCATTGTTCCGGTGCCAATTGCCTCCTACCTGCTGAACGAAAAACGTGCCGCGGTGAGTGCCATTGAAGCGCGCCAGGGCGGCGTTCGCTGCATCATCGTGCCAAACGACCAGATGGAAACGCCGCACTATCACGTGCAGCGTGTCCGTAAAGGCGAAGAGACCAGCACGCTCAGCTACCTGCTGCCGAAGTTGCATGAAGAAGAGATGGCGCTGCCATCTGATGAAGAGCCAGCCGAGCGTAAACTGCCAGAGCAGCCTGCGTTAGCGACCTTCATCATGCCAGAAGCTCCGCCAGAAAGTGCCCTGGAAAAACCAGCGGCTAAACCTGCGGCACAAAAACCGGCAGTGGCGGCAAAAGCCGAGCCAGCACAACCGGGTCTGCTGAGCCGTTTCTTTGGCGCGCTGAAGAAAATGTTCGCAGGTGAAGAAGTTCAGCCAGAGCAGCCGAAAGAAGAACCTAAAGCGGCTAAACCTGAGCGTCAGCAGGACCGTCGTAAGCGTCAGAACAACCGCCGCGATCGTAATGACCGCAGCGACCGTAACGAGCGTCGTGACAACCGTTCGGACAACAATGAAGGCCGTGAGCAACGCGAAGACAACCGTCGCAACCGTCGCGAGAAACAACAGCAGAACGTTGAAGATCGTGAAATTCGCCAGCAGGCGGGCGATGAGTCCGAGAAGAGCAAACAGCGCGACGAGCAGCAGCCTCGCCGTGAGCGTAACCGTCGCCGTAACGACGAAAAACGCCAGGCGCAGCAGGACGTTAAAAACCTGAATCGCGAAGAGCCTGCTGAGCAGCAGGAGACCGAGCAGGAAGAACGTACTCAGGTAATGCCACGTCGTAAGCAGCGTCAGCTGACTCAGAAAGTGCGCGTCGGTGCTGTTCAGGCAGAAGAAACCGCAGCTGTCGCAGCCGAAGTGACAGAAACCACAACGGGCACGCAGGTTGCGAAAGTTGACCTCCCGGCCGTCGTGGAAAATCAGGTAGAGCAGGATGAAAACGGTGAAAACCGTGACAACGCGGGTATGCCGCGTCGCTCGCGCCGTTCTCCGCGTCATCTGCGCGTGAGCGGTCAGCGTCGTCGTCGCTACCGTGACGAGCGTTACCCAACGCAGTCCCCAATGCCAATGACCGTGGCGTGCGCGTCACCTGAAATGGCATCCGGTAAAGTCTGGATCCGCTACCCTGTTGCTCGCCCGGAACAGGCTGTTGAAGAACAGGCAGTGACCGAAGAGGTGATTGCACCAGTAGCAGCGGTAGAAGAGGTTGTAACGGAAGCGGCAACCGTGGTTGAACCACAGGTTGTTGAAACTGAAGCACCTCACGCTGTGGACGTCGAAACCACCCATCCAGAAGTGATTGCTGCGCCGGTTGATGCCGCGCCGCAGCTTATTGCCGAAGAAGATGCCGTGGTGGCTGAAGAAGTCGCTGAAGAGGCTGAACCTGTAGCCGCAGTGGAAGAAACCGCTGAGACCATCGTTGAAACCACGACCGAAGAGGTTGTGCAGGACGTTGAGATTCAGGTTGAACCTGTTGTTGAAGAAGCGAAAGCGCCGGAAGTGAAACCCGAGCCGGTGAAGGTTGCCGTCGCGCCTGCGCACGTTGCCACAGCACCGATGACTCGCGCCCCTGCGCCTGAGTATGAGCCTGAAGCACCGCGTCACAGCGACTGGGTTCGCCCGGAGTTCAACTTCGAAGGTAAAGGTGCTGCCGGTGGTCACAGTGCTACGCACAAGGCTACTGCACCAGCAACCCGTCCGCAGTCAGTTGAATAACGCACGCTAAGTGTGAAAGCCGACCTTCGGGTCGGCTTTTTTATGGCTGCTGTAGCGGCTTTCTCATTCCAGTGACCTCCGGCATGATCTGCCGCATCAACTCCAGAAAACGCCGCAAGCGCGCCGGATAGTAACGGGACCAGGGGTAAACCAGATGCACCGGTAACGCCGCCGGCTGCCACTCGGGCAGTAAATGCACCAGCCGCCCTTCCCGAATATCCTCCTGCACTGTCCAGCTTGATACCACCGCCACGCCAAGCCCGGTGAGAGCCGTATTACGTGCGACATACAGACTGTCGGTACTGAGGCGGGGAGTAATCGCCACGCGAGCGGTGGCTGGCGAGGCATCGTGAAAAAGCTCCACATGGCGCTGGTAGAAAGAGCTGATGGCTATCCAGGGAAGCTGCTGCAAATCTTCCGGGGTGTTAACCGCCGGAAAACGGGCCAGCAATGCCGGAGAAGCCACCACTGAGCGCGGCACCTCAGCCAGCAGCACGGACACGGTCGCCGGGTCAACCTCGACGCCCACCCGAATCGCACAGTCAAGGTTGTCGCCGAGGAAGTCAGCCGACCGGTCGTTGAGCATCCACTCAATAGAAAGCTGCGGATAACGCTGCAGAAATTCGGTTAACGGTTTCAGGAGCTGATCCTGACCAAACGCGTGCGGGGCGCGTACCCGCAGGACGCCTACCGGTTCGTCTTCTGTCTGCCCTACCTCATCTTCCAGCGCCAGCCAGCTGTCAATCACCCGACGGGCGTGCTGATAGCAGCGCTCGCCGTCATCCGTCAGACGCGTCGTGTGGGTAGTGCGCAATATCAGGCGCACACCGAGCATCGTCTCAAGCGACTGCAACCGTCGGCTCACCGTGGCCTGGGTGGTTGCCAGCTGCCGTGCCGCCGCAGAGAGGGATCCGGCCTCAACAATACGAACAAACGTGCGCATTAACTCCACCCTGTCTATACGCTCAATTCTTTTAATCATCTCTTTGCCTATACGCTAAACGTATAAGCGTTTTACCACCGGGCCCGCTACCGCTGCAAGGCATGCTGATAAAAAATAGCCACACACGATGAATGAGGAACATCTTATGAACACAACATCCGCCGCCCATGCCGTAAGCCGCTGGGTCATCTTAATGCTGGCGCTCGGTGCGGGCTTCAGTGTGGCATCCATCTATTATGCTCAGCCTCTGCTGCCGCTGATGGGCGCTGACCTGCATCTGAGTATTGAAGGAATGGGCATGGTCCCGACGCTTACCCAGGCAGGATATGCTCTGGGGATCCTGTTCCTGCTGCCGCTCGGCGACCGCCACGACCGCAGAACACTGATCCTGATAAAAAGTGCAGCCCTGGCGCTATTTCTGCTTGGCTGTAGCCTGACCGGACAGATCCACTCCCTGCTGCTGGCAAGTCTGCTTATTGGCATGGCCGCCACCATGGCGCAGGATATCGTCCCTGCCGCGGCAATCCTTGCACCGGAAGGCAAACAGGGGAAAACCGTCGGTACGGTGATGACCGGCCTGTTGCTGGGTATTCTGCTCTCCCGAACCGTCAGCGGCGTGGTGGGTGAAGCTTTTGGCTGGCGCGTCATGTACCAGCTGGCCGCCGCAAGCATTGCGTTTATCGGCGTTGTGATGTGGGCCGTACTCCCGCGGTTTGCCATCCACTCCACCCTGAGCTATCCGGCGCTGCTGCGTTCTATGGAACACCTGTGGCGTCGTTATCCGGCTCTGCGCCGCGCGGCGCTGGCTCAGGGTTTTCTGTCGATTGCCTTTAGCGCCTTCTGGTCCACGCTGGCAGTGATGCTGCTGGAACGTTATCACTTAGGAAGTGCGGTCGCGGGGGGATTTGGTATTGCGGGTGCTGCAGGTGCGTTAGCCGCCCCGCTGGCGGGAGGTCTGGCCGATAAGCTGGGCGCCGGAAAAGTCACGCAGCTCGGTGCGCTTCTCGTGACCGTCTCATTTGCCCTGATGTTCCTGATGCCCGCGCTGGGCCTTCATGGACAGCTCATCCTGATTGCCCTCTCCGCCGTCGGGTTCGATCTGGGTCTGCAGTCAAGCCTGGTGGCGCATCAGAATCTGGTGTATAGCCTTGAGCCGCAGGCCCGTGGACGCCTGAACGCCCTGCTCTTTACGGTAATCTTCATCGGCATGGCACTGGGCTCTGCGCTGGGCAGTAATATCTATACGCTGGCGGGATGGACCGGGGTGGTCGCGCTTGCGACGGTATGCGGCGTCATTGCGCTGGTCATTCGCCTGATTGAGAGCGCTCGCGTCAGCTCTGTGCAGGCAGACATCGCCTAAAAAAAATGCCCAATCCAGACGGATTGGGCAGTCAAAACATGCCCAGTTTCAAGACATGTTCTAAGAGGTAAAGATGTTATTTGTTCAACTGGAACAGCGACATACCCTGCATATCGCTAAACGCTTTATAGGACGCCTGCAAGGCAGCCTGCTGCATAATGTAAGAAGAAATGGCACTGTTCCAGTCAACATCCACCAGATCGCTCATCTGCTGAGTCTGCCCCAGCGCACGGTCATCGCCCAGGTTATCGAGTTTTTCCAGTTCGTTCATCTTGGTACCCACATCCGCCACGACGGTAAGGACATTGTTCTGGGTATTGGTGATGCCGATCTGTGCATCAGAAATCGCTTTGTTCTGCACTTCCGCCGCCGCAGAGTCGTTATCAACAGGAACCTTGAGCGCAGAAATGGCCGAGTCGAGGATCTTGAACATATTCGTCTCGCCATAACCGCCGCCAGGCAGTTCTTTGGCGTTACTGGTAATACTTTCGAAGATCTGCTGACCAGTGTGGCTAATCACCATATTACGGGCGGTATCAACCTGCTGAGAGATGGCCTGTGTTCCGCCGTTGTAATCACCGGTAACGGAATCAAACGGTGGCGCTTCAGTCTTATAGCCAGCAAAAATATACCGGCCATTACCATCCGCTGAGTTTGCCAGGTTCATCAGCTGATCGCGGATACCCTGCAAGTCGCTCGCCAGTGACAGACGATCGTCATCACTTAACGTGCCATTTCCTGCGTTGACGAGTTTCTCTTTCGCACTGGTAATTGCCGCGTTAACCTGGCTCAGCACGTTATCTTCCAGAGAGACTTTTTGCGTGGCGAACGTTCTCGCCAGGGCAAACTGGCTATTCTGGGATTGAGATTGTGACAGCACAACCGCCTGCGACGCCGCAATAGGATCGTCCGACGGACGGTTAACACGCTTGCCGGTGGACATTTGCTCACCGTAGCTCAGCCACTTGCTCTGGGAATCGGTGATTCCCCGCATATTCTGGTCGTACATCATCTGGGTGCTAATACGCATTTTTCACCTCAGCCTTAACGAATATTGATAATTGCATCAAAAAGCGTGCTGGCAGTTTGTAACACCTGCGCATTGGCAAGGTAATACTGCTGATAGCGCTGCAGGTTGCCATACTCTTCGTCGAGGTTTACCCCAGAGATGGACTGCTGCTGCTTAGTCAGTTGCGTCGCCACATTCGCTTTCGTTTCGCTGCTGGTTTTCAGCGCGGCGGTTGAGCTGCCGACCGTACTGACAAGGGAAGCATAGGCATCGTTGAAAGTCTTATTGCCGCCAACAACCTTACTGTTTTGCAGATCGAGCAGTTTTTGGCCATTGCGGTTGTCGCTCTCGCCGCCGTTACTTGCGGATGCCATAGCCAGTTTGGACTCATCTTTGAACTTGAGCTCCATATTGACGATGACATCAGAAACAGGCTTGACGATGAAACTGTCTTTGGCGTTCGCGCTACCGGTCACGTTGACGCTCAGGCCATCAAAGGAGAGATTGCCACTTGCGTCCGGGGCCATGGTGAAGCTGGTTTTATCCGAACGGGTAATAGTCCAGTCGGTGCCGTTAAACTGCAGCTTATAATCGGTTGCCTGCACTTTGGTGCTGTCTGCCACAGTGGCCGTCATTGCGGCCGTACCGGTATTGCGACTGTTGGTTACCACGGCTGGCGAACCAAAGTCGAACAGCTTGCCACCGGCATCGCCATTGGCATCAAACCCGGCTTCATGCTGCTTATTCATCGCGTCCGCAAAGGCCAGTGCCAGCTGATTGAGGTTGTTGCGCGCTTTATCCAGATCTTCTGAGCGGAACGTAAACAAGCCCCCCAGAGAACCGGTGGTGATCATTTTCTCGGGAATTTCGACGTTGCCGGACACCTCATCGCTGTAGGCGATAGTCGTCCGGGTCGGATCGGCGCTGGATTTCACCGCAGCTAACTGGTTTGCTTTGCTCCCCTGCACCAGGCTGTAACCGTTGCCAAAGGAGACGTTATAGGTGCCACCGTCCTGAACAGCCACTTCAACACCCACAATTTGGTTCAGCTCACTCACCAGTTGATCGCGCTGATCCAGCAGATCATTTGGCGATGAACCTGCCCCTACGCCGGTAAGACGTGAAATCTGATCGTTCAGATTCGCAATCTGTTTTGCGTAGTTGTTGATCTGCTCAACGCTTGAAGCGATGGCGGTATTAACCTGAGAATCCTGATCGCGAAGATACTGGTCGTTCGTTTTAAACTGATTGACCAGACCATCCGCTTTTCCCAGCACCGTCTGTCTTGCGGCCGGGTCCTCCGCGTTGCTCACCAGCGTTTGCAGGCTTTTAAAGAAATCCTGAAGCGTCGTCGAAAGTGAGTTGGTGGAATCAGAGAGCACATCGTCAATTTTTGACATCTGCTGATAGCGCGTCGTCAGACCGCTACTCTGCGTTTGCGCGGCGCGCAGTTGGTTGGTGATGAAAGCATCATATTCACGCTGCACACCAGACACATACACCCCGTTGCCCACCCAGCCACCGCCGGTCAGCGTGCTGTTAGACGCACCCAGCACGGTCGTCTGGCGGGTGTAACCTGCCACGTTATAGCTTGAAATGTTATTACTGACGGTATTGAGTGCCGCCTGAGCAGCACTGAGGCCACTCATGGCGCTGTTAATCAAACTGGACATGGAGGTTCCTTTTATTCGTTCAGACACGAGTCCTGATGAAAGTTATCGGCAGCCTCCACCGGGACTTGAGAAATTTCAGAACAGATTTTCGATATCTGTGCTATAGGCTTTGCTGACTTTCTCGCCCATCGATTTAAGCTGCTGAATCATGCTGGTGAGCTTACGCGCATAGTTCGGATCGGTGGCATAGCCCGCATTTTGCAGGGCCTGCGCACCCTGCTCAGGCGTAGCCGCCTGCGTAACGGCGGCATAACGCGGGTTGCGGCTCAACAGGCCTACATAATCGGACAACGCTTCCAGATAAGAGCTGTAAACGCGGAATTTTGCTTTGATCTTCACCGCCGCACCGTTTTCATATTCGGTGGTGGTGATCTCCGTTGTCGGCCCCTTCCAGCTGGCATTCGCCTTCACGCCAAAGATGTTGAAGCTCGGCTCGCCGTTTTCCTTACGGATCTGGCGCTGACCCCAGCCCGATTCCAGCGCGGCCTGCGCCAGAATCAGGTGATGTGGCACCCCACTCTGTTCACTGGCAAGTCGGGCCGGCAGCGAAAGCTGTGCCAGGAAGTCTTTGCTGTCGCCGGAGAGCGGCTCATCGCTGCTCACCGTCGCCTTCGGTATCGCTTTACGCACCATTTGCGTCAGCGCCTGGTTCTGATAGCTGGTCACCGTTTGCAGGTCGAACTTCATCGGCACCTGCTGCGGCTCATCCTTCGGCTGGATCCCCTGCGCGGCTTCGGTCTGTTTGACTATCATGTCAGCCAGACCGAACCCTTTACCGGCGGTCATCTGCTGCGCAATCTGTTGGTCATACATGCTGGTATACAGGCGCGTTGAATCACTGCTGAACATGCCGTCTTTAGGCAGAGTTTCACGCATGCTCTTCAGCATCATCTGTACAAACATCCCCTCCACCTGGCGGGCGACCGGGCGGATATTCGCCGCCGGGTCTTTGCCTGCCTGGGTTTTCAGTTCGTTAAGCGACTGGGCATCCCAGGCCGCGCTGGTCAACAGTTTGCTATCGGTCAGCATCAGATGATTTCCAGTTTGGCGCGCAGACAGCCCGCACTTTGCATGGATTGCAGAATAGACATCAGATCCATCGGCGTAGCCCCCAGGGCATTCAGGGCACGCACCACGCTGTTGAGGTTGGCACTGGAGCGTACGCTCTGCAGCGAGCCCCCGCTCTGACGCAAATCGATCTGGGTTTGCGGCGTTACCACCGTCTGCCCACCACCAAACGGGGTATCCGGCTGGCTGACGTTGGCGGAGCGGTTGACCGTTACCGAGAGGTTACCCTGCGCCACGGCGCAGCTGTCCAGCGACACTTCACGGTTCATCACCACTGAACCGGTACGGGAGTTGATGATCACTTTGGCATCCTGAACAGGGACGTTCACTTCCATGTTCTGGATATCGGCCAGCATGCGCACCTGGTTGCTGCCGCCCGTTGAGGTGCGGATCTGCACGGTACGGGCGTCCAGCGCCGTCGCACTGCCATAGCCGCGGCTGCGGTTGATGGTGTCGGCGATCTGCTGCGCCATGGTGAAATCTTCGTTGTTCAGCTGCAAGTTGATGGTATTCCCCGCGCCGAACTGGGTCGGCAGTTCACGCTCAATGATTGCACCGTTAGTGATACGCCCGCCGTTCAGCTGGTTGACCTGCACGCTGCTGCCGCCTGCAGAGGCCCCCGCGCCGCCCACCAGAATGTTACCCTGCGCCAGGGCATAAACCTGGCTATCCACCCCTTTCAGCGGAGTCATCAGCAGCGTACCGCCGCGCAGGCTTTTGGCGTTACCCATGGAGGAAACCACCACATCGATGGTCTGCCCCTGACGCGCAAACGCCGGGTAGGAAGCGGTTACCATGACCGCCGCCACGTTTTTCAACTGCATGTTGGTGCCCGCCGGTACGGTGATACCGAGCTGGGACAGCATGTTGTTCAAGCTCTGGGTGGTGAATGGCGTCTGGGTGGTCTGGTCACCCGTGCCATCCAGGCCAACCACCAGACCATAGCCAATGAGGGAGTTTTCACGCACGCCCTGAACACTGGTGAGATCGCGAATGCGGTCAGCCTGGGCAAATGTTGCCACCAGCATCAGCGCCACGGCGAAGATCGATTTAAACATGGGTCACCTCGCTTACATCGGCGATAAATTAAGGAAGAAGCGCTGCAGCCAGCCCATATTTTGCGCTTCGTTGATGTAGCCGTTACCGACGTACTCAATGCGCGCATCCGCCACCTGGGTGGACGGAACGGTGTTGGTGCCGCTGATGGTGCGAGGGTTAACCACACCGGAGAAGCGAATGAACTCAGTGCCCTGGTTAATGGCGATCTGTTTTTCACCCACCACATGTAAATTGCCGTTAACCAGCACCTGGTCAACCGTTACCGTCAGCGTGCCGCTGAAGGTATTGCTGGCGTTCGCGCCACCTTTACCGTTAAAGGTATTGCCGCCAGACGCCTCAACATCCGCACGTGCATTGCCGAAGAGTCCCTGCAGATAGCGCGGTACGGTATCGAAGCCAAAATTGGTTTTGCCATCGCGGCTGGCATTCGCCGACGAGCTCTTGCTCGCGCTGACGTTCTCCTGCAGCACAATGGTCAGGGTATCGCCGACGTTACGCGGGCGACGGTCTTCAAACAGCGGCTGATAACCATAGTTGATCGGCTGCGCGGTCTGGAAAATGGAGCCGTTCACCACTGGCGCAGGGCCAGGAACGGGTTGGGCGGTCGTCGCACCCTGGACCAATGGTTTAGACGGGATCCAGGCACATCCGCTAAGGGTGACGGCCAGAACAGTCAGAATCGGATAACGAAACGCCGCGTTTTTTTGCATTGCCTTCATCTTCGAAAACAGGGAGCCGGTGCGGCGTTCACCGCACCGGGCTGCACCTTAGAGTTGCGTCAGTTTCTGCAGCATCTGGTCGGTCGTCGACACTGCTTTACTGTTAATTTCATACGCGCGCTGGACCTGGATCATATTCACCAGCTCTTCCGCCACGTTCACGTTCGAGGTTTCCACATAACCCTGATACAGCAGCCCTGCCCCGTTAAGGCCCGGGGTGCTCTCATTCGGCGTACCGGAGGATTGCGTTTCGGTGTAGAGGTTCTCGC
This sequence comes from Enterobacter cloacae complex sp. SHL021, assembly GCF_049237765.1. NCBI lineage: Bacteria > Pseudomonadati > Pseudomonadota > Gammaproteobacteria > Enterobacterales > Enterobacteriaceae > Enterobacter > Enterobacter cloacae complex sp. SHL021. Next base: position 288,848 of record NZ_JBMKJG010000001.1, on the reverse strand, counting down.
CAATGCTTTCCAGACCGGTATCGTTCATGAAGGTGGTCAGGTTGAGCTGCCCCACCTGAACAGGCGCGGCCTGTCCCTGCTGGGTGACGCTCACTACGCCGTCACGCCCGATGGTGATGCTCAGGGCATTCGCCGGGATCGTGATAGCAGGCTGAACCTGGAAACCACCGGCCGTGACCAGCTGGCCGTTCTGATCGACCTGGAACGAGCCGTCACGGGTATAGGCAGAGGTCCCGTCAGGCAACTGCACCTGGAAGAAACCCTGGCCTTTAATGGCGACGTCTTTGCTGTTGTTGGTCTGAGACAGGTTGCCCTGGCTGTGCAGACGCTCGGTGGCGACCGGACGAACACCGGTACCGATCTGCAAACCTGACGGCAGCGTGGTTTGCTCAGAGGACTGTGCACCCGGCTGACGAATGGTTTGGTAAAGCAAATCTTCGAAAACGGCACGCTGACGCTTGAAACCATTGGTGCTGACGTTTGCCAGGTTGTTGGCAATCACATCCATATTGGTTTGCTGCGCGTCCAGGCCAGTTTTCGCGATCCATAAAGAACTGATCATAGGGAGTCCTGTTAACTCATAGCCAGAAGTTGGTTAGCTTTGCCCGCGTTTTCATCAACGCTGCTGATAATCTTCATCTGCATTTCAAAACGACGGGCGCTGGCGATCATGTCGGTCATGGCCTCGACCGGCTTGACGTTGCTGCCTTCCAGAACACCGGACATCACGCGAATGGTCGGGTCGGCCTGAAGCGTGGCGCCACGGGTGGCCTGAGCCGCCTGGGTCAGACGGAACATACCGTCATCACCACGCTGCACCTCTTTGCCATCCGCTTTGACCAGCTTCAGACGCCCGACGGGCGCAACGGTATTGGCCGGGTCGCCCGGGTTCAAGGCGGAGATGGTACCGTCTGCGGCGATGGTCAGCTCTGAGCCTTCCGGCACCGTCAACGGACCCGCTTCACCCATTACCGGGTGCCCCTGAATCGTCAACTGGCCCGTGGCACTGACCTGGATATTACCGTTGCGGGTATAGCCTTCGCCGCCGTCTGCCGTTTGCACGGCCAGCCAGCCGTCCTGCTGCAGAGCAACGTCCAGCGGACGGGCGGTGTAATCCATCTGCCCTGGCGTCATGTCTGCACCCGGCGTGGAGGCGGTCACCAGCGTACGCGTCGGCAGGGACAACCCTTCTACCGGCACCGCACGCAGCGCATTGAGCTGTGCGCGGAACCCCGGCGTAGAGGCGTTCGCCAGGTTGCTGGCGGTAACGGCCTGCTGATTGAGCGTCTGACTTGCCGCGCCCATCGCGGTATATATTGCGTGATCCATTGCGCTTTCCTGTTAGCCGCTTAACGCAGGTTAACCAGCGTGTTGAGGATCTGATCCTGGGTCTTGATGGTCTGCGCGTTCGACTGATAGTTACGTTGCGCGACAATCATGTTCACCAGCTCTTTACTCAGGTCGACGTTAGAGGCTTCCAGCGCACCGTTGGTCAGCGTACCGAAGTTACCAGAACCCGCGGTACCCAGCAGCGCGACGCCGGAGGACTGCGTGGCAGACCAGACGTTGTCACCTTCAGACTTCAGACCTTCGTTGTTGGCGAAGTTTGCCAGCACGATCTGGCCCAGAACCTGGGTCTGTTCGTTGGAGTAGTTACCGACCACGGTGCCGTCGTCGTTGATCTGGTAGCTCACCAGGTCGCCCGGTTTAAAACCATTCTGGCTGGTTCCAACGATGTTGTTCGCACCGGTGTTCTGCTGCATGGAGTTCGCAAAACTCATGGCGAAGGTCGCAGGCGTGGCACCAGGAATGGTCGCGGTAGTCAGGTTGATGTTGCCACCGCCGATCAGCGTACCGTTGTTGTTGAAGGTCAGCGTCGTGGCGAGAGAGGCCGTGCTGCCTGCCACGCTACCGTCCTGGGCATACACTTTCCAGGAGTTAGCCGGGGTCGCATCTTTGACGTAAAACAGGTTCATGTTGTGCGCATTACCCTGACTGTCAAAGACGGTGACCGTACCTTTTTTGTTGTAAGTATCCGGGTTGGCCGGATCAAAGGCGGTGGTCGGTGCGGTATCGGTGGAGTTGAGGTTAATCTGCTGGGAAGCCGTGGTGGTGGCCTTCGCGGCCATCAGCGTGGTCGGGATATTAATAGGCTGTGGGTTCGCACCGGTCTGAACCGTTGATGGCGTCCCGGCAACCGGATAACCGGTTAATTGCATCCCCTGCATGTTCACCAGGTTACGGTTTTCGTCCAGCTTGAACTGGCCGTTACGGCTGTAGAACACCGAGCCGTTAGCATCGACCATACGGAAGAAACCGTTCTGGCTGATGGCAACGTCCAGGCCACGACCGGTATTGGTGGTGGTGCCGTCGGTAAAGTCCTGGGTAATGCCTGCAACTTTTACCCCCAGACCCACTTTGGAACCGGCAAACATATCTGCAAATGAAGCAGAACCGGATTTAAAACCATAGGTCGCGGAGTTGGCGATGTTGTTGCCAATGACATCCAGGTTGGTGGCCGCAGCATTCAGGCCGCTGACCGCTTGAGAAAAGGCCATGACTTACTCCTGATAAGTGTTAAGGCTTAGATAATCTGCCGAACTTCGTCGAGTGTGGTGGTACCAGAAGTACCCAAATCCAGTTTGTTGCCATCGCTACCTTTAATGACGCCCTGGACCAGCGCAAACTGCAGCGGCTGAGCCACCAGCTGGGTAGAGCCATTGCTGGCACTGATTGCCACTTTGTAAGAACCGTTTGGCGCTTTGGTGCCGTCGGCCAGGCTGCCATCCCAGGTAAAGGTATGAACGCCCGCCTTCAGTTCGCCGATATCAATCGTGCGAACCACGGCGCCGGTAGCGTCGGTGATCGTCGCGGTGACTTTGTCGGCCGCCTGCTGCAGCTCAACGCCAAACGGCGTGGTGGTGGTGGTCGTGTTGCCTTCGGTGGTGCTGGTGCCCGCCAGGATCGTGGTGCCCGGGATCATCACCCCGTGACCAATCAGGCTCGCAGCCTGCAGGGACTGGCTGTTATCAATTTGCCCGGAAACAGAGCCGAGGGTGGTATTGAGTTTCTCAATGCCGCTGACGGTACTGATTTGCGCAAGCTGCGTGGTCAGTTCGTTGTTCTGCATGGGGTTGGTGGGATCCTGGTTCTTCAGCTGTGCCACCAGCAGCGTCAGAAAGCTGCTTTGCAGATCGGAGGCGTTACTTCCCGTCAGGGAGCTGGAACCCGTCGAACTTTTGGCGCCACTGACGCCCGAGTTCGTTGGATCATTCACATTAACGGCGATGGACATGCATGTCTCCTTTACTGGCCGAGAGTGAGGGTTTTGAGCATCATGCTCTTCACGGTATTAAGCACTTCGACGTTTGCCTGGTAGCTACGTGAGGCGGACATGGAGTTCACCATCTCCCCCACCACATCCACGTTTGGCATTTTCACGTAGCCATTCGCATCCGCCAGCGGGTTGCCGGGCTCATATACCAGCTTGTCCGGTGCCTGGCTTTCCACCACGTCAGAGACTTTCACCCCGCCCGTCGCCGCGCCTGGTGCAGCATCCACCTGGAACACCACCTGCTTTGCACGATAAGGCTGTCCGTCAGGTCCGGTCACGCTGTCGGCGTTCGCCAGGTTACTGGCAGCCACGTTCAGGCGCTTGGACTGCGCGGTTAACGCCGAGCCGGCGATATCGAAAATATTCAGCAAGGCCATTTATCCGTTGCCCCCCTGCAGGACGTTCATCATGCCTTTGATCTGTCCGCCGAGTACGGTCAGGCCCATCTGGTATTTCAGGCTGTTATCGGCAAACTGCGTACGCTCCCGGTCCATATCCACGGTGTTACCGTCGAGTGAAGGCTGGTCGGGAATGCGATAAAGTAAATCGGTCGTGGGCGCCGTCATCGCCTGAGCAGGAATATGGCGTGAGGAGGTCAGAGCGAGCGCGACACCGCTCCCTTCTGCACGTCCACGCTCCATCACTTTTTTAAGCTCACTGGAAAAATCAATATCGCGCGCCTGATACCCTGGCGTATCGGCGTTGGCAATATTGGCGGCTAAAATCTCCTGCCGCTGGGCGCGTAAATTGAGCGCTTCCTGCTGAAAACGTAACGCGGCGTCGAGTTTATCGAGCATGTCTCCTCCGCTGATGGCAAAATTTCAGTTCACAGCTTAAATCTCACCCCGTCACCCCTATCGACGGAATAAGCGCAAAATGCGTCGCTATTTATTCCGTTGATGCAAAACCACTGCAGGTAGAATCCTCTCAATTCGGGTAACGGTGGAATGTGCGATGCAAACGTTAAAACGCGGCCTGGTGGCTACGGCCCTGCTTTTCAGCCCCCTGGTACAGGCTGAAGTACAGGATCAACTGACGGCTTTCTTTGCTCAGCAACTGGCGGGCTTTAGCGATGAAGTCAACGTCACCGTGCGCACGCCACCTAATCTCTATCCCTCCTGTGAGCAGCCGTCGTTCAGCGTAACGGGCACCACAAAACTGTGGGGGAACGTGAACGTGCTGGCGCGCTGTCCGGGTGAAAAACGCTATTTACAGGTTGCGGTACAGGCGACGGGCAATTATGTTGTGGCCGCCGTTCCCATTGCTCGCGGCAGCATGTTGCACGCCAGCAGCGTGACTCTGAAACGCGGTCGTCTGGATCAGCTTCCGCCGCGCACCATGCTTGACATTAACCAGGCACAGGATGCCGTCAGCCTGCGTGATGTCGCGCCAGGCCAGCCGATACAGCTCTCCATGCTGCGTCAGGCATGGCGGGTTAAAGCGGGTCAGCAGGTGATGGTGGTGGCCAACGGCGATGGTTTTCAGATAAACAGTGAAGGGAAGGCATTAAACAATGCCGCGGTGGCGCAAAATGCCCGCGTCAGGATGTCCTCAGGCCAGGTGGTTAGCGGAACCGTCGATTCTGATGGGAATATTCTGATTAACCTATAATCTTTTTAAAGAAATCGCTGCGACTGCCGATAAATAATCAACTAATGATGATGTCAGGCGCCAACGCCGCGAACCCTCGATGAGGACAACACTATGAGCATTGATCGTACATCAGCCCTGAAGCCGGTAAGCGCTGTACAGCCTCGCGAAACGAATGACGCCACGCCGCAGAAAACGCGTGTGGAAAAACCGTCAACGTCCAACAGCACCAGCGTCACCCTGAGCGATGCTCAGGCAAAACTGATGCAGCCAGGCAGCAGCGATATCAATATGGAACGCGTGGAAGCGCTGAAAACGGCTATTCGTAATGGTGAGCTGAAGATGGATACCAGCAAAATTGCTGACGCCCTGATTCAGGAAGCACAGAGTTTCTTACAGAGTAACTAACCGTATGAGTCGACTGTCAGAAATACTGGATCAAATGACGGTTGTCCTGAACGACCTGAAAACGGTCATGGACGCGGAGCAACAGCACCTCTCTTCCGGTCAGATCAACGGCAGCGCGTTGCAGCGTATTACGGAAGATAAAAGTTCGCTTCTGGCGACGCTGGATTATCTGGAACAACAGCGTCGCGCTGAGCAAGATCCTAAGCGCAGTGCGAATGACGATATTGTAGAACGCTGGCAGACCATTACAGAAAAAACCCAGCATCTGCGCCATCTCAATCAGCACAACGGCTGGCTGCTGGAAGGCCAGATTGAGCGTAATCAGCAAGCGCTTGAGGTGTTAAAGCCGCATAAAGAGCCCGGGCTGTACGGTGCGGATGGTCAAACATCAACGGCACGTGTCACGGGCGGGAAAAAGATTTCGATTTGAAGCCCTGGCGACAAATCAGGCAGCGGGGAGCACCCTAAGGTGAACTCCCCTTTTGGCGTTTATGCAGTACGGCGGGCAAACTCTTTCACTTTGAAGCCCAGCACCGCGAGCGTCGCAAAGTAGGCCACAACCCCAACACCCACAACGGCCATCAGCCGCATCAGACGGTGAAGCATGGTGCCCTGCGACCATTCCGGCATGACATGCAGCATGCCAAGCAACGCCGCAGCCATAACCAGCACCGCAACGATCAGACGCACAAAGAAGCTTTTCCAGCCCGGCTGCGGCGTGAAGATATCCTGCTTACGCAACTGCCAGTACAACAGCCCGGCGTTGAGACAGGCCGCAAGACCAATAGACAAGGCTAGACCGGCGTGCTTCAGCGGGCCAATAAAGGCCAGGTTCATCAGCTGAGTCATAATCAGCGTCACAATGGCAATTTTCACCGGCGTTTTGATGTCCTGGCGCGAGTAGAACCCTGGTGCCAGCACTTTAACGACGATCAGCCCCATCAGCCCCACCGAATAGGCAATCAGCGCCTGCTGCGTCATCGACGCGTCAAAAGCGGTGAATTTGCCGTACTGGAACAGGGAAACGGTCAGCGGCTGCGCGAGGATCCCCAGCGCTACCGCACTCGGCAGCGCCAGCAGGAAGCAGAGACGCAGCCCCCAGTCCATCAGACGGCAATATTCGTCATGGTTTCCGCTGGCAAAACTTTTCGACAGCGACGGCAGGAGAATGGTCCCCAGCGCCACCCCCAACACCCCGGAGGGAAACTCCATCAAACGGTCCGCGTAGTACATCCACGAAACGGAACCGGATTTGAGGAAAGAGGCGAAGATAGTGTTGATGATAAGCGAGATCTGGCTAACCGAAACCCCGAGAATGGCAGGCCCCATCTGCTTAATCACGCGCATCGCACCGGCGTCACGGAAATTAATTCGCGGCAGAACCAGCATGCCGATTTTCTTTAGATGCGGCAGCTGATACGCCAGTTGCAACACGCCGCCCGCCGTCACCGCCCAGGCCAGCGCCAGCACCGGCGGGTTGAAATGGGGCGCGGCGAACAGCGCAAAGCCAATCATGCTGATGTTAAGGAAGGTTGGCGCAAAGGCCGGAACGGAAAAACGGTTCCAGGTATTGAGGATTGCCCCCACCAGCGAGGCCAGGGAGATCAGCAGGATATAAGGAAAGGTAATACGCAGCAGTTGAGTGGTCAGGGCAAATTTATCTGCCGAGTCCGCAAAGCCGGGTGCCGTCACCATAATCACCCAGGGCGCAGCCAGCATCCCGAGCACCGTTACGATCGCCAGGGCCAGCGTCAGGAGGCCTGAAACGTAAGCGACAAACACGCGCGTAGCGTCTTCACCCTGCTTGCTTTTATATTCCGCCAGGATAGGAACGAATGCCTGGGAAAATGCCCCCTCGGCAAAAATGCGACGCAATAAATTCGGCAATTTGAACGCGACGAAAAAGGCGTCCGTTGCCATCCCTGCACCAAATACTCTTGCCACAATCGCATCGCGCGCAAAACCCAGCACGCGGGAAAACATGGTCATCGAGCTGACTGCCGCCAGCGATTTTAATAAGTTCATTAATGAGAATTCCCACAACCCTACGGATTTCCAGGACGGGTAAGCGAAAGCGCCACCCATTGAAACCAACAAACGGCGCTTAGTCTACCCGGATTTAAGGGAATTACTATCGGCAGATGTTACAGAGAATTATTCGCTCATGGCCTCTCGCCAGAGCCGCTCAACAATGCGTTGTGCCATGATGGCCTGCTCACCGGATGTTTCCGGAACCGTCTGATTTTGCACACAGGCGATAAAGTGGCGGGCGCATCCGTCAAAGCCGCGCTGCTCAAGGGTGCTTTGCCAGCCAGGCGCCGGTAGCGTGACCACGCCGCTGCCTTTCTCTTCGCGCCATTCGCGCATGTCGGTAATGTCATACAGGGCACCATCCGTGACCGCCTGCACAGACTCCCGCTGACTGCCGGCCCGGCGATGCATGCTGGTGGTGACCTGCAGATGCTCAAGAGCAAAATGGTGCTCAGCGTAAACCATCTGGCCCTGATCGTTGGTCAACAGGGTGCCGCTTTTAAGCTGGGCTTGCCCGTTGGTTAGCCAGAGCGCCGTATCTACTACGTGCAGGTAATCATCCAGAAGGGTAAAGCGCAGATCGTTCGGTCCGACGCTGTCGGTACGATGCTTGTCCATTCGCAGGGACGCGAGCCCACCAGACTTGGCCTTCAACTGCTGGTAAAGCGGCGCAAAACGGCGATTGAAGCCCACCATCAGCGTCAGTTTTTTGCGCGCAGCGAGTTCAATCAGCCGTTCGGCATCCTGAATGTTTTCCGCCAGGGGTTTATCCACACAAACGTGGACCCCGGCATTCAGTAATTCGCTGACCACCTGATAATGGGTGGCGGTAGAGGTGTGCACAAAGACCGCATCGCAGTCGCGCGCCAGATCCTGAAGCGATGCCGCATACGGCATGCGCCAGGTTTCGCAGATCCGCTCGGCCTTCTCGCGGGTAGGTGACCACGCCCCTTGCAGCGTCCAGTCCGTCGCGGCCCCCAGCACAGGCAGCCAGGCCTTTTGCGCAATACCGCCCAGCCCTACCACGCCAACGCGTAATTTTTTCACCGTCAGTCTCCTAAATGTGCCAGCAATGCATCCAGGCGTTGTTTCAGCCCGGCCACCTCTTCCTCCAGCGCCTCTACGCGTGCTGCGAGGCTGTCATGCGCGGCGGGGGCAGCCGAATCTGCTAACACCGTTGACGTATCAACCTCACCGCTAAACAGGTGCATATAGCGGCTTTCACGTTTCCCCGGCTCACGCGCCAGACGTACCACGTAAGGGCCATCCTCGCGGGTGGCAAGCCCATCCAGGGTCTGCTCAACCTCCTGCATATCGGCGAACTCATGCATGCGGGAGGCCCGGGTGCGCAGTTCACCGGGTGTTTGCGCGCCGCGCAGTAACAGCGTGGTGATCACCGCCACCTCGGCGGCACTCAGCTTCAGATCGCCGAACTCAGAATTGCAAAACCGCTGCTCGTACTTGGTCACGCGGTTACCGAAACCGCTGACCGTGCGCAGGTAATGGCGTTTAACCAGCTCATCGAGAATATCCTGCACCTCATGTTCGCCGAGATTCATCACCGGCTCACGGTTGGTTTTCTGGTTACACGCCATCGTCACGGCATTGACGGAGAGCGGATACTGTTCCGGCGTGGTGACCTGTTTTTCCAGCAGGCAGCCAATCACACGCGCTTCTGTTGCGCTTAACTGATATTTCATCTCTTCTCCTTAGCGGCCTGCCGTCCAGTCCCGGGTGGTTAATGCTGTCAGTACGTGGTCGCGCCACTCTCCGTCTATCAGCAGATAATCTTTGGCGTACCCCTCTTTCTCAAACCCCAACCGCGCGAGCAAATTACCGCTGCGCTGATTGTGTGGCATGTAGTTCGCCATAATGCGATGGATATGTTGAGTGCGCTGCATATAACGGATCGCCACCGTTAGCGCCTCATACATCAGCCCCTGCCCTTGCCATTTCTGGCCGATGGAGTAGCCGAGGTAGCAGGCGTGAAACGATCCGCGCACCACGTTGGAAAAGTTGGCAATGCCGATGATCTCTTTTTCCTCCGGATCCAGCAGCGCGAAATAGAACGCGCTTCCCTGCTTGTGGAATTCTGCAATCATGCTGAGGCGCGCCTGCCAGCCGGAAGGGTAGCAGTGGCTCTCATCCCGAACGGGTTCCCAGGGTTTTAAAAACTGGCGATTCTCGGCGTAATAATCCGCCAGACGCCAGGCATCACGCTCGTGCACCAGACGAACAACCAGCCTGTCCGTTGTCAGACGCACTTTTGGCACATTACTGCGATAGCCAAACATCGATACCACTCCTTCCCGTCACTTCTGCTTACCCATTAGCTTTACTATACCTGCGCCTGTGCCGTCTGTGAAAACAGTGACATACCATTTTGACCTCTTTTCACATTTTTCGATGAGAACTCTCTATCAAAGCGCTCTTTTGATAAAAAAATATTGTCACGCGCGGGGGTGGGAAAAAACGTGGCGACACCGCAGAATGTTAGCGTGCTCACCATCCTGTTTTCCCTGGAGGGAAAATGTCCCGCGTATCACAGGCCAGGAGCCTGGGTAAATATTTCCTGCTAGTCGATAACATGCTGGTCGTGCTCGGCTTTTTTGTTGTGTTTCCCCTCATCTCGATCCGCTTTGTCGATCAAATGGGCTGGGCGGCACTGATGGTCGGTATCGCGCTCGGGTTACGCCAGTTTGTCCAGCAGGGTCTGGGCGTGTTTGGTGGCGCCATCGCCGACCGCTTTGGTGCCAAACCGATGATCGTGACGGGCATGCTGCTACGCGCGGCAGGCTTCGCCACCATGGCAATTGCCCAGGAGCCGTGGCTGCTGTGGTTTTCCTGCTTCCTCTCCGGTATCGGTGGCACCCTGTTTGACCCGCCGCGCACCGCGCTGGTGGTTAAACTCATTCGTCCGCAGCACCGGGGACGCTTCTTCTCAATTTTGATGATGCAGGACAGTGCCGGGGCGGTGATTGGCGCCCTGCTGGGAAGCTGGCTGTTGCAGTATGACTTCCGTCTGGTCTGCGCGGCGGGTGCGCTGCTCTTTATTCTGTGCGCGCTCTTTAATGCCCTGTTTCTGCCGGCATGGAAACTGTCGACGGTCAAAGCCCCGGTACGCGAAGGTCTTGGCCGCGTGCTGCGAGACAAACGCTTTGTTACGTACGTGCTGACCCTGACGGGGTATTACATGCTGGCCGTTCAGGTCATGCTGATGCTGCCGATCATGGTAAACGACATTGCGGGCACCCCGGCCGCCGTGAAATGGATGTACGCCATAGAAGCCTGCCTCTCTCTGACCCTGCTCTACCCGATCGCCCGCTGGAGCGAACGGCGTTTTCGCCTGGAGCATCGCCTGATGGCCGGGCTGTTATTGATGACGCTCAGCATGATGCCCATCGGGCTGGTGAACTCGCTCCAGCAACTGTTTACGCTGATTTGCACCTTCTATATCGGCTCCATTATTGCCGAACCGGCTCGTGAAACGCTGAGCGCCTCGCTTGCCGACGCGCGCGCTCGCGGCAGCTATATGGGGTTCAGCCGCCTGGGGCTGGCCTTTGGCGGTGCATTGGGTTACGCCGGCGGCGGCTGGCTGTTCGATGCCGGAAAAGCCCTAAGCCAGCCGGAACTGCCCTGGGTCATGCTCGGCGTGGTCGGCTTTATGACGCTCCTTGCACTGTGGTGGCAATTCAGCCAGAAGCGCAGCGCGAGCGGCATGCTCGAACCTGGGGCATAATATTCCCTGCGGCGGGGCCTCTCCCGGCGCCATTATCAGTTTTTTCTGCTGGTTTCCGCTATTTCACCCTGACATACTGGCGTAACAGGACAGTAGCGCCGATTTTTCGTTGAGGAACACTATGAAAAAAATTGTCACTGCCGCCGCATTCATTGTCAGCGGCCTGCTGGTAGGTTGTAACCAGCTTACGCAATACACCGTCAGTGAGCAGGAAATTAATCAGGCGCTGGAAAAACATAATAACTTTTCAAAAGACATTGGTGTGCCGGGGCTTGCCGATGCGCATATCGTCCTCAGCAACCTCACCAGCCAGATTGGGCGCGAAGAGCCGAATAAAGTCACTCTCGCCGGGGATGCCAATCTCGTTATGACCTCTCTCTTCGGTAACCAGAAAGCCAACATTAAGCTGAAGCTCAAGGCGCTGCCGGTCTTTAACAAAGAGAAAGGGGCCATCTTCCTGCAGGAGATGGAAGTGGTAGACGCGGACGTCACGCCGGACAAGATGAAACCGGTGATGCAGACCCTGATGCCCTACCTGAACCAGTCCCTGCGCAACTACTTTAACCAGCAGCCGGCCTATGTCTTAAGTGAAGACAAGAGCAAGGGTGAGGCGCTGGCGAAAAAATATGCCAAAGGCATCGAGGTGAAACCGGGAGAGATCGTTATTCCATTCACCGATTAACCTGAAGGGGCGCAAAAGCGCCCTTTTTTTTACGGAAAAGTGTGCAAACGAAAACGTTTCCGCTTATGATTTGTGTCCGGCAAAAACAGCCATCCTAATGACTGATTCCTGACAAGCCGGAGCTTCCATGACTGCACAACCCCAGGTTCTTAAAATCCGCCGCCCTGACGACTGGCATATCCATCTGCGTGATGGCGATATGCTGAAAACCGTCGTACCGTATACCAGCGAAATTTATGGCCGCGCGATTGTCATGCCTAACCTGGTTCCACCAGTCACCACCGTTGATGCCGCTATGGCTTATCGCCAGCGCATTCTTGATGCCGTGCCGGCAGGACATGATTTCACCCCGCTGATGACCTGCTATCTGACCGACACCCTCGATCCGAATGAAGTGGAACGCGGCTTTAACGAAGGCGTGTTCACCGCGGCGAAACTCTACCCGGCTAACGCTACCACCAACTCCAGCCACGGTGTCACCAGTATTGACGCCATCATGCCGGTTCTGGAACGCATGCAAAAACTGGGCATGCCGCTGCTGGTACACGGTGAAGTGACCCACGCCGACATTGATATCTTCGACCGTGAAGCCCGCTTTATCGAAACCGTAATGGAGCCGCTGCGCCAGCGTCTTCCTGCGCTTAAAGTGGTGTTTGAACACATCACCACCAAAGATGCCGCAGAGTATGTCCGCGATGGCAATGAACTGATTGCCGCCACCATCACGCCACAGCACCTGATGTTTAACCGCAACCACATGCTGGTTGGCGGCGTTCGTCCGCATCTCTATTGCCTGCCTATCCTGAAGCGTAACGTTCATCAGCAGGCGCTGCGTGAACTCGTTGCCAGCGGTTTCTCCCGCGCCTTCCTCGGCACGGACTCCGCGCCTCATGCACGCCACCGCAAAGAGGCCAGCTGCGGTTGCGCAGGCTGCTTTAACGCCCCTACCGCACTCGCCAGCTACGCCACCGTGTTTGAAGAGATGAATGCCCTGCAGCATTTTGAAGCGTTCTGCTCGCTCAATGGACCACGCTTCTACGGGCTGCCGGTCAACGAAACGTACATTGAACTGGAGCGTAAAGAGAGCCGCGTGGACGAGGCCATTCCGCTGACGGATGACACGCTCATCCCATTCCTTGCCGGTGAAACCGTCAACTGGACGGTAAAACGCTAAAAAAACAGTGCCCCTTGTTGTCAAACCCATAATATACCTGTATAAATAAACAGTATATTACACAGGGGGCATTTATGCGTATTGAAGTCACCATAGCCAAAACAACCGTTCTGCCTGCTGGCGCGCTTGATGCGCTGGCCGGTGAATTATCCCGCCGTATTAACAGTACTTTCCCTGACAACGCTGGTGCCGTAACGGTTCGTTATGCGGCGGCAAACAACCTCTCCGTCATTGGCGGCGCGAAAGAAGATAAAGACCGTATCAGCGAAATCCTGCAGGAAACCTGGGAAAGCGCCGACGACTGGTTCATCACAGATTAATCTTGCTCCCTCATTGTTCTTTTTTGCCGGGTCGCCCCGGCTTTTTTTCGTCTGAAATCCGGTTCGTTCAAATTAATTCGGCAACAAATTTAAAAATCGTGAACAAGGTGGTGTTTTATTGTTCGAACAATCCTAAAAAGCAGAAAAATGTGTTGCCAACTGTTTATTTTTCCCTTGCGAACCCTTATTACTTGTATACTGAAGATGCTTTCAGAAAAACATGCATTGAACCTCGGAGCCGTTGTCTTCTAACACGCATTAAGGGGGTTATAATGGAAAAGAATAGCGAAGTCATCCAGACCCATCCGCTTGTTGGCTGGGATATCAGTACCGTAGATAGCTACGATGCGCTGATGCTGCGTTTGCACTACCAGACCCCGAATCAACTCAACCGTGAAGAAGCGGAAGTTGGACAGACGCTGTGGCTTACAACAGACGTCGCCCGTCAGTTTATTTCTATTTTAGAGGCAGGTATTGCCAAAATAGAATCTGGCGACTATCAGGAAAATGAGTATAAACGGCACTAGGTTTATACCTATTCTTCGCTCAACAGGCACCCTCCGGGTGCCTTATTTATTTCTCCCTTGTGTCAGCCCGCATAGTTAATTACTCTGCTAACAAAGCGTGAGTTCGAGAGATGGATATGAGATACGACTTAATCATTATTGGTAGCGGATCCGTGGGGTCTGCCGCCGGTTATTACGCAACGCAAGCGGGTCTGAAGGTCCTGATGATCGATGCCCACCGTCCTCCCCATGCAGAGGGCAGCCATCATGGCGACACCCGGCTTATTCGCCACGCCTATGGTGAAGGCGAGCGCTATGTTCCGCTGGTGCTTCGCGCCCAGACGCTATGGGATGAACTGGCGAAGCTGACGGAAGAACGCATTTTCGAACGCACGGGCATCATCAACCTGGGCCCTGCCCGCTCTGATTTTCTGGCCAACGTTGAACGGAGTGCGAAAGCGTTTAATCTTGATGTGGAGAAGCTGGACGCGGCAGGCATCATGGCCCGTTGGCCAGAGATTGCCGTCCCGGACGATTATATCGGCCTGTTTGAGGCCAACTCCGGGGTCTTGCACAGTGAAACGGCCATCAAAACCTGGATCGATCTTGCGGAAAAAGCGGGCTGCGCTCAGCTCTTCAACTGCCCGGTGGAATCCCTCACTCATCACGCTGACGGCGTTACGGTCACCACTGCGGACGGAGAATATTCAGCGTCCCGTCTGCTGATTAGCGCAGGCACCTGGGTCACACGTCTGCTGCCCGATCTGCCTGTTCAGCCGGTGCGCAAGGTCTTCTCCTGGTTCCAGTCGGATGGCCGTTACAGCGCACAGAATAAATTCCCGGCATTTACCGGGGAGTTACCGAGCGGCGATCAGTTTTACGGCTTCCCGTCTGAGAAAGACGCGCTCAAAATCGGAAAACACAATGGCGGGCAGGCGATCTCCTCCCCTGAAGAGCGTAAACCGTTCGGCGCATACCCACAGGATGGATCCGAAGCGTTTACCTTCCTGCGCAATATCCTGCCGGGCGTAGGCGGTTTACTGTATGGTGCTGCCTGCACCTACGACAACACGCCGGACGAAGACTTCATCATTGATACCCTGCCGGGGCATGACAACACGCTACTCATCACCGGCCTCAGCGGTCATGGCTTCAAGTTCGCCTCCGTGCTGGGCGAAATCGCTGCGCAGTTTGCCCAGGGGATCGCACCGCAGTTTGATCTCACCCCCTTCTCACTTTCGCGTTTTAGCAGATAATCCGCCGCGGGTTTCGGACGTCCGGAACCCGTTTTCCAGACTGAAAACGGGACATTATGCGCAGGATCGTTGGCTTTCTTATCAATAACATTCGTGAGCATTTTATGCTCTATATTTTATTATGGGTGCTGCTGGCACTCATTGATATTATTTACATTGTATTTTACTGAAAAGTGAAGCTGACAATTACTGACATTACTTTAGGTTAGCTTAATCTTTTGCTTGCTGCTTATTGCGCCTTGCACGAAGTGATTGAATTACATTTGCGGATCATTTTCAAAACCGCTGAAATAAATAAAATAAAAATCTATATTCAATTATTTCAGTTGCAATATCATTTATTCCCGTTCATTTTTACTATTCTGTTTTTCTTCGAATGGTCATTCTGATGCAATTGCGTAACTCCTCTCAGCGCTACGGAATAATATCCATGTGTTTACACTGGATAGTTGCTCTTACCGTTTATGCAATGTTCGGACTGGGTCTGTGGATGGTGACGCTCAGTTATTACGATGGCTGGTATCACCAGGCACCAGAACTGCATAAAAGCATCGGCATCCTGCTGATGATGACGTTGGTTATTCGCGTGATCTGGCGTCACATTTCCCCGCCGCCCGCCGCGCCCAAAACCCACAGTAAATTAACGCGTGTCAGCGCGGTTGCCGCGCACGTTACGCTCTATATCCTGCTGTTCGCCATTCTGATTAGCGGGTATCTCATTTCCACTGCAGACGGCAAGCCGATTAACGTCTTTGGCCTGTTTGAGGTTCCGGCCACGCTCTCTGACGCAGGGGTTCAGGCCGATACCGCAGGCGTGGTGCATCTCTGGCTCGCGTGGAGCGTGGTGATCCTGTCTGTCCTGCACGGGCTTGCCGCCCTTAAACACCATTTCATCGATAAAGACGATACGTTAAAGCGCATGCTTGGCCGTTCGTCAGTTGACTCTGGAGCATAAAATGAAAAAACACCTGCTGGGTATCGCATTAGGTTCTCTGTTATTCACCACCGGTTCTGCCGTGGCGGCTGATTATAAAATTGATAAAGAAGGCCAGCATGCTTTCGTCAATTTCCGTATTCAGCACCTCGGTTATAGCTGGCTGTACGGTACCTTTAAAGATTTTGACGGCACATTCACCTTTGACGATAAAAATCCTGCCGCCGATAAGGTCAATGTGACCATTAATACGAATAGCGTCGACACCAACCATGCAGAGCGCGATAAACATTTGCGTAGTGCGGAATTCCTGAATGTATCAAAATTCCCACAGGCGACCTTTACGTCGACCGAGGTGAAGAAAGAAGGTGAGAAGCTGAATATTACCGGTAATCTCACGCTCAATGGCGTCACGAAACCGGTGACCCTGGAAGCCAAATTACTCGGCCAGGGTGACGATCCGTGGGGTGGCAAACGCGCAGGTTTTGAAGCCGCAGGGAAAATTCATCTGAAAGATTTTAATATCACCACGGATTTGGGTCCGGCGTCTCAGGACGTAGAACTGATTATTTCCGTTGAAGGTGTTCAGCAGAAGGCATAATAAACACGCCCGGCAGGGTTTGACGTTGCCGGGCGTCATTATCATTCCGGGTCAGGAATACCCAGTTTGGTATTCAGGCGGCCACGGGATTTATTAAAAATCTTATTGCCGTTTTCACGTCCCGCACGACGGCGGCGCTGCTCCTCTTCCGGCAGCATGCTCTCTTCACTGCACAGTTCGCTACAGCAGCCGTTAAATTTCTCTGCGCACGCCGGGCACTGAATAAACAGCAGATGACAACCGTCATTTTTGCAGTTGGTGTGGGTATCGCACGGTGCGCCGCACTGGTGGCAATGGGCAATCACGTCTTCTGAAATACGCTCACCCATTCGCTCGTCAAAGACAAAGTTTTTACCGATAAAACGCACCGGTAACCCCTGCTCACGGGCACGGCGGGCATACTCGATGATACCGCCTTCGATATGCCAGACCTTATTAAATCCGTTATGTTTCATCCACGCGCTGGCTTTTTCGCAGCGAATACCGCCGGTGCAGTACATAACGATTTTCTTATCTTTATGTTCCTGCATCATCTCAACCGCTTTCGGCAGTTGCTCGCGGAAGGTGTCGGCCGGGATTTCCATTGCGTTCTCGAAATGGCCCACTTCATATTCGTAGTGGTTACGCATATCGATGAATACCGCGTCAGGGTCATCAAGCATCGCATTGACTTCCGCCGCCTTCAGGTATTCCCCCACGTCGGCCGGGTTGAAGGCCGGGTCGTCAATGCCGTCTGCCACGATGCGCTCACGCACTTTCATACGCAGCACCCAGAATGATTTACCGTCATCGTCCAGGGCGATGTTCAGGCGTAAGCCGTTCAGCGCCGGATCGAAGCCGTAAAGAAAATCGCGGAAGGCGCTCACGTTGCTTTCCGGGATGCTGATCTGGGCGTTGATACCTTCACGCGCCAGATAGACGCGCCCAAAGACGTTCAGCGCGGTGAAGGCTTTATAGAGCTCATCGCGGGTCGCTTGCGGATCGTTGATCGTGAAGTATTTATAGAATGAGATGGTCGTGCGCGGTTCGGTTTCAGCCAACATACGCGCTTTCAACATCTCATTCGATACGCGGTTGTGTAACACTGGCATGGTGTACAAGTCCTGCAATCGTTATTGAGAAAGGAAAATCGGTCGGCATGATATAGCAAACAATAACAATTTACATCCACACAATTTACGCTACATTTCTGTCAGCCTGAACTATGCGTCATAACATTTGCTGCATTAGCGCGCGTTTCGACATCAGACATTTTGGCTATGTAGTAAAAAATGAGACACTAAGACCTTCAGGACGTTAGAAAACAGGACCGACATGACCCAATTACCGAAATTTACCGTCACCCTTTTGCATCCTCGCTATTGGTTGACCTGGCTTGGCATTGGCTTTTTATGGCTTCTGGTCCAACTCCCCTACCCGGTTATTTTCCGTCTGGGCAAAAACCTGGGTCGTCTTGCGCAAATGTTTATGAAGCGTCGCGCCAGAATTGCCTACCGCAACCTTGAACTGTGCTTTCCGGACATGAGCGAGGCTGAACGTCATGACATGGTGACCAGGAATTTTGAGTCTGTCGGCATGGGGCTGATGGAAACAGGAATGGCGTGGTTCTGGCCGGACAAACGCATGGCACGCTGGAGCGTCGTTGCCGGTACGGGGATGGAGCCGGTACATTCGCTGCAGGCGAATCAGACGGGCGTGCTGCTGATTGGCGTACACTTTCTGACCCTGGAAATCGGCGCCCGTATGTTCGGTATGCAGGCGCCCGGCATTGGGGTTTATCGTCCAAACGACAACCCGGTTATTGATCTGATCCAGACCAATGGCCGTATGCGGTCCAACAAAAGCATGATCGACCGTAAGGATCTGAAGGGTATGATCCGCGCCCTCAAATCAGGTGAAGTAGTCTGGTATGCCCCCGATCACGACTACGGCCCGCAATCCAGCGTATTTGTTCCGTTCTTTGCCGTTGAAGAGGCGGCCACCACCACGGGCACCTGGATGCTGGCACGCATGTCCAAAGCCGCCATCGTCCCTTTTGTTCCGCGCCGCAAACCGGATGGTTCGGGTTACGAATTGATTATGCTGGAGCCCGAACTGGCGCCTCCACTGGATGATGCTGAAACCACCGCACGCTGGATGAACGGCATTGTCGAGAAATGCATTATGCTCGCACCGGAGCAGTACATGTGGCTGCACCGCCGCTTTAAAACGCGGCCAGAAGGTACGCCGTCCCGCTATTAATTCCCCCTGCGGCCCTTTGGGCCGCTCCCTGTTTTAGCTTTAAAAGCTCTCCCTCATTGCGGCAATCATAACCCAGGCGCATAATTAGCAGGCTTATTACTTCATGCCTTACGGTGCGCTGCACCTCATTATTCGGATTGTTATGTCACCCTCAGATGCCCCCATAAACTGGAAACGTAACCTTACGGTTGCCTGGCTTGGCTGTTTTCTTACCGGCGCGGCGTTTAGCCTCGTGATGCCCTTTCTGCCCCTGTACGTTGAACAACTGGGCGTGACGGGCCACAGTGCGCTCAATATGTGGTCTGGTCTGGTGTTCAGCATTACTTTCCTCTTCTCCGCCATTGCTTCGCCGTTCTGGGGCGGCCTTGCCGACCGTAAAGGGCGTAAAATCATGCTGCTGCGCTCGGCGCTGGGAATGGCCATCATCATGGCGTTAATGGGTGTGGCGCAGAACGTCTGGCAGTTTCTGATTTTGCGCGCACTACTTGGCCTGCTGGGAGGATTTATTCCCAACGCGAATGCGCTGATCGCCACCCAGATCCCGCGTCATAAAAGCGGCTGGGCGCTCGGGACGCTCTCAACCGGAGGCGTCAGCGGCGCCTTGCTGGGACCTCTGGCGGGCGGCTTGCTGGCGGACAGCTATGGCCTGCGCCCGGTATTTTTCATTACTGCCAGCGTGTTGTTCCTCTGCTTTATCGTTACGCTGATCTGCATTCGTGAAAACTTCACCCCCGTCGCCAAAAAAGAGATGCTCCACGCACGGGATGTGCTGGCTTCACTCAAAAACCCCAGACTGGTACTGAGCCTGTTCGTGACGACCCTGATTATTCAGGTCGCGACCGGTTCGATTGCCCCTATTCTGACGCTGTACGTTCGCGATCTGGCAGGTAACGTGAGCAACATTGCGTTTATCAGCGGGTTGATTGCCTCCGTACCCGGCGTGGCGGCGCTGCTTAGCGCCCCGAGGTTAGGGAAACTGGGAGACCGCGTCGGCCCGGAAAAGATCCTGATTTGTGCGCTGGTGATCTCCGTGCTGCTGCTCATTCCCATGTCGATGGTGCAATCACCCTGGCAGCTGGGCGTTCTGCGCTTTTTGCTGGGTGCCGCCGACGGGGCGTTACTGCCAGCCGTTCAGACCCTGCTGGTTTACAACTCCACGAACCAGATCGCCGGGCGTATCTTTAGCTACAACCAGTCATTTCGCGACATCGGCAACGTTACCGGCCCGCTGGTGGGGGCCGGGATCTCCGCCAGCTTCGGTTTTCGCGCCGTGTTTATCGTCACGGCGGGCGTAGTACTGTTTAATGCGGTTTACTCGTGGTTCAGTTTATCCCGGACATTACGGCCGGTGGCGGAATAAGACAAATACGTGACGGCTTATTTTCGTATTCATACTTGCAGAATCAGATATTCAGCTATTCTTTCCCTGAAACCTTCTGGAAAACAGGGAGACACCAATGACCATGTACGCCACGCTGGAAGAAGCTATTGATGCCGCTCGTGAAGAGTTCCTCGCCGATAACCCCGGCGTTGATGAAGAAGATGCGGACGTGCAACAACTCAACATCCAAAAGTATGTCCTTCAGGACGGAGATATTATGTGGCAGGCCGAATTCTTTGCTGACGAAGGTGAAGAAGGCGAATGTTTGCCGATCCTGAGCGGTGAAGGCGCTCAGGCCGTCTTTGATGGTGACTATGACGAAATTGAGTTGCGTCAGGAGTGGCTGGAAGAGAACACCCTGCACGAGTGGGATGAGGGTGAATTTCAGCTCGAGCCACCGCTGGATACGGAAGAAGGTCAAACCGCAGCTGACGAATGGGACGAGCGTTAATTCCCGTTACTCATAGGGGCCGTGGCTGGCATCGATGGGCAACAACAGCGTATCGAAAATCAGCGAGAACGGCAGATCGAGCACCGTCAGGTAGCGCCATGCGGAATCCCGGACATCCCATTTCACGCCCGGATAGTACTGATTCCCGTGGCCCTGCCCCGGAATGGTGCGACTGATGATGCTGCCGCAGCCGCTCAGCAGACATGCCATCATGACGACGATGATTATTTTCATCCGTTACCTCTAAAAAAATACCGGCGTTTAAGCCGGTATTTTATCTGGCGGGTGGCACATTGCTTACCCGCCCTACGTTGCCACTTACTTCGCCTTCAGCGCCAGCGGGTTAAGCTTCAGATCGTTGTAGTAGTTCACCCACGAGGAGTAGCGCTCCGGGGAAGACCACACACGGTAGTGCAGACGCGACATAGTCACCGGATCGCTTAACAGCACCAGACGGCGGTCGCGGTTAAGTTTCTCTGGCGTCTCGTTCAGCGCCTGTTCAACGTGACGATCGCGGGCAATCTCCAGCACCTTACTGGCACGGTGACGCGCGGTAGCCATTGCCGTTGCCAGGGCGTTAAACGACGGGTTAAACACCGCGTGCATAAAGCCATCATCCAGCGTACGACGGCGGTTCTGCTCCAGATAGGTGTCAGTATCCACCAGCACCTGCGGCGGCGAATACTCTTCCGGGATCAGGAACAGCTTCCAGCGTTTGGTACGCAGGCCAACCGTTGAGCGGCTTGAAATGACCGACACAAACGGCGACAGGATCAGCGAGAAGACAATCGGCGCCAGCCAGAACAGGAAGCGCAGATCCAGCCATGCCATCCCAGCAGCCCACACCAGCCCCAGCAGCAGCTGCGAGCTATGACGCATAAAGGCTTCACCCCACGGCGTGGAGTCATCATCACGCTGCGGTGAGTTCCAGACCACTTCCCAGCCCAGGAACGCGCTGACCACAAACACGGTATGGAACAGCATACGCACCGGTGCCAGCAGCACGGAGAACAGCACTTCCAGTAGCAGTGAAACCGTTACCCGCCAGAAACCGCCATACTCCTTCGAGCCTTTGCACCAGATCAGAATGATACTGAGCAGCTTCGGCAGGAACAGCAGCACCATGGTGGAGGCAAACAGCGCTATCGCCAGCTCCGGACGCCACTGTGGCCACACCGGGAACAGCTGACGCGGTTGCAGGAAGTACTGCGGCTCCGTCAGCGCATGCACCACCTGCAGAGCCGTGGAGAGCGCCAGGAACATAAACCACAGCGGCGCAGAGAGATAAGACATCACGCCGGTCAGGAACACCGCACGGTGAACCGGGTGCATCCCTTTCACGAGGAACAGACGGAAGTTCATCAGGTTCCCGTGACACCAGCGGCGGTCACGCTTAAGTTCGTCCAGCAGGTTCGGCGGCAGTTCTTCATAGGATCCAGGCAGATCGTAGGCAATCCAGACGCCCCACCCTGCACGACGCATCAGCGCCGCTTCGACGAAGTCGTGCGACAGAATCGAGCCGGCAAACGAACCTTCGCCCGGCAGCGGTGCCAGCGCACAGTGCTCAATAAACGGCTTCACGCGGATAATGGCGTTGTGACCCCAGTAGTGGGACTCACCCAACTGCCAGAAGTGCAGACCGGCAGTAAACAGCGGCCCGTAAACACGGGTGGCAAACTGCTGGCAACGCGCGTAAAGCGTGTCCATGCCGGACGCTTTTGGCGAAGACTGGATGATACCCGCGTTCGGGTTAGCTTCCATCAGACGCACCAGACCGCTCAGACAATCACCGCTCATCACCGAGTCGGCGTCCAGCACCACCATGTAGCTGTACTGGTTACCCCAGCGACGGCAGAAGTCATCAATGTTGCCGCTTTTACGCTTCACACGACGACGGCGGCGACGGTAGAAGATCTGACCTTCGCCCTGTACTTCTGCAATCAGCTCCATCCAGGCTTTTTGCTCGGCAACGCAGATGTCCGGATTGTAGCTGTCGCTCAGGATATAGACGTCGAAATGGGCGGCGTTACCGGTCGCCTTAACGGACTCCCAGGTTGCGCGCAGCCCCGCGAATACGCGGTCAACGTCTTCGTTACAGATAGGCATAATCAGTGCCGTACGGTGCTCAGGATTCAGGGGTTCATCCCCGACCGTAGACGCCGAAATGCTGTATTTGTCTCGTCCCATCAGCAGCTGCAGGAAGCCCATCAGCGCGGTCCAGAAACCGGCCGAGACCCAGCAGAAGAGAACGGCGAACAGCAGAAGAATGCCACTTTGCAGGATATACGGCAGCAGTTGCATGAAGGAGACCCAGATATCCTGGCCCATCATGTCTGCCGGGTTGATCAGCGCCCAGCCCTGGTAAGGCAGAATCGTCTTCATGTACCAGGTTGCGACAACCGTCTGCGCCAGCGTCAGCAGCAGAAGAATGTAGCGACGGATCGTCCCCACGGTACGCCATTTCTGTTCGGAGGCCTGTTCTTCTTTTGTCAGACGCGACAGATAGCGTGGCGTCACGTCACGCCCGCGCAGGCGATCCCAGAAGCGGCCAACCGGGTTGGTACGCCAGGGGTCGGGGAACATGGAAGAACGCGTTGCTTTCGGCATCGCCTGAAGCTGATCGCGTCCTTCGTCGTCTTTAATCAACTGCCCTTCTGCCAGCGAGTCCGGCCATGCCTGCTCCAGACGTGCCTTCACTGACCCCAGCGGAGAATCGTCATCACGTGAAAACTGACGATGTTCCCCATCCAGCGCGGCATGTACCGCGCGGATGTCGCTCTCAGGCAGTGCCGCTTTTTCGATATCCGTCAGCGGCATGGCATCAATATATTCAGATGTATTATTCATTGGCAGGTAGCTGATAGCTCCAGGTTTCACTCAGCGGCTGATCGTTACTGACCAGCGCAGCGCGCATTTCAGTGGTCTGTTTCGGATCTTTCACTTTCACGCGCAGGGTCAGACGCCACCCTTTCGTTACCGGGTTGTAACGTACGGTGTTCTCAACGATCTCACCGTTATCACCGATGCTGGCCTGGGCGGTCACGGCAGTATCTGGCGCCAGTTTCTTCATGTCCTGGCCGGTGAAGTCCACCACGAAAGCGACGGTACCGTCAGGCTGACGGATAAGATTAGACTGTTTCACGTCACCCGTTGAACGGCGAGTCTGCATGACATACGCGTTATCCGGCGCATGCAGTTTGTCTTCGTCACGGCTAAAGGTGATCGTGTATTTGAAGTTCATCTCTTTCCCGGCTTCCGGCAGCTGATCCGGCGTCCAGTAAGCGACGATGTTATCGTTGGTTTCATCATTGGTTGGGATTTCAACCAGTTCAACCTTCCCTTTGCCCCAGTCACCTTTCGGGGTCACCCACGCGCTTGGACGCAGGTCGTAGCGGTCATCCAGATCTTCAAAGCGAGAGAACTGACGGCCACGCTGCAGAAGGCCGAAACCTTGCGGGTTTTCCATCGCAAAGCTGCTGACAGCCAAATGTTTCGGGTTGTTCAGCGGACGCCAGATCCACTCACCGTTACCGGCATGAATAGACAGGCCGTTGGAATCGTGCAGTTCAGGACGGAAGTTGGTCGCCGGTGACGGCTGGTTCGGCCCAAACAGGAACATACTGGTCAGCGGCGCAACGCCCAGTTTACCCACTTTGTCGCGCAGGTAGACTTTAGATTGCACGTCAACCACCGTGTCACGCCCAGGCATGATCACAAAGCGGTACGCGCCCGTTGCACGCGGGGAATCCAGCAGTGCGTAGATAGTCAGACGTTTATCCGTTGGTTTTGGACGTTCGATCCAGAACTCGCGGAAACGTGGGAATTCTTCACCTGATGGCAGCGCGGTATCAATAGCCAGGCCGCGCGCAGAAAGCCCGTACACCTGTCCCGCGCCAATAACGCGGAAGTAGCTGGCGCCGAGCATGCTGACGATTTCGTCGTTTTTATCTTTGCTGTTGATCGGGTAAAGCACCTTGAAGCCTGCAAAGCCCAGATCTTTAACCGTATCTTTGTCGTGCTGCACATCGCCAAAATTGAAGTAATCCGGGCTGTATTTGATTTTACGTACCGCCGTTGCCGTCACTTCATTGATGGCAACAGGGGTGTCGAAGTACATACCCTGATGATAAAACTCAAGCTTGAACGGGGTCTTAATATTGTTCCAGTACGCTTTATCGTGATTGAACTGGATCTGCTGATAGTCCGCATATTTCATGTCGCGGAAAACGGAGGGCAAGTTACTTTTCGGCGCTTCGTAGCTCTTGCCTGCCATCGATTTTGCCTGCTTTGCGACATCGTCGATGTTAAAGGCCAGTGCCGATGAGGTATACAGGGATAACACCACTGCAGCACCCAACCAACGCATTTTCATCATCTGTGGTTTATGTTTCATAATAAGTAAGCACTTCCCCCTTTGTGTGCTTATATCGATCCGATCCATTTTAATGGAAACTCAGGCAATCCGACAACATTATCACCGCTTTGTTCAGCTCGCTGGCTCAGGGATTAAGCAAATGAAAGAACCCGCTTTTCACTTTGCGTGCTTATCCTGGAGACAGGGTGTCGGTCTTGGTGTAGGGTTGGCTTCGAATGTAACCATTATGAGTCTTAGGGATAAGGCGAAAAGTCTGAGAATGCACAAAGTTATATGAGCACAACACCTGTAGAACGTGAATACTTCCTCGACTCGATCCGGGCATGGCTGATGCTATTAGGGATCCCCTTCCACATTTCACTGATTTACTCCAGCCACACCTGGCATGTTAATAGTCAAATGCCCTCCTGGTGGCTGACGCTGTTTAATGACTTTATTCACGCCTTCCGCATGCAGGTGTTTTTTGTCATTTCAGGTTATTTCTCTTATATGCTGTTTCTGCGCTACCCCATCAAGCGCTGGTGGAAAGTGCGCGTGGAGCGCGTCGGCATTCCGATGCTCACCGCCATTCCTCTGCTGACGCTGCCGCAGTTCATCATGTTGCAGTACGTAAAGGGTAAGGCGGAGAACTGGCCTAACCTGTCGCTGTACGAAAAATACAACACCCTGGTTTGGGAGCTGGTGTCCCACCTCTGGTTCCTGCTGGTGCTGGTGGTCCTTACCACGGTCAGCGTGTTGATTTTTAGCCGCTTTCGCCGCCATTTAAGCGACAAAGCTAACGCCTTTTTCGCCAGTATCACCCTGGGAAAACTGTCGCTGCTCTTTTTGCTGCTGGGCATCGCCTATGCGGCAGTGCGACGGACGCTGTTTATTGTCTATCCGCCGATTCTGAGCGACGGATTATTCAATTTTGTGGTGATGCAGTCGCTGTTCTACATCCCCTTCTTTTTAATCGGGGCGCTGGCCTTTATTTATCCGAAGCTTAAGTCGCTGTTTACGACGCCCTCACCGTGGTGTGCTTTTGGTGCCGCCATCGCGTTTGCGGCCTATCTGTTAAATCAGCGCTACGGCAGCGGCGATGCGTGGATGTATGAAACCGAGAGCGTCATTACCATGCTGCTGGGCCTGTGGATGGTGAATGTGGTCTTTGCGCTGGGCCACCGGCTGCTTAATTTTAAGTCCAGCCGCGTGACCTATTTCGTCAATGCTTCGCTGTTTATCTATCTGGTGCACCATCCCCTGACGTTGTTCTTCGGGGCCTATATCACACCGCATATCGCCTCCAACACGCTGGGCTTCTTTACCGGGCTGGTCTTTGTGATTGGAATCGCCATCGTGCTTTACGAAATCCATCTGCGGATACCGCTTCTGCGTTTCCTTTTCTCCGGAAAACCGCAGGTAAGAGCATCATAAAAAAACGCGGCGCACTCAGTGCGCCGCGTGTGTTTCAGGTCTCTAATTCCTGTCCGCGCTGGGTCAACAGCCGCTGATAAAGATGCAGTGTCTCCTCATCGAAACAGACAAATGTCACTTTTTCGGGCATCGGTTTAAGCGACAGGTAACGATACACGGTGTCTACCGCAATCGTCGCTGCGGCAGCTTTCGGATAGCCATAGACTCCGGTGCTGATGGCCGGAAACGCCATGGTTTTATAGCCATTATCAGCGGCCAGACGCAGGCAGTTTCGGTAGGCCTCTTCGAGGATACTCGCCTCATGCCGATCGCCGCCATGCCATATTGGCCCCACGGCATGAATCACCGCTTTCGCGGGAAGATCGCCCGCAAGCGTAATAACGGCATGACCCGGTGGGCACTCCCCCTGTTGCTGACGCACAGTCTTGCAGGCTTCCAGCAGTTGCGGTCCGGCAGCCCGGTGGATAGCGCCATCCACGCCACCGCCGCCCATCAGTGACGGATTGGCTGCATTGACGATCACATCAACGTGCATCGTCGTGATATCGCCATGAATAACGTCAATTTGCGGTTTCATAAATACCCTCTGCTTCCCGCCATTTTCTTAAGTGTATCGCAGAGGTACCCGAGAGAAAAAACTATCGGGAAAAACCTCTTCCGCCGTAAAGCGGAAGAGCAAACATCAGCGGTACTGAATTTGTACCACCGCGAGCGTTTTTTCAGGATTGAGGTACTTCATGCTGAGGGTGGCGAGGCTGGTATCGGTCACATGTCCATTAAGTGCATCTTCATAACTGACCATGCGCGTATGAATCCGGTTATTTTCCGGGCATGACAACGCAAACTGCCGCGTTTGTGCAGTCACCTCACAGGGGTCGGCGACAATCGCGCCGCGAAAATGAATGACCCCACCCTCAACAACCGTCGCCGCAAAAACCGGGGTTACAAAAAGAGAAACGAGCAGACTAAAACCAGAAGCGAATTGAGCGATATATTTGGTCACGTGTATGTACTCCTCAATGAAAATCGTCCTTGAGGGGTAAAAGCGCTCCATTAAAGCAAACGTAGTTTCACGTTCCGGAACTTAGTTGCTCAGTTCCTGATATCAGCATAGCTCAACGGTGAAGGCCTGCCACATTGGCAAATCATTGATTTTATGAATGATTAAAGCCTCTTCTCCGGCGGTGACCACTGCTGTGATAAATGAAGCGATTTACCATCAGAGACGGTGACAATAATGTTCACCGTATCCCCCGTACCAATATTTAAACTCAGCCGCATTAAATCTATCGTCTGATTAGCGGGGATAAAAAGCCTGTTTTGCTGGCGTGATGTACTTTGGCCACTCTGCCCTTCCCGTTCAGCCACGATTTGTACCTGACAATCACACGACGTTGTCAGCGTAACCTGGGGAATAATGGTGGTCATATCGCCCTGCTGCGATGTGTTAAACGTTATTTGACTGGAAAGCGCGGCAAGGAGAATTAAGGTATTCATGATGCACTCCCGAAAAAAAACAGGGCTGAGGCCCTGTTTTTTTGTAGCACAGATTTCAGTATTAATACTGATAAGCTGCAGCGTGGTTACCAAAACCAATCTGGGTAACATTGACCGTAGAATTAGACGCAGTCTGATCAACCATTGCGCCGTTAAATCCACCGTACTGGCTCACATTCATTGTAGAGTCGTGACTGTTCCATTGATCAAGCGTTGCGCTGTTGGCAAAACCATTCTGAGTCAGAGAGATGGTGCTGTCGTCAGAACCTTGTCCAACATCTGCGCCATTACCGCCACCGCTCTGGCTAATAGACAGCGTTGAATCTCTGGCATTGGTCTGCAAGGCGACAGCTGAGTTACCGCCACCGTTCTGGTAAATATTCAGGGTTGAATTTGGGCCATTACCGCCTTGACCATGGCCATGACCGTGTCCATGGCCCCAGCCACCTTGATCAATGAGACCGGCCATAGCACTACCAGAAACGACGATTGCTGCAAGAGCTGCCACTTTGATAAATTTCATGGTAAAACCCCCATCGGATTGATTAAAGTCGCCGCGAATAACTAACGTTGAATAACGCGAATTGCCATTTGCGACTGTTTTTGCACTACAACTGCGTTTTTCTGTGTACCGTACTGCGTGATGCTTGCCCTATTACCCGACCCTTTCTGGATAATTTTCGCACTATTACCAAATCCGTCCTGCGTAATATCTGCATCATTCGCAAAGCCGCTCTGAGCAATATACGCAATATTATAAGTCCCTGATTGATCAACCCGCGCCCTGTTACCTGACCCATCCTGGGAAACGATGGACAATAATTTTGAACCGTCCTGGCGCACCTGAGCGTCATTAAGTACACCCTGTTGACCAATAATGGCTGCCTGATTTAATGATGTACGGCTTAATTCATTTACCGCAAAGTTATATTCAGAGGTAGCCAAATCTGAACTCGCCGCGGTGACAACCCCAGGCGCTCCCAGTAATGTAAACATCATAAATAACGATGTGTTTTTCATGTTGCCACCCTGGACCTGGCTGATTTAAAAGACTTCAGGTTAGAACAACGCATATTTTGTTAACGCGTCGTTACGGTGAAGAGTATGTCTGCCGAAACACGTTAAATATCTCACCCGCGCGGCTTATTTTTATTTTTCAGGTCACCTCAAAGTAGTAATTCCTGAACAAAAATAGCGATAAGTGAAGCCATTTAATTTTTATAAAGCCTTATCCATCGCAAATGGGTGAAACATCGCAGCGGCTGTTCCAACGCGAGAGAGGAAGGGTTAAACGTAACGACAGGATGACATTAACGTTAACGTGTGACACAAGACGCGATTTCTTAAGGCGAAGCGGCATGCATTCCGTAGGTTAGATTTTTTTTGAAACTAATACTTTAAAATTTCTGAAAAAGAATAACATAAAAACATTAAAATCAGACACATAGAAATATTTGTATGATTTTTAAAATCTGTGCATCATTATTTAGCTGTACAACTTTTTCATCAATTAAAGGCTTTCAAGAAGGTACGAATTCATAAATTAATATTGATTTTTACATCTTGTTACACGTTTAACACTTGCTTTAAACTTCGTAAAAGCTAGATTGAAATTAGATGTACGAAAATCGTTTTATATTTTCCTCCCCTGTGGAGGTTATGGTTTGATTCTACACACAGCAGCGCAACATCTGTCAGTACTTCTGGTGTCCTCTTTTCGCAGGAGGACAACTGCCAGGTGTCATAAAAAAGTGGGGTTTCATCATGTATAATGAAGTCCATAGTTTACATGGTCATACATTACTGTTGATCACAAAACCTTCTTTGCAGGCGACCGCTTTATTACAACATTTAAAGCAATCTTTATCACTGAACGGGAAATTGCATAATATTCAACGTTCTTTCGATGATATTGTACCTGGCTGCATTATTCTTTTCGATATGATGGAAGCGGATAAAAAGCTCATCCATTACTGGCAAGATACTTTGAGCAGGAAAAACAATAACATCCGCGTGTTATTATTGAATACGCCTGACGAGTATCCTTTCCGGGACATTGAAAGTTGGCCGCATATCAATGGCGTGTTCTACGTCACTGAAGAAGAGAATCGGGTGGTAGAAGGCCTGCAAGGTATCTTGCGAGGAGAATGTTATTTTTCGCAAAAGCTGGCCAGCTACCTTATCACGCACTCCGGAAATTACCGCTACAACAGTTCAGAGTCAGCACTGCTAACGCACCGCGAGAAAGAGATCCTGAACAAATTGCGCATTGGTGCTTCAAATATTGAAATCGCCCGTTCGTTATTTATCAGCGAAAATACGGTAAAGACGCACCTTTATAATCTTTTCAAGAAGATAGCTGTTAAAAACCGAACTCAGGCGGTTTCATGGGCAAACGATAACCTCAGGCGTTAATCACATGAAACGCACCATGAGTTGGATTGCCGCAGCGGGCTTTCTGCTCGCTGCCGGGAACCTGAAGGCCGTCGAGGTCGAAGTTCCCGGATTGTTAACGGACCATACCGTCTCTTCTGTCGGACACAATTTTTATCGTGCCTTCAGTGATAAATGGGACAGTACGTATCCTGGAAATATAACAATCAACGAGCGGCCCAGTGCACGATGGGGAAGTTGGATAACAATAACGGCTAATCAGTTCGTTATTTATCAAACATTTTTATTTCCCACCAAAATAGACTTCGATAAAAACGTAGCCTTGGCGCTGGCGCAATCAGAAGACGCTATTAATCGCATGCAAATAGACAAAGCGCTATTAAGCACAAGAGATTTAGCAAAAGACGAGTTCTAGCGAACCTATATCCGGAGGCTGTCATGCGTATTGCATATGCAGTTGTTTCGATAATGCTCATCACCCCATTAAGCTGGGCCGGGAATATGACATTCCAGTTCCGTAATCCCAACTTTGGTGGTAACCCGAATAATGGGGCGTTCATGTTGAATGAAGCCCAGGCGCAAAATTCTTATAAAGATCCCAGCTTCAAGGATTTTAGCGTGGATACGCCATCTGCACTGGACAACTTCACCCAGGCGATCCAGTCGCAAATTCTGGGCGGTTTGCTGACCAATATCAACACCGGCAAACCCGGCCGCATGGTGACCAATGACTTCATTGTCGATATCGCCAACAGGGACGGGCAGCTCCAGTTGAACGTTACCGATCGTAAAACCGGAAAAACCTCAACCATTCAGGTTTCCGGTTTACAAAATAACTCGACTGACTTTTGAACAACCCCAAAATAAGGACAACGATCATGCAGCGCTTCCTGATACTTGTTGCAGTGTGCTTATTGAGCGGTTGTTTAACTGCTCCACCTAAAGAAGCTGCAAAACCGACATTAATGCCTCGGGCTCAAAGTTATCGTGATTTAACCCATTTGCCTGCCCCGACAGGTAAAATATTTGTCTCCGTCTACAACATTCAGGATGAAACCGGGCAATTTAAACCTTACCCGGCAAGTAACTTCTCTACGGCCGTACCGCAAAGCGCCACCGCCATGCTGGTGACCGCGCTGAAAGATTCGCGCTGGTTTATTCCACTGGAACGTCAGGGGCTGCAAAACCTGTTAAATGAACGAAAAATTATTCGTGCGGCGCAGGAGAATGGTACCGTTGCAGATAATAACCGCATGCCGCTGCAATCTCTGGCTGCGGCGAATGTTATGATTGAAGGGTCGATTATCGGTTACGAAAGTAACGTGAAATCTGGCGGTGCTGGCGCACGTTATTTCGGTATCGGTGCAGATACGCAGTATCAGCTCGACCAAATTGCCGTTAACCTGCGTGTCGTTAACGTCAGTACCGGGGAAGTGCTCTCTTCGGTAACCACCAGCAAAACCATACTCTCTTATGAAGTGCAGGCCGGGGTGTTCCGCTTCATTGACTATCAGCGTCTGCTGGAGGGTGAAATCGGTTATACCTCTAACGAGCCGGTGATGATGTGCCTGATGTCAGCCATTGAAACCGGAGTTATCTTCCTGATAAATGATGGTATCGACCGCGGGCTGTGGGATCTGCAAAACAAAGCAGACGTGCAAAACCCGGTACTGGTGAAATACCGCGATATGTCGGTTCCTCCGGAATCCTGACAGGACGCGCATAAAAAAGGCGAGATAGTTATCTCGCCTTTTTTTATTCACTCACCGCTGGCACGTTTTGCGCTTTTTCTCGTCGTGCCGCCAGCCACAGACCACTGTTCTTCATGGCATAGCCAAACAGCAACCCCAGCGCCAGCGAGGGGACCACCAGCTTCCAGTCACCCTGCCCCGCAAAGGTGGCACACGCCCCCATAAAGGTGCCGGGTACAAACGACAGCAACAGATGCTTTGCCTGAACGCACATCAAAAAGGCGACCACGCCCGTCATGATATAGCCGAGGATTTCCAGATGCGGAGCGAGCGCGCTGCCCTTCATGATAACCAGCGCCCAGATAACGCCGCTCATCAGCGTGCAGCCAGAGATAAAAAGCCCTTTGATCCCGCCCTGCGGGCAGGCGAAGTAGGCCGTGCAGCCAAGAAATCCAGCCCAGCTGAGCAGTCCGAGAGAGACGGCCACCCATCCCCAAAGCCCGGAGAGGATACCTGTTGTGAGTGCGATACAAAGTAATATGTTCATGGCGCGCATCTTAGCAGAAGCGCGCCATGGAAATGAGATCAGAAGCACATTATATGCAAGATGATGCGTTGCGTTGCAGAACTAATGTGACCGTGATCACTCTTCATTCTCTTCTTCCAGCTCATCCCACATTGCAGCGATGGCGTCACGCGTCAGGGGAGCCAGCGTTCTCCAGAATGGCGAGGTGGCATGCGCTTCAACTTTCCCAAGGAATGTCCCGACCCACGGCAGCAGGTACATTTCGAACAAGGTTTCGATGGCTTCGTTCTCATCGTCACCGGCGTGGTCCTCAATCCAGGATGCGGCCAGCAGCAGCGTACCGATATGATCGGCAGGCGTGTCGGTCAGCGGCATGCCGCGCTCTGAAAGAAAAGCGCGCACTTCCGCTTCCGTTGCCCCTTCCTGCCAGGCAGAGCGGTAAGGTGAAACACGGCACTCTTCCCCCACAAACAGCGCGTTGTAATCTGTGGAGATTTGCTGCATGTCGCAGCTTTTCTGCAGTCGCTCCAGTAAATCATCCTGTTCCAGCGGCCAGTTCTGCGCCAGTTTCCCTTCACGAATTAATGTAAAGAGCGGGACCAGCAGCGGGTCTTGAGGCTGGCGGTAGTACAGCGTACCCAGCACGCGGCAAAGGATGGAAAACTCATTCATTTTTTTATTCCATTACACAATTAAAGATCGGCAAATTCGGCAATCGGTTCCATTCCGCGTGACTCAAGGAAATCGAGCATGCGACGAGGGGTCACGTTCAGGATTTGCGCTTCCGGGAAGTTAACATCATTCAGCACTTTCAGGCACTCGCTGAAATCACCCAGTGTGAACGCAGTATGGGAATCTGAACCCAGCGCCACCATGCCTCCGGCATCACGCACTGCGGCCGCCACTTCGCGGCAGTTCGCTTCACTGCCCTTACGCGAGTGCACGAAGGAGGAGTTGTTAATCTCCAGCGCCACGTGATGCTTCGCTGCCGCCTGCGCGACAGCCTGAATATCGATTGGGTACTTCGGGTTGCCGGGGTGGCTAATAATATGCACGTTGCCGCTGGCAATGGTGGCAATCATCGCTGCGGTATTGGTTTCTTTATCCTGAGGCGCAAAGACAGGTTCATGGAAACCGGCGAGAATAAGGTCAAGAGATGTCAGCATCGGGCCGGTGCAGTCGATCTCACCGTCGGTATTTTTAATGTTCGCCTCAATGCCGCGCAGTATCCCAATACCGTCCACCAGGCGTGGCCAGATCCGCATATTCACAAAATGCCAGTAGTGCGGCGCATCCGCCATATCCGGGCCATGATCGGTGATCGCAAAAAGCCTGATGCCCTTGAGCTTCGCTTGTGCAATGTAATCATGGAGGTTGCTATACGCGTGGGTGCTGGCGACGGTGTGCATATGCAGGTCAACGGGATACATCTCTCTCTCCTCTGCGGTTTTTCCAAAGGATAGCAGTTATCTGCTGCGATTATTAGCAAAAACCCGGCTAACGCCGGGTTTCACTCAGTAGCCGCGCGTTCTGTCGACCTGCCCGGTCACCGCGTTGCCCTGCTCTATCTCACTGATGGTGTGCGTAATATAGGCCACCGCCTCTGCCGGACGCGTCACGGCGGCGACGTGTGGGGTCATCGCCACGCGCGGATGTGCCCACAGCGGGCTCTCTGCCGGCAACGGCTCGCGGCTGTACACATCCAGCATCGCGCCTTTCACCTTGCCACCCTCAAGAGCTTTGAGGAGATCGGCTTCCACCAGATGAACCCCGCGCGCCAGATTCATAACGTAACTCTGATCCGCCAGCTGATTCATAAGCGCGCTATTAATAATGCCGACCGTTTCCGCCGTATTCGGCAGCAGATTGATCAGTACGCGCGTCCCCTTCAGAAACGCCGGGAGTTCATCTGTTCCGGCAAAACTCTCAACGCCAGGATAGTTCTTGCGGCTGCGGCTCCAGCAGCGCAGCGGGAAGCCCCACGGTGCCAGCGCTTCGGCCACTTTTGAGCCGAGCACGCCCGCCCCGAGAATACCGATGGTAAACTCTTCACGTTGATATTCTGGCAGCGGCTCCCAGCGGGATTGCAGTTTTAAGGCCTGATAATCGTCAAAACGTCGGAACCAGTGCAGCACCTGACTCACGGCATATTCCTGCATTTGCTGGCCCATGCCGGTATCTTCCAGGCGGAACAGGGGGATTTCCTCCGGCAGCATTTCAGGGTGCGCTTTCAGTTTGCTCAGAATGGAATCCACACCGGCGCCGAGGGCAAAAACGGCCTTCAGCTTGCGCCCCTGGAGCATCTCGACCGGGGGATGCCACACCAGCGCGTAGTCTGCATGTTCGTTATCACCGCGCTTCCATTCACGCACGCGCGCCCCCGGTAACGCTGCCGAAAGTGCCTTAATCCAGTAAGCCGTATCAAAAGTGGGGTGATAGAAGATAATATCCATACTCATTCCTGCCTTTTTTGCGCTGTTTTATTTTCATTTTCAACTGGATTGCCAGCATAACAAATTTATCGCCGGACCGCGTTGCCGATAAAAAAGGCGCTTTCAGCACATTTAAGAATCATGTTGTTTGAAGTTTGTCTAAATGCGCTAATTTACTGAAAAAGTGTGTTGACGGCTGTTCGGCTTTTCCTTACATTAGCGCCCGTCCCGACAACAACGGGATGACAATATGGTGAGGTGTCCGAGTGGCTGAAGGAGCACGCCTGGAAAGTGTGTATACGGCAACGTATCGGGGGTTCGAATCCCCCCCTCACCGCCATATTTAAAGAAGAGCTCGCATGAAAATGCGGGCTTTTTTTTCGCATGTTGCTCGCTTGCGGCGGGATGAGAACCTTGAGCCCCCTGCGCTCTTTATGTCGGGTGGCGCTGCGCTTACCCGACCTACAAAAAACTACTCTTCAACCATCCGTGCGTACTCTTCTGTAAGAAAATCCACCAGCGCCCTGACGGACGGCAGTAATCCGCGTCTTGATGGATAAACCGCATGAATCACTTCTCTTTTTGGCTCCCACGCCTCCAGCACCCGAATCAGCTCTCCTGATGCCAGCTGATCTTTCACCATCAATATCGGCAGTTGCACCACACCGATGCCCGCCATGGCCGCTTCACGCAGCGCCAGCATGTCGGTGGTAATCAGGCGCGGGGAAAAATGGATTTCTGCTTTCGCGCCTTCCGGGCCGCATAATTGCCATTTATGGATATGCTTACCCTCGCCCATACTCAACCCGGGCCAGGCGCTGAGTTCTGACGGCATCAACGGTTTTCCCAGGCGTTCAATCAAGGCCGGGCCCGCGACCAGGCAATGTCCCCGGTCGGCAAGCACCCGTAATACCAGATCGCTGTCATCAAACGGACGGGGACGCACGCGGATCGCCACATCCACACCTTCCCCCACCAGATCGACCCGCCGGTTCGTTGCTTCCAGCTGAAGGTTGATCCCGGGATAGCGCACCATAAACCGCGCCAGCATCGGGCCGACATGCACATGCAACAACGTGACAGGACAGGTGAGCCTGACGATACCGCGCGGTTCCGCCTGCAGCGCGGCCACGGCTTCTTCCGCTGCTTCCGCTTCAACCATCATGGCTTTGCAGTGTTGATAGAACGTCTGCCCGACCTCCGTTACCGTAAATTGTCGCGTTGTACGTTGAATTAACCGCACGCCGAGCCGCTCTTCAAGCTGCGCAATACGGCGGCTCAGCCTGGACTTAGGCAGATCGAGTGCCCGCCCTGCTGCAGCAAAACCACCGTAGTCGACCACTTTCACAAACCACACAAAGTCATTGAGATCCTGCATAAATCCTCATCGTTCTATTTTCAGAACAGTGAATGCCATTTTCACTCTCTACCGGAACATTAACTCTGAATATAAGCTAATTACATCAACAGAACATCAGGAGTTCATCATGAAAAACGTAACAGGCGTCTATACCGCCCCCCGTCAACACTGGGTTGGCAATGGTTTCCCGGTGCGTTCGATGTTTTCTTATCAGACACACGGCGAGTCGCTGAGCCCGTTCTTACTGCTGGACTACGCAGGCCCACATACCTTCCCGGCGGACGGCACAAAACGCGGGGTGGGCGAGCATCCGCATCGTGGTTTTGAAACGGTCACCATTGTCTATTCCGGCGAAGTGGAGCATCGCGACTCCACCGGCAGAGGCGGCGTCATTGGTCCGGGCGACGTGCAGTGGATGACAGCCGGTGCAGGCATTCTGCATGAAGAGTTCCACTCCAGCGCGTTCGCGCACAAAGGCGGAGAACTCAAGATGATGCAGCTTTGGGTCAACCTGCTGGCGAAAGACAAAATGGCCACGCCGGGCTATCAGAGCATTACCAAAGCCGATATCCCGGTGGTGACGCTGCCCGACAACAGCGGCTCGCTGCGGGTTATCGCTGGTCACTACGACGATGTTAGCGGCCCGGCGCATACCTTCTCGCCGCTGAACGTGTGGGACATTGCCCTCAACCAGGGCAGCCACGTCACACTCAGTCAGCCAGAGGGCTGGAGCACGGCGCTGGTGGTGCTGGAAGGCCATGTCACGGTGAACGGTACGGCTCACGCGGGAGAAGCACAACTGGTGGTCATGAGTCAGGAAGGTAACAGGTTACACCTGGAAGCCAGCAGCGATGCCAAAGTACTGCTGATGGCCGGTGCGCCGCTGAATGAACCGATTGTGGGCTACGGCCCGTTCGTGATGAACAGTAAAACCGAAATCAATGAAGCCATTCGTGATTTCAACTCCGGCCGTTTCGGCCAGATCTAACCGTAATAAAGGAGATGAACATGTCTACACCTGCCAACTTTAATGGAGCACGTCCGGTCATTGATGTGAACGATGCGGTGATGTTGCTTATCGACCACCAGAGTGGCCTGTTCCAGACCGTCGGCGATATGCCGATGCCTGAGCTGCGTGCCCGTGCGGCGGCTCTGGCGAAAATCGCGACGCTTGCGAACATCCCGGTGATCACCACCGCTTCCGTCCCGCAGGGCCCGAACGGTCCGCTCATCCCGGAAATTCATGCCAACGCGCCGCATGCACAGTATGTGGCACGTAAAGGGGAGATCAACGCCTGGGATAACCCGGAATTTGTGGCCGCGGTTAAAGCCACCGGACGTAAGACGTTGATTATCGCCGGTACCATCACCAGCGTCTGCATGGCTTTTCCGTCGATTAGCGCAGTGGCGGATGGCTATAAAGTCTTTGCGGTGATTGATGCGTCCGGTACTTACAGCAAAATGGCGCAGGAGATCACCCTGGCCCGTGTGGTGCAGGCGGGCGTGGTGCCAATGGATACGGCGGCTGTTGCCTCTGAGATCCAGCGGACATGGAACCGTGAAGATGCGGCCGAGTGGGCAGAAGTCTACACGCACATTTTCCCGGCGTACCAGCTGCTGATCGAGAGCTACGGTAAGGCGCAGGAAGTGGTGAAAAACAGTGAAGCGCTCGATTCACAGCGTTAAGTGCCCGTGCTGTGACCAAAGCTGATTAAGGCTTAACCGAACACGCACTAAAGCTGAAAATCTGCTTGACCGTTTTAGCGCAACTCCCTATAGTAGCGCCCCGTTGCCCCCCAAGCGGTCAGGCAGCAAAACAATATGGTGAGGTGTCCGAGTGGCTGAAGGAGCACGCCTGGAAAGTGTGTATACGGCAACGTATCGGGGGTTCGAATCCCCCCCTCACCGCCATATTTAAGACAAGAGCTCGTGCGAAAGTACGGGCTTTTTTCTTTTATAGTCTCCGAAAGGGGGGGATGAGAATCCCCGACCGGGGTTCGACAAAGACAGTTCAGCAACGTAGTCGCCTTATTCGCCGGGTGGCGCTAACGCTTACCCGGCCTACAAGACCCATGGGCCCGTAAATTAATACGGGCTACCACGATTAATTGTTCAGTTTCCCTGCGTTCTGCTCTCTCACGACAGAAGTCGTCTGTTCTGGATTCGCAGCAGGTTCATCTTTACGCTCTTCCAGCCAGTAATCCGCATTTTTAATCCCCAGGCGAATCGGGTCAAAGTGCGGATCCACCCCCTGCGCATTCTGAATTTCATAATCCTTAAGGCTGGCAAACGCTTTTTTATGTAAAAGCACAATGGCAATAATGTTAAGCCATGCCATCAGCCCTACCCCAATATCCCCCAGCCCCCATGCCAGATCCGCCGTACGAACTGTGCCATATACCGTTGAAGCCATCAGGCATAATTTGAGCACGAATGTCAGCCATGGACGGTGAATTTTACGGTTGATGAAGGCGATATTAGTTTCAGCAATATAGTAGTAAGCAATAATGGTCGTGAAGGCAAAGAAGAACAACGCAACAGCAACAAAGTAATTACCAAAGCCTGGCATCATACTTTCCATTGCCGTCTGCACATAGCCAGGCCCTGCTGCCACGCCGGAAATACCGGTATAGAGTGCAGCACCGTCAATGCCCTGCACGTTATACAGACCGGTGATCAACAGCATAAACCCGGTCGCCGAGCAGACAAACAGCGTGTCGATATAGACCGAGAAAGCCTGAACCAGCCCCTGCTTCACCGGATGGCTCACTGCCGCCGCAGATGACGCATGCGGCCCGGTACCTTGCGCCGCCTCATTGGAATAGACCCCGCGCTTAACGCCCCACATGATAGCCTGACCAAGAATGGCACCAAAACCAGCTTCCAGACCAAAAGCGCTTTTCCAGATCAACAGAATCACACCAGGAAGCTCGGTAATATTAATGGCGATAATAACGCAAGCCACAATAATATAGCCGAGCGCCATAAACGGAACGACCATACTGCTAAAACTGGCGATCCTTTTTACACCACCAAAAATAATAAAACTTAACAGTACGGCAAGTAATGCTGCCGTGACATTTGGATCAAGCCCAAATGCAATATCCAGGCTGGCACCAATCGAGTTTGCTTGTACCCCTGGCAGTAATAAACCGCAGGAGAAAATGGTGACGACGGCAAATAACCATGCATACCATTTAACGCCTAATCCTTTTTCAATATAAAAGGCAGGACCGCCACGATATTCACCGTTGATTTTTTCTTTATAAACCTGGCCCAACGTAGATTCCACAAACGCAGAGCTGGCCCCCAAAAACGCCACAATCCACATCCAGAAAAGTGCGCCCGGTCCACCGAAGGTAATAGCGGTGGCGACGCCAGCAATGTTCCCGGTCCCTACACGCCCTGCCAGCGTCATCGTCAGTGCCTGGAACGACGATACGCCAGCATCGGTAGGACGCCCCTGGAACATCAAGGTAATCATATGTTTTATATGACGTAACTGCAAAAAACGACTACGTAATGAGAAATAGAGGCCGACACCCAGACATAAAAATATTAACGCCGGGCTCCAGATAACACCGTTAATTGCACCAACCAGTTCGTTCATGTATGACCCTCAACGTGATGTTCCAGGGAAACGGTTCCCCATGGGATTTTCTTGTTAGAATGTTGTTTGAATCAGTACGAAACATAGAGAATTAGACGCAATACACCAACTTAATTTTCACATCTTAGTAACATTATGTGACAACATTCACGTTTAAATTTGAGCGAACAATTAGCGCGATCATGATATTCATGGGTACTTTGTGGATATTATAAATACACATCACATTTCGCTGAGCGTGATAAAAAACCAGCGTCAAAAATGAATAACCGACATGATGAATTCCGCAAGACAGGCAATCTTTTA
The DNA here is from genome assembly GCF_049237765.1 of Enterobacter cloacae complex sp. SHL021. NCBI lineage: Bacteria > Pseudomonadati > Pseudomonadota > Gammaproteobacteria > Enterobacterales > Enterobacteriaceae > Enterobacter > Enterobacter cloacae complex sp. SHL021. The sequence continues at coordinate 248,596 of NZ_JBMKJG010000001.1, read as the reverse complement.
AAAGACAACCAGACGCGAGTCGTGAGAAGAAATAAAAGAAGCTTCCCGGCATTACGCCGGGAAGGGATGACAGGTGAGCGGTAAAACGGCGATGTTTTACCGTCAGTCGGAATAGACTTCCAGCGTGCGCTGGCACAGCGCCGACCGCACACAATCTTCTTTGGTAAAGCGTACTACCCCAATCATGTCGTCTTCCTCAAAACGTGACATGGCGTCGCTCAAGCCGGATTTCACGCCGGATGGCAGGTCACACTGGGTAATATCGCCATTGACGATAACCGTCACGTTCTCCCCGAGGCGCGTTAAGAACATCTTCATTTGCGCAGCGGTCACGTTCTGAGCCTCGTCAAGAATGACGACCGCATTTTCAAATGTACGTCCGCGCATATAGGCGAACGGCGCGATTTCCACCTTGCCAATCTCTGGTCGCAGGCAGTACTGCATAAAGGATGCACCCAGTCGCTTCACCAGCACGTCATAAACGGGCCTGAAGTAAGGGGCAAACTTCTCCGATATGTCACCGGGTAAGAAGCCGAGATCTTCATCAGCTTGCAGTACCGGACGGGTAACAATAATTCTCTCCACGTCCTTATGGATCAGGGCCTCCGCTGCTTTGGCTGCACTGATCCAGGTTTTCCCGCATCCGGCTTCACCGGTTGCAAAGATGAGCTGTTTACTCTCGATAGCATTCAGGTAGTGCGCCTGAGCCTCATTGCGCGCCACAATTGGGGAATTATCACGGCTGTCCCGCGCCATGCCAATTGCTTCTACGCCACTCATCTGCACAAGCGAGGTGACCGATTCTTCTTCACGCTGTTTATGACTACGTGAATCCCGTCTCAGCACACGTTTTGCTTCGCGACGAGCTTTGATCACTGCTTTTTGTCTTCCCATGGATAGCACCTTGAGTTGTTGGTATTCATCACACGCGCCAGTTTCGGCACGATTATGCGCACGAACATCAGAGGGTTGGCTTCCTTGTAAGCCATTGCTTGCCTTGCCGGATGACGATACAGAATAGCTACGCGCACCATTCTGCACGTCGGTAGAATCTGGTTTCTGAATAGAAGGGGAGAATTTAGTGGTGAGGAAATCGCTGCCGGAGTCTGAGCCTCCGCGCCGGGTACTGCGGTTGTTGTGTTTACCTTGTCCAGTACAGGACGATACCATTCGCGATCTCCATAGTGATTCAGCATCACTGCCGGGAACTACCGCTGTCTTATCTTAAGTACATCAGGGATTATCATAAATGCAACATTTATTTTACCTGAATGCAACTTTTAAGACTGCTCCTGCAGTTGAAAACAGTCTCATACAGGAATATTACAGAAATATAACAGAGGGATAGTCATATGAAAAAATAATGTCCCCACGAACTATCGCAGGGACAATTATCAGGCTTCTATCAGCCCTTGCGCGAGCCAGGCGTTTGAATCGCGCACGCCTGGCAGCGCGAAGAAATAGCCGCCGCCGATAGGTTTAACGTACTCTTCCAGCGCTTCGCCGTTTAACCGCTTCTGCACGGTGAGGAAGCCCTTCTCCAGATCGTGCTGATAGCAGACAAACAGCAGCCCCATATCCAGCTGACCGGAATTGGTCACCCCCAGCGAGTAGCTATAGCCCCGGCGCATCATCAGGCTTGACTGCGTCTCTTTGGTGCGCGGATTCGCCAGCCGGATATGGCTGTCCAGCGCAATGGTATCGCCATTAGGATCGCTGGCGTAATCCGGCACATCATGCTCGTGCTTCATGCCAAGCGGCGCCCCGCTCTGCTTGTCACGGCCAAAGATCGTCTGCTGCTCTTTAAGCGGCGTGCGATCCCAGAATTCCACATGGAACTGAATCACCCGCACCGCCTGATAGCTCCCGCCGACGGCCCAGGCAGGCTCACCCTGATCGGCTGTGACCCAGACGACCTCTTTCATTAGCGCGCCGTTGCTGCTGTCCGGGTTGGCGGTGCCATCCTTAAAGCCCAGCAGGTTCACCGGCGTCTCTTTGCCTTTGCTGCGGGCAGCATGGTCAGAGATAAACCCTTCCCGCTTCCAGCGCACGCTCAACAGATCAGGCGTGTGTTTGATGATATCCCGCAGAGCGTGGATCACCGTGTCCTGCGTGTTAGCGCAAATCTGCAGGAGCAGATCGCCGTGGCAGAGAGCAGCATCCAGAGAATCATTCGGGAAACGCGTCATTTTTTGCAGCGCTTTCGGCTTCTGTTTTGCCAGCCCGTAACGTTCATCAAACAGCGATTCGCCCAGCGACACCGTAATGGTCAGATTATCCGGGGCGATGAACGACCCTAAGATCCCCGAGTCCATAGGCGGCAGTCGTGGATTTGGCGTTTCTGGCGCCGGTCCCCCTGCAGTCAAAAACGCGATGCGCGTGGTCAGCAGGCGAAACAGGCGCTCCAGGTCAGCTTTATCACTTGCCAGCGAATCAAAGGCCACCAGCATCATGGAGGCCTGCTGTGGTGTCAGAATGCCCGCCTGATGTTCGCCATAGAAAGGCTGCGTCTCCATACGGGCATCCGGTGACAGCGTACCGGGCGCACTTTGCGGTTTTACCGCATGCGCCACCGGACACCCTCCGGCCAGGGCAAATGCGCCCCCCAGCGCCCCTACCCCTTTCAACAACCGACGACGTGACGGTTCTGCCACGTCGTATTCGTCATGCTTGTTCATCGTGCTTAGTCCAGACCCAGTACGCCACGCAGCAGGGAGAGATCTTCCGCCAGGGTGGTAATCGGGCCTTTCAGCGCGTTACGGTCGGCGTCGGTCAGTTTGTCGTAGGTTTCAAACCCGTCTTTGGTGCGGTACTTCGCCAGAATGGTGTCGACTTTCTTAAAGTTGGCATCCACTTTTGCCAGCAGCTCGCTATTCTCTTTCTGCAGCTGTGGGCGCAGCAGGTTAACAATTTTCTGCGCGCCATCGACGTTCGCCTGGAAATCCCACAGATCAGTGTGGCTGTAGCGATCTTCTTCACCGCTGATTTTGCTGGCGGCCACTTCTTCAATCAGTCCGGCCGCACCGCCCACCACTTTAGATGGCGGGAAGGCCAGCTCGCTGATGCGCTTTTGCAGCTCCAGCACGTCGCTGTTGAGCTGATCGGCATACTTCTCCATCCCTTTGGTGGAGTTATCGCCAAACAGGGCTTTCTCCAGACGGTGGAAGCCGGTGAATTTTGGATCGGCCGCTTTCTGCTCGTAATCGTCTTCACGGGCATCAATACTGCCATCAAGATCGGAGAACAGCTCCGCAATCGGCTCAATGCGCTCGTAGTGCTGACGGGTGGGCGCATACAGGGATTTCGCTTTGTCGATATCGCCCGCTTTCACCGCATCCGTAAAGGCTTTGGTTCCCGCCGCCAGGTCTGCCGTCTCTTTGACGACGTACGCTTTATAAGCGGTGATGGCATCGCCCAGGCTCAGCAGGGCCGTGCCTTTCGCGGCATCCGCTGTGGCATTCCCCTTAACGATGAGCTTACCTTTCGGGTTGGTCAGCAGACCGCAGGTCATGTCATATTCACCCGGCTGCAGGTTAGCCGTCATTTTCTGGCTAAAGCCCGGCGCGATATTTTCGCGCTCTTCCACGACCATCACGCCTTTGAGAATTTCCCACTCCAGCGCTTTCTGGCTGTGGTTCTGAATAATAAATTGTGTCTTACCGCTGTTGACCGTAATGGTCATCGGCTCACACTGCTTATCATTCACCGTCACCTTGACCTGTGGAATATCAGCAGCCTGAGCGGCGAAGGCAGAAGCAACAAGCGCTGCCACACCAACCTGTAACGCACTACGACGAAATTGAATTGCCATGACCCTTCCCTTTTAAAAGTATGTTGTAACTACAGTAAGCACATCAGGGCGCAGTACGCGACGGCTGAGCACTGGGGCGCGATGGCATAAAGAACAGCGCCAGCGCCGGAATAAGATAGATAAAGTACATCGCCACTTCACTGACGCTTGGCGTTTCCTGATAGCCGAAGATCCCTTCGAGCAGCGTGCCGGTCAGTGAATGGGTAGAAAGAACATTGCTAAGATCGAACGCCACATCCTGGAAGTGGTTCCACAGACCCGCCTCATGGAAAGCGCGGATCGCCCCTGCCGCCAGCCCTGCGGCCACCAGCAAAATGAACAGGCTGGTCCATTTAAAGAAGGCCCCCAGGTTCAGGCGAATGCCGCCCCAGTAGAGCAGGAAACCCAGCACCACGGCCGTTGCCAGCCCCAGCATCGCCCCCAGCGGTGGCCAGATCCCCACATCCTGCTGAAAGGCAGCCAGCAGGAAGAATACGGATTCCAGACCTTCACGCGCCACGGCGAAAAAAACCATCATGATCAGCGCCCAGCCGTGATGATTTCCCTTCTGCAGGGCATTATCTACCGCCTGCTCCAGCTGCACCTTCACGTTACGCGAGACTTTACGCATCCAGAACACCATCCAGGTGAGGATCACCACCGCTATCACCGCAACGATACCTTCGAACAGCTCCTGCTCTTTCTGCGGGAATTCACCGGTGGTTTCATTGATCAGAATGCCCAGGCCCAGACAGAGCGCAGCGGCGAGGAAAACCCCTATCCACATCACCCCAATCCAGCGTCCGCGCTGGGTTCGCTTCAGATAACTGGCGATGAGGCTAACAATGAGGGCCGCTTCCAGGCCTTCGCGTAACATAATGAGAAATGGAACAAACATGCAGACACCTTTAATGTTTATCGCGGTCAACTGATGCAAAGAAAGGTAAATTCTTGTGATAGTGATTATCATTACGGCGATAAGAAAAACAAGCGAAATGTGTGGTTTTTGATGACGAGTTGTAAACGCATCGCGGGGTAATAGTTGCGCTCGTGACGTTCCGGTTTATAAGGTATAACGAAAATGCCCATTTACGGTTAATCAGCGCTGTGGCTAAATATCCGCCTCGCAAACTAACCGAAAATAAACCATGTTTAAGATTGTCCATTTCCTGCTGGCGCTGGTGATTATTCTTGCGCTTGCCTGGCTGGTAAGTTTTGACCGCCGAAAAATTCGCATTCGCTTTGTTTTACAGCTGATCGTTATTGAAATTGCGCTGGCGTTCTTTTTCCTGCACGCCGAAAGCGGGTTATTCCTGATTAAATACGTCTCCGGTTTCTTTGAATCACTGCTGAAATTTGCCGGCGAAGGGACCAATTTCGTCTTTGGCGGAATGGGTGAAAAAGGGCTGGCGTTCATTTTCCTCGGCGTGCTTTGCCCGATTATTTTTATCTCCGCACTCATTGGTATTCTTCAGCACTGGCGCATTTTGCCGATTTTTATTCGGCTGATTGGCACGCTGCTGTCAAAACTGAACGGCATGGGCAAGCTGGAATCCTTTAACGCGGTGAGTTCGCTGATCCTCGGACAGTCTGAAAACTTTATTGCCTACAAGGGCGTACTGGGCGATCTCTCGTCACGTCGTCTGTTCACCATGGCGGCCACGGCCATGTCGACCGTCTCCCTGTCGATTGTCGGTGCCTATATGACCATGCTCGACGCTAAATTTGTGGTGGCGGCGCTCATTCTGAACATGTTCAGCACCTTTATTATTCTCTCCGTCATCAACCCGGTTCGCCCGGAAGCGGAGCCGGATATTAAGCTCGAAAAACTGCATGAATCCCAGAGCTTCTTCGAAATGCTGGGCGAGTATATTCTGGCCGGTTTTAAAGTGGCGATGATTATTCTGGCGATGCTGATTGGCTTTATTGCGCTTATTAGCGCCATTAACGCCCTCTTCTCCAGCGTATTTGGCATGAGCTTCCAGCAGATCCTGGGCTATGTGTTTTATCCGCTGGCGTGGCTGGTGGGTATTCCGCTGAGCGATGCCTTAAATGCCGGCAGTATTATGGCAACTAAGCTGGTAGCGAATGAATTTGTGGCGATGATTGAGCTGCAAAAAATTGCGCATCAGATGTCACCGCGCGGGCTGGGGATTTTATCCGTGTTCCTGGTGTCGTTCGCCAACTTCGCCTCTATCGGTATTGTCGCAGGTGCAATCAAGGGCCTGAACGAGCAGCAGGGCAACGTGGTGTCGCGGTTTGGTCTGCGTCTGGTGTATGGCGCGACGCTGGTGAGTTTGCTGTCGGCGAGCTTTGCGGGCCTGGTGCTGTGATGTGATGCCGGGTGGCGCACAGCGATCCCGGCCTACGATACAACAACGGCGGGTTATCCCGCCGTTTTCATTAAAACTGCACACACACCGGCTGATCGACCCGCATCACCGACTCCTGCGCAAAGCGGGATTTATAGATCCCGCGTAACGCCTCAATGTTCTTCTCGCTCTGCGCATCTTTTCCGTGGATCAGCATCAACGCCTTGCTCGGCTCACGCGCCACTTTACCGTCGTTGCCCAGCCACTGTCCGCGCGCATCAAACACCGTTAAGCCGTCACGAAAACGCGGCGTCACGTCCCGGTCAACAAACTGCTGCCACTCGTCGGGGGTGATCTGCGCCCCGGCCGGACGATTTAAGCCGAAATAAAGCGTGGTCTGCTGCATCTGGTTATCCACTTTGCAGGTGTCAGTCGCCATATGCTGCGACGGTGCAGTACAGCCAGCCAGCATCAGGAATGCCGCTGCCAGTAACCCTGTTTTGATTGTCATGCTTCGCTATCCTCATTGTTATAAGTGCAGCGATATCACCGTAAATTACGGATTTTGGCAAGAAAAAAGCCGGGTGGCGCTGACGCTCACCCGGCTTACAGTGTGCAGGAAGAAAAATTACTCAGCCTGGAGCTTCGTCGGCGGCGCAGTGTGGTAATGGGCATCCGCTTCCGCAAAGCGTTTCTGCATGGAGGCAGACGGCGCTTTACCCAGCAGGCTAAAGACCACAATACCGAGACTGCCGAAGATGAAGCCCGGGATAATTTCGTACAGGCCCAGCCACGCGAACTGTTTCCAGACGATAACCGTGACCGCACCGATAATCATCCCCGCCAGCGCGCCGTTACGGGTCATACGCGACCACATCACGGAGAACAGCACCACCGGACCAAACGCCGCACCAAAGCCCGCCCACGCGTAGCTCACCAGACCCAGCACGCGGTTTTCCGGGTTCGACGCCAGCGCAATGGCCACCAGCGCCACCACCAGCACCATGAAGCGCCCTACCCACACCAGCTCTTTCTGGCTTGCGCCTTTACGCAGGAATGCCTTGTAGAGGTCTTCGGTGATCGCACTGGAGCAGACCAGCAGCTGGCAGCTCAGGGTGGACATCACCGCCGCCAGAATAGCGGAGAGCAGAATACCGGCAATCCATGGGTTAAACAGCACCTGCGCCAGCTCGATAAACACACGCTCGGCGTTCTGGTTTACCGCTCCCGCCTGCGCCGGGTTGTTGTTGAAGTATGCAATGCCAAAGAAGCCCACCGCGCACGCCCCTGCCAGGCAGAGGATCATCCACGTCATACTGATGCGACGCGCATGAACGATGGTGTGGTGAGAGTCGGCCGCCATAAAGCGCGCCAGGATATGCGGCTGACCGAAATAGCCCAGACCCCAGCCCATCAGGGAGACGATGGCGACAAAGTTCAGCCCTTTGAGCATATCGACGTTTTCAATGCTCTTCTGCTTGATCACTTCCAGCGACTCGCCAAAACCACCAACGGTGAAGATCACAATCACCGGGGTCAGGATCAGGGCGAAAATCATCAGGCTCGCCTGCACGGTGTCGGTCCAGCTTACCGCCAGGAACCCACCCACGAAGGTGTAGAGGATGGTAGCCGCCGCACCGGCCCACAGGGCGGTTTCGTAGCTCATGCCGAAGGTGCTTTCGAACAGACGCGCACCGGCCACAATACCGGAGGCACAATAGATAGTGAAGAACAGCAGGATCACCACCGCCGAGATAATGCGCAGAATGCGGCTGTTATCTTCGAAACGGCCGGTGAAATAATCCGGCAGCGTCAGGGCGTTGTTGTTCACTTCGGTATGCACGCGCAGACGGCCTGCTACCAGCTTCCAGTTAATCCACGCCCCGAGAGTCAGGCCAATGGCGATCCAGCTTTCAGAGATGCCGGAGATGAAAATCGCCCCCGGCAGCCCCATCAGCAGCCAGCCACTCATGTCCGATGCCCCCGCAGAAAGCGCAGTCACCATTGGGCCTAAACTGCGGCCACCCAGAATGTAGTCGTCAAAGTTCTTTGTAGAACGCCATGCCAAAAACCCTATCAGGATCATGCCAAAAATATAAACGAGAAATGTCACCAGCATCGGTGTGCTCATTGCCATTCAAATTCTCCAAAAGTCGAGCGACAACCGTCCGGGTTGCCTTGTTATGTCATCACCGGAACGGGGTGATGGGTATCTGTGTTTCTGTTGGCCGCGCGTATCCTGCCGTAAGCAGTGCTCGCACACAAACGATTTAACACTGCATTTACATCAAATTCATCCCCGGTTTTATATGTCTTTCCTATAGGTTGCACTTGCTCACATTTATACGGGTTGCACCTTTTAAAAGTGTTAAGTACCGCATAAAAACAGGCTTCGTATGCAGAAGCCAGCGCTTTTTTCCAGCTAACCATTCGTTAACAATCCATTCATTTTTCAGCTTGCTAGCCGGGTCACATTTAACACGGTTGCACAAAGTTGCAACATGGTGGATATTTCAGGCTAACCACCGAACACGATCAAAGAACAACAGGAGTTTTGGCATGGGCATGACCACCATGGGGGTTAAGCTGGATGACGCAACCCGCGAACGGATTAAGACCGCAGCAACCCGCATTGACCGCACGCCGCACTGGCTAATCAAGCAGGCAATTTTTAACTATCTCGAACGGCTTGAGAGCGACGAAGGTCTGCCCGAGCTGCCCGCCCTGCTGGCAGGTGCCGCCAATGAGAGCGAAGACGCGCCGGTTGCTGGCGACGAGAATCATCAGCCGTTCCTGGAGTTCGCGGAGCAGATCCTGCCGCAGTCAGTCAGCCGCGCCGCCATTACCGGTGCGTACCGCCGTGCTGAAACGGACGCCGTGCCAATGCTGCTGGAGCAGGCTCGCCTGCCGGAAGCCGTCGCCGCGCAGGCGCACAGCCTGGCGTATCAGCTGGCCGACAAACTGCGTAACCAGAAAACCGCCAGCGGCCGTGCCGGTATGGTGCAGAGCCTGCTGCAGGAGTTTTCCCTCTCCTCCCAGGAAGGCGTGGCGCTGATGTGTCTGGCAGAAGCACTGCTGCGTATCCCTGACAAAGCCACCCGCGATGCGCTGATCCGCGACAAAATCAGCAACGGCAACTGGCAGTCACACATTGGCCGCAGCCCGTCGCTGTTCGTTAACGCCGCCACCTGGGGTCTGCTGTTTACCGGCAAGCTGGTCTCGACCCACAACGAAGCGAACCTCTCCCGCTCCCTGAACCGTATTATCGGCAAGAGCGGCGAACCGCTGATCCGCAAAGGCGTGGATATGGCGATGCGCCTGATGGGCGAGCAGTTTGTTACCGGTGAAACCATCGCCGAAGCGCTGGCCAACGCCCGCAAGCTGGAAGATAAAGGGTTCCGCTACTCTTACGACATGCTGGGTGAAGCGGCCCTGACCGCTGCCGACGCGCAGGCCTACATGGTCTCTTACCAGCAGGCGATCCACGCCATCGGTAAAGCGTCCAACGGCCGCGGTATTTATGAAGGTCCGGGCATCTCAATCAAGCTCTCCGCCCTGCACCCGCGCTACAGCCGCGCGCAGTACGACCGGGTGATGGAAGAGCTCTACCCGCGCCTGAAATCCCTGACCCTGCTGGCGCGCCAGTATGACATTGGCATCAACATCGACGCCGAAGAGGCAGACCGTCTGGAGATCTCGCTCGATCTGCTGGAAAAACTGTGCTTTGAGCCAGAACTGGCAGGCTGGAACGGAATTGGCTTTGTTATTCAGGCCTACCAGAAACGCTGCCCGTTCGTTATTGATTACCTGATTGATCTGGCCAGCCGCAGCCGTCGTCGCCTGATGATCCGACTGGTAAAAGGCGCTTACTGGGACAGCGAGATCAAACGTGCCCAGATGGAAGGTCTGGAAGGCTACCCGGTTTACACCCGCAAGGTTTACACCGACGTCTCTTACCTCGCCTGTGCGAAAAAACTGCTCGGCGTACCGAACCTGATCTACCCGCAGTTCGCTACCCACAATGCTCATACCCTGGCGGCGATCTATACCCTGGCCGGGCAGAACTACTATCCGGGCCAGTACGAATTCCAGTGCCTGCACGGCATGGGTGAACCGCTCTACGAGCAGGTCACCGGTAAAGTGGCAGAGGGCAAGCTGAACCGTCCGTGCCGTATTTATGCTCCGGTCGGTACCCATGAAACCCTGCTGGCGTACCTGGTGCGTCGTCTGCTGGAGAACGGGGCGAACACCTCCTTCGTTAACCGCATTGCCGATACCACCCTGCCGCTGGACGAACTGGTTGCCGATCCGGTGCAGGCCGTTGAGAAAATGGCGGCTCAGGAAGGCCAGATTGGTCTGCCGCATCCGAAGATTGCCCTGCCGCGCGAGCTGTACGGCAAAGGCCGCATCAACTCGGCGGGTCTGGATCTCGCCAACGAACACCGTCTGGCGTCCCTCTCTTCTGCCCTGCTCAACAGCGCGCTGCAGAAATGGCAGGCCAAACCGATGCTGGAACAGCCGGTCGCAGACGGCGAGATGCAGCCGGTGATCAACCCGGCAGAGCCAAAAGATATTGTCGGCTACGTGCGTGAAGCCACGGAAGCGGAAGTGGAGCAGGCGCTGGAGAGCGCGGTAAACAACGCGCCAATCTGGTTCGCCACCCCGCCGCAAGAACGTGCCGCCATTCTGGAACGCGCCGCGGTGCTGATGGAAGATCAGATGCAGTCGCTCATTGGTATCCTGGTGCGCGAAGCGGGGAAAACTTTCAGCAACGCCATCGCCGAAGTCCGTGAAGCCGTCGACTTCCTGCACTACTACGCAGGCCAGGTACGCGATGATTTCGATAACGAAACGCACCGCCCGCTTGGTCCTGTGGTCTGTATCAGCCCGTGGAACTTCCCGCTGGCGATCTTCACCGGCCAGATTGCCGCCGCGCTTGCCGCAGGCAACAGCGTGCTGGCCAAACCGGCGGAGCAAACCCCGCTGATTGCCGCTCAGGGGATTAACATCCTGCTGGAAGCGGGCGTACCGGCGGGCGTGGTGCAGCTGCTGCCTGGGCGGGGTGAAACAGTGGGTGCGAAGCTCACTGCGGATAACCGCGTGCGCGGCGTGATGTTTACCGGCTCGACCGAAGTGGCCTCCCTGCTGCAGCGTAACATCGCCACCCGTCTGGATGCCCAGGGCCGCCCAACGCCGCTCATCGCGGAAACCGGCGGCATGAACGCCATGATTGTCGACTCCTCTGCTCTCACCGAGCAGGTAGTGGTAGACGTGCTGGCCTCCGCCTTTGACAGCGCGGGTCAGCGCTGCTCCGCCCTGCGCGTGTTGTGCCTGCAGGACGACGTGGCCGACCACACGCTGAAGATGCTGCGTGGTGCCATGGCCGAGTGCCGCATGGGCAACCCGGGCCGCCTCACCACCGATATCGGGCCGGTGATCGACGCGGAAGCCAAAGCGAATATTGAAAACCACATTCAGGCCATGCGTGCCAAAGGCCGTCCGGTGTTCCAGGCCGTGCGCGAGAACAGCGAAGATGCCCGCGAGTGGCAGACCGGCACCTTTGTGCCGCCTACGCTTATCGAGCTGGCAAGCTTCGACGAGCTGAAAAAAGAGGTCTTCGGCCCGGTCCTGCACGTGGTGCGTTACAACCGTAACAACCTGAATGCATTGATTGAGCAGATCAACGCCTCCGGCTATGGCCTGACGCTCGGCGTGCATACCCGTATCGACGAAACCATCGCCCAGGTCACCGGCAGCGCCAAAGTGGGCAACCTGTACGTCAACCGCAACATGGTTGGCGCGGTCGTGGGCGTGCAGCCGTTCGGCGGCGAGGGGCTCTCCGGCACCGGTCCTAAAGCGGGTGGCCCGCTCTATCTGTACCGTCTGCTGGCGAACCGTCCTGAGCGCGCGCTGGGCGTGACGCTGGCACGCCAGGACGCGGACTATCCGGTGGATGTCCAGCTGAAAACCGTGCTGACGCAGCCGCTGGAAGCACTCATCACCTGGGCGGAAAAACGTCCTGAGCTGCGCACTGTCGCACAGCAGTACGGCGAGCTGGCGCAGGCTGGCACGCAGCGTCTGCTGCCGGGTCCTACCGGCGAACGCAACACCTGGACGCTGATGCCGCGTGAACGCGTGCTGTGCGTGGCGGATAACGAACAGGATGCGCTGGTTCAGCTGGCCGCCGCGATGGCAACAGGTTGTGAAGTGTTGTGGCCGGAAGACGGTCTGCACCGCGATCTGGCGAAGCAACTGCCGAAAGCGGTGTCTGCCCGCATTCACTTTGCGAAGCCTGATGCCCTGCTTGCGCAGCCGTTTGACGCGGTTATCTACCACGGTGATTCCGATCAGCTGCGCGAACTGTGCGAGCAGGTTGCGGCCCGCAGCGGGGCGATTGTTTCGGTGCAGGGCTTCGCCCGCGGTGAAACCAACCTGCTGCTGGAGCGCCTGTACGTGGAGCGTTCGCTCAGCGTCAACACCGCGGCAGCGGGCGGTAACGCCAGCCTGATGACAATCGGGTAATCGTGTACACTCTCCCCGGTGACGCTACGCTAACCGGGGCTACAACTTCACCTTAGGCCGGATAAGCACAGCGCATCCGGCTTTTTTACACGGAGGGGATGATGAAAAGAGTATTTCTCGCAGGCGCCGCCCTGCTGCTGAGCGCCAGCGCGCTGGCCGACGAGTGCGACAACGCCACTACGCAGCTTGAACTGAACACCTGTAGCGCGCAGCAGTACCAGGCCGCTGATAAAAAGCTCAACCAGACTTATCAGTCCGCCATTAAGCGTGCGGCGGCCCCACAGCGTGACCTGCTGAAAAAGGCGCAGCAGGCGTGGATCGCCCTACGCGATGCGGATTGCAATTTTATCGGTTCTGGTACCGAGGGAGGCAGCGTGCAGCCTATGATCATTAGTCAGTGCCTGACGGAGAAAACCGTGGAACGCGAGGCGTTTCTGGCCTCGCTGATGCAGTGTGAAGAGGGCAACTTAAGCTGTCCCCTCACCCCATAGGGGCGAGGGAGAAAAGACAGCACAGAACAGTCCCCTCTCCCCGTGGGAGAGGGTTAGGGTGAGGGAAACTAGCGCACGCGGATCCCTTCAATAATCATCCGCTGCACGTTTTCGAGGGTGCTCTGGAAAAACGCTTCGTCCTGAAGCGTCTTTCCGGTTACCGCTTCAACCTGGGCCGCAAAGTCAGCGTAGTGCTGGGTGGCGGCCCAAATCATAAAGATCAGATGCTGCGGATCGACAGGTGCCAGTTTGCCGCTGGCGACCCACCCGGCGATGATCGCGGATTTATCGTCCACCAGCTGTTTTAAATCCCCCGTCAGCTCTGCCTTCAGCAGCGGCGCGCCCTGCAGCATCTCCAGACAGAACAGCCGGGATGCCTGCGGATAATCACGGGACACCTCCAGCTTCAGGCGGATGTACTCTTTGATCGCCACCAGCGGGGCGAACTCCTGACGAAAGGCCTTTAGCGGCGCCAGCCAGATATCCAGGATCTGCTGCATTACTGCCACATACAGCGCCTCTTTCGACGGGTAATAGTAGAGCAGATTGGTTTTGGACACCCCGGCCTGCTCCGCCACCTGTTCCAGGCGCGTGCCGTGAATGCCGAACTGTGAAAAGGTCTCCAGCGCCGCACTGAGGATGGCGTGCTTTTTGGCGCTCACCGCCTGCGAACGTTTACCTGCTGTTTTCACTGCGCCTTGTGTCATCCCGCTCTCCTTATTCTGCGTTGCCAACAGCATAGCAAAACCCCCGCCTCGCCACGACATTCTGCACTCCCATCGCGCATGAATGCCTGTTTTGTGTGCAATGTTTTTGACCATTTAGTCCACTTTTGTCACATTCAATTCATCAACCATTGATTAACACATTAATAACAAAGCCATTTTGAAAACTGGCACTCCCTTTGCAAAACCCTGTTCACCTGCAACGTAGTGAAGAGAGGTTCGTGATGAAAATTGGCGTATTTGTACCCATTGGCAACAACGGCTGGCTTATCTCGACCACTGCTCCGCAATACATGCCGACCTTTGAGCTGAACAAAGCCATCGTGCAAAAAGCGGAGCACTACCATTTCGACTTTGCACTTTCGATGATCAAGCTGCGCGGCTTTGGCGGCAAAACCGAATTCTGGGATCACAATCTGGAATCCTTCACCCTGATGGCGGGCCTGGCGGCGGTGACGTCACGGATTCAGATCTACGCCACCGCCGCCACGCTCACCCTGCCGCCAGCCATTGTCGCGCGGATGGCCTCCACTATCGACTCCATCTCCGGGGGACGCTTTGGCGTCAATCTGGTCACCGGCTGGCAAAAGCCGGAGTACGACCAGATGGGGCTCTGGCCGGGAGATGAGTACTTCTCGCGCCGCTATGAGTACCTTACCGAATACGTGCAGGTGCTGCGCGATCTGTGGGGTACCGGCAAGAGCGATTTCAAAGGTGACTACTTCACCATGAATGACTGTCGCGTCAGCCCGCAGCCTTCTGCGCCAATGAAGGTGATCTGCGCCGGGCAGAGCGACGCGGGAATGGCGTTCTCGGCAAAATACGCCGACTTCAATTTCTGTTTCGGTAAAGGCGTCAACACCCCCGCCGCCTTCGCCCCAACCGCCGCACGCATGAAAGAGGCCGCCGACAAAACCGGCCGTGATGTGGGCTCTTACGTGCTGTTTATGGTCATTGCCGACGAAACCGATGAGGCCGCGCGCGCCAAATGGGAGCGTTATAAGGACGGGGCCGACGACGAGGCCCTGAGCTGGCTCACCGAACAGAGCCAGAAAGATACCCGTTCCGGCGCGGACACCAACGTGCGCCAGATGGCCGACCCGACCTCTGCCGTCAATATCAACATGGGCACGCTCGTCGGCTCGTATGCCAGCGTTGCCAGAATGCTCGACGAAGTGGCCGCCGTTCCCGGCGCGGAAGGCGTTCTGCTGACCTTCGACGATTTCCTCACCGGTGTGGAGACCTTCGGCGAGCGCATTCAGCCGCTGATGCAGTGCCGCGCCCACATTACCGCCATCACCAAGGAGGTGGCGTAATGACAACCCTTAATGCCCGTCCGGAAGCCATCACCTTTTCTGCACCGCAGAGCGCGCTGATTGTGGTGGATATGCAAAACGCCTACGCCAGCCCCGGCGGTTATCTGGATCTGGCGGGGTTTGACGTCTCCGCCACCCGGCCGGTGATTGAGAACATCAAAACCGCCGTCGCCGCCGCACGCGCCGCCGGGATGCTCATCATCTGGTTTCAGAACGGCTGGGACGATCAATACGTGGAAGCCGGTGGCCCCGGCTCGCCCAATTTTCACAAATCGAACGCCCTGAAAACCATGCGCAAACGGCCCGAACTGCAGGGCAAGCTGCTGGCTAAAGGTGGCTGGGATTATCAGCTGGTGGATGAACTGGTGCCGGAAGCAGGCGATATCGTGCTGCCCAAACCGCGCTACAGCGGCTTTTTCAACACGCCGCTCGACAGCCTGCTGCGCAGCCGGGGCATTCGTCATCTGGTCTTTACCGGCATTGCTACCAATGTCTGCGTGGAGTCGACCCTGCGCGACGGCTTCTTCCTCGAGTATTTCGGCGTGGTACTGGAAGACGCCACTCATCAGGCGGGGCCGGAATTTGCCCAGAAAGCGGCGCTGTTCAATATCGAAACCTTTTTTGGCTGGGTCAGTAACGTCGCCGATTTTTGCGACGCCCTGAATCCGCCGCTCGCCCGTATCGCCTGAGGAGACATACGATGCCGAAATCCGTGATTATTCCACCGGGCACCAGCACGCCGATTGCGCCGTTTGTCCCCGGCACGCTCGCCGATGGCGTGGTGTACGTCTCTGGCACCCTGCCGTTTGATAAAGACAACAACGTGGTGTTTATCAACGACCCAAAGGCGCAAACGCGCCACGTGCTGGAGACGATCAAGACCGTGATCGAAACCGCAGGTGGCACGATGGAGGATGTGACGTTCAACAGCATCTTTATCACCGACTGGAAAAACTACGCCGCGATTAACGAGATCTATGCGGAGTTCTTCCCCGGCGATAAGCCGGCCCGCTTCTGCATTCAGTGCGGGCTGGTAAAGCCGGACGCGCTGGTTGAAATCGCCACCGTTGCGCACATTGGAAAGTGAGGCTGCCATGAAGCTCTCCGTCTCACCGCCCCCGTTTGACGGCGCGCCCGTCGTGGTGCTGATTGCCGGACTCGGCGGGGGCGGCAGCTACTGGTTACCCCAGCTAGCCGCGCTGGAACAGGAGTATCAGGTGGTCTGTTACGACCAGCGTGGCACCGGCAATAACCCTGACACCCTGCCGGAAGAGTACACCCTGGGGCAGATGGCCGGTGAGCTGGCACAGGCGCTGACCGCGGTCGGCATCACCCGCTACTGTGTGGTCGGCCATGCGCTGGGGGCGCTGATCGGCCTGCAACTGGCGCTCGACACCCCCGATGCGCTCAAAGCGCTGGTGTGCGTCAACGGCTGGCTGACGCTGAATGCCCATACCCGACGCTGCTTTCAGATCCGCGAACGGCTGCTGCATGCCGGTGGCGCGCAGGCGTGGGTAGAGGCGCAGCCGCTGTTTCTCTATCCGGCAGACTGGATGGCCGCCCGCGCACCGCGTCTGGAAGCAGAAGAGGCACTGGCGCTGGCGCACTTTCAGGGCAAAAACAATCTGCTGCGCAGGCTGAACGCGCTGAAAAAGGCCGATTTTAGTCGCCATGCCGCCCGCATCGCCTGCCCGGTGCACCTTATCTGTTCCGCCGATGACCTGCTGGTGCCCTCTGTCTGCTCGTCTGAGCTGCAGGCGGCGCTCCCGCACAGCCACAGCGTGGTGATGCGCCAGGGCGGCCATGCCTGCAACGTCACCGAGCCGGAAACGTTTAATACCCTGTTGCTGAACGGGCTTGCCAGCCTGCTGCACAGCCATGAACCCGCTTTATAAGGAGTTTCGATGAGCGAAGCCATTACCTCTGCCGCGCTGGATTCACTGTTCACCGGCGCACGCACCCACAACGGCTGGCTGGACATACCGGTCAGCGACGAGACGCTGCGCGAGATCTACGACCTGATGAAATGGGGGCCTACCTCCGCTAACTGTTCCCCGGCCCGTATTGTGTTTGTGCGCAGCGCAGAGGGTAAAGAGAAGCTGCGCCCCGCACTCTCCAGCGGCAACCTGGAGAAAACCCTCACCGCACCGGTCACCGCGATTGTGGCGTGGGACACGGAATTTTATGAGCGTCTGCCTGAACTGTTCCCGCACGGGGATGCGAAGAGCTGGTTTACCACCAGCCCCGCGCACGCTGAAGAGACCGCCTTTCGCAACAGCTCCATGCAGGCCGCTTATCTCATCTTTGCCTGTCGCGCCCTGGGGCTGGACACCGGCCCGATGTCCGGTTTTGACCGGCAAAAAGTCGACGAGGCCTTTTTCACCGGCACGCTGCTGAAAAGCAATCTGCTGATCAATATCGGCTATGGCGATGTGGGCAAACTCTACGGCCGTCTGCCGCGCCTGGCCTTTGAAGACGCCTGCGGGCTGGCGTAAGGAGCCATCATGACGACACCCGATAAACAAACCTTTCGCGATGCCATGGCCTGTGTGGGCGCGGCGGTCAATATCATCACCACCGACGGCCCTGCTGGCAGAGCGGGCTTCACCGCCAGCGCCGTATGCAGCGTCACCGACTCGCCCCCGACGCTATTGGTATGTCTTAACCGCGGCGCGTCCGTCTGGCCGACGTTTAGCGAAAACCGCACCCTGTGCGTCAACACCCTGAGCGCCGGACAGGAGCCACTCTCAAACCTGTTTGGCGGCAAAACGCCGATGGAAGATCGCTTCGCCGCTGCCCGCTGGCAGACGGGCGAGACGGGCTGCCCGCGCCTGGAGGAGGCGCTGGCCTCGTTTGATTGCCGTATCAGCCAGGTGGTCAGCGTCGGCACCCACGACATTCTGTTTTGCGACATCGTGTCCATTATCCGCCACCCCGCCCCGCAGGGGCTGGTGTGGTTTGACCGCGGCTACCACGCGCTTATGCGACCCGCCTGTTAACCCTTCTTAAGGAAGCAGCTCATGGCAATGTTCGGATTTCCCCACTGGCAGTTGAAATCGACCTCTACAGAACCTGGCGTGGTCGCGCCGGATGAACGGCTCCCGCTCGGGCAAACCCTGGTGATGGGCGTCCAGCACGCGGTTGCCATGTTTGGTGCAACGGTGCTGATGCCGATGCTGATGGGCCTTGACCCCAATCTTTCCATTCTGATGTCGGGTATTGGCACCCTGCTGTTCTTTTTTGTCACCGGCGGGCGCGTGCCCAGCTATCTGGGCTCCAGCGCCGCCTTTGTCGGCGTGGTCATCGCCACCACCGGGTTTAACGGTCAGGGGATCAACCCCAACCTCAGCGTCGCCCTCGGCGGCATTATCGCCTGTGGTCTGGTCTATACCCTGATTGGCGTCGTGGTGATGAAGATCGGAACGCGGTGGATCGAGCGAATGATGCCGCCAGTGGTTACCGGCGCGGTGGTGATGGCGATTGGCCTGAACCTGGCGCCAATTGCCGTGAAGAGTGTCTCCGGCTCGCCGTTTGAGAGCTGGATAGCGGTGATCACCGTGCTGTGTATCGGTCTGGTGGCGGTATTCACCCGCGGCATGGTCCAGCGTCTGCTGATTCTGGTCGGGCTGATTGTGGCCTGTCTGATCTACGCCCTGCTGGCCAATGTCTTTGGTTTCGGCAAGCCTGTCGACTTTACCCTGCTCCATCAGGCTGCCTGGTTCGGTCTGCCGCAGATCACGTCGCCAACCTTTAACACGCAGGCCATGATGCTTATCGCCCCTGTCGCGGTGATCCTGGTGGCGGAGAACTTAGGGCATCTGAAGGCCGTGGCGGGCATGACCGGGCGCAGTATGGATCCGTATATGGGGCGCGCGTTTGTCGGGGATGGCCTGGCGACGATGCTCTCCGGGTCGGTGGGCGGCAGCGGTGTCACCACCTACGCCGAGAACATTGGCGTGATGGCGGTAACGAAAGTCTACTCCACGCTGGTGTTCGTGGCGGCGGCGGTCATGGCGATGCTGCTCGGCTTCTCACCAAAATTTGGTGCGCTGATCCACACCATTCCCTCGCCGGTCATCGGCGGCGCATCGATTGTGGTGTTCGGGTTGATTGCCGTGGCGGGAGCGCGCATCTGGGTACAGCATCGCGTCGATCTCAGCCAGAACAGTAACCTGATTATGGTGGCGGTCACGCTGGTGCTGGGTGCAGGTGATTTTGCCCTGACGCTGGGCGGGTTTACGGTTGGCGGGATTGGTACGGCGACCTTTGGGGCGATCCTGCTTAATGCCCTGCTGAGCCGCCGGAAAGGGGATGAAGCGCAAGGGGAAGCCATCACCCCCTCCACCTGATATAAAGGCCCCTTACTTGCCGGGTGACGCTGCGCTTACCCGGCAATCGCCTTACGTCTTTTTTTGAGCTTTAGCTCACTCACCAGCACCCCAACAACGATAAACGCCGCGCCGACCAGCGCCAGCAGCGGTAAGCGTTCTCCGGCAATGCGTCCAAAAATCCCCGCCCAGACCGGCTCCCCGGTGTAGATCACCGTCGCCCGCGTCGGCGACACGCTGCGCTGTGCCCAGTTCATGGTCACCTGAATAATGGCGCTGAAAATACCCAGTCCCAGTGCCACCACCACCAGCCCGGCAGACATCGGCGGAACCGACTCCCCTGCCGGAACCATCGTCGCGAACGCCACCAGCGACGCTGTGGCAAGCTGTACCACCGTGACGCGCTTAACGTCGACCTTCCCGGCCCAGGCGCTAATGAGGATAATTTCCGCGGCAATCGCAATGGCTCCCACCAGGGTAATGATCTCGCCCGGCCCCATTGCCAGCAGGTTATTTTCCGGCCTGGCCAGCAAAATCAGGCCGATGAACGCCAGCACAATACCAATGCAGGACATCACACCCGGCAGGCGTCCCAGACACAGCCATTGCAGTAACGGCACCAGCGGCACATACATGGCGGTGATAAAGGCCGATTTACTGCTGGAGATTGACTGTAACCCCCACGTCTGCAGGCTATACCCCATGGCAATCGCCACGCCAATCGCCACCCCGGCCTTGAACTCCTGCAGGGTCAGTCCGCGCAGGGTTTTCAACGAGATCAACCCCACGGCAATCGCTGCCGTCGCAAAACGCAGGCCGACAAAGAAGAACGGATCGCTCAGGGTGACCGCATACTGGACGGCGAGAAAGGTTCCGCCCCAGAACATGGTGATCAGAATGAGGATCGCTTCCTGAGGTTTGACGGAGAAAGTAAAACGAGAAACAGACATGAGGCACCAGAACGTAGAATGATGGGACTAGTGTGCGATGCCTTTGATTGCAGTTCAATGTTACAGAAATAAAAAAACCGCCGGGAGAACCCGGCGGCAGAGGTCTTTCAACCCGGCGACTTACTTATTGCCGCCATGGCTGTTTTTACCCCCTTTTTTGCCAGCCTCAGATGCGCGCTGAGGGTCATTTTTAAAATTACCCCCGCTATGCTGGCCACCTTTACGGCCTGCTTCTGATGCTCTTTCACGATCTTCGGCGAAATTACCTGAACCACCACGATGGTTTGCCATCTCTAACCTCCAGTATGTGAAACATTAGACATCATATTGCATTCAGTAAAAGAGGATTCTTTCACCTCGCGGCTAAAGGACAGCGCCTTTATCTGTGCCGCGTGAAACTAAGCTTAGTGGACTGAGGGTATCCGGCAAGCTGTAGTTAATATTCTGCAACAAGATCTCAGTCTTTTGGGTGAGAAAACGCAGCGGTCATTCATAAGCCTTTCTTATCATTTCAAAAATCGCCGGCGGTAAAAATGTTTCATTTTGCTACAAGCCGCGATGGTCAGCATATTGTTATAAATCAAAGAAATGCCGTTCATTTTTGCAGTCTGGCTGTGATGTCATATCTTTAAATGAACGCAGCGATTCGCTGTCAGAAAAAACAAACGAGGAGTGATGCAAAATGGCTAAAGTTCTGGTGCTCTATTATTCCATGTATGGACACATTGAAACCATGGCTCACGCGGTAGCAGAAGGTGCAAACAAAGTGGACGGCGTGGAGGTTGTGGTAAAACGCGTACCGGAAACCATGCAGGCAGAAGCGTTCGCCAAAGCCGGAGGAAAAACCCAGAATGCGCCGGTCGCCACGCCTCAGGAACTGGCGGATTACGACGCCATTATCTTCGGCACCCCCACCCGTTTTGGCAATATGTCAGGCCAGATGCGCACCTTCCTCGATCAGACGGGCGGGCTGTGGGCCTCTGGCGCGCTGTACGGCAAACTCGCCAGCGTGTTCAGCTCCACCGGGACCGGCGGAGGCCAGGAACAGACGATTACCTCAACCTGGACTACCCTTGCTCATCATGGGATGGTGATTGTACCGATTGGCTATGGCGCGCAGGAACTGTTTGATGTCTCTCAGGTACGTGGCGGCACACCTTACGGTGCAACCACCATTGCCGGTGGCGATGGATCCCGACAGCCGAGCAACGAAGAGCTCGCTATCGCCCGCTATCAGGGTGAATACGTCGCGGGTCTGGCCAAAAAACTGAACGGCTAACTCAACAGGAGGACAAGCATGCCAACTCAAGAATCCAAAGCTCACCACGTGGGCGAATGGGCAAGTTTACGCAATACCTCTCCGGAGATCGCCGAAGCCATTTTTGAAGTCGCGAAATACGACGAAAAACTGGCAGAGCAGATTTGGGAAGAAGGCAATGATGAAGTGCTGGTACGCGCCTTCGAAAAAACGGACAAAGACTCGCTCTTCTGGGGTGAGCAAACCATCGAACGTAAAAACGTCTGAGCGTTTCCCCCCGCCTGCGCGGGGGGATTATCTTATTTCGCCGCGTCGTTCATCACCGTATTAAATTTATCGATCGGGCAAAAACCGTTCGCATCCACCGGACACCCCTTCAGTTCCAGCGTCACGCGCTGCGCCGGAGACTGCAGCGACAGCACGCTGGCGTTACGCAGCTGCTCTGAGCTCTGATACACATACTCAATTTTCATCAGCTCGCGGTTGGCGTTTTTGTCGTGCCAGCGCTGGAAGACAATTTTGCCGCCGATTGGGGTGCGCTCCTGCTGGTCATGCAGCTGGTACGGCTTGAAGTCCAGCGCCGTCAGCAGAGAGGCAATGTTGGAGTCATGCCCCACCAGCAGGGTGATTTTCGGCGCTTTTGCCTGATCGGTCACCAGGGCTTTATCGATATACTTCACCAGCGGTTTGGCGACGTTTTGCGCCACCTCGGTTGAGGTAAACAGCGAGTCCTGATATCCGTTTTTCAGCTTCGACAATACGCGCCACTGCTGGTCGGTTTTGATCTCTCCCCAGGCCACCTGGTCGGCCGGGAAACCTTCGTAATACTGCAGCGTGAACGCATCCACCAGCGAGTTGCCCACTTTCAGCGGCCCGGAAACGCCCGGTTCTTTTTCGTAGTCGGCGCTGAAGGTATCTTTCGCGTCTGCCAGTGAACAGACTTTTTTCTCTTTGCACGACGGCGAATCGGCGTAGTTCGTCATCTGCTCCAGCAGCCGGTAGCTTTCAGCAAGCTGCATTTTCTGCCGCTCGGACTCCATCGCCTTGAGCGCTTTTTCGCGGAATTCCAGTGAGTTATCGGTAATCACCGGGTTAAAGGTTGGGTCCATGGTGCCCATTTTGTCCTGATGGTGCACAGGCACGTCGCAGCCCGGGAAAGCCCCGGTAATGAAGAACTGCGCGGTGGCTACGGTGCGCTGCAGGCTGTTGGCGTAAGCATAAACGCTCTCCGCCGGTGGACATTCTCCCGTCTTCACCATCCCCTGCTGGGCCAGCCACTCGCGCATGTAGTGCCCCATGTAAACCTCCAGCACGCCACCTTTGGTGGTGAGCTGACCGCCCGGCACTTCCCATTCAGGCCATTGCTTTGGCGTGGACTGCTCCAGCACGCTGCCGTTATTGGCGAGCGGTGCGCGCAGGTTGTGACGGCTCATAATTAAAACTTGCTCCAGCTGATACCCTTCCGGCGTCTCTTGCGCCTGCACCCCGGAGGCTGCTGAAAAGAGACCGGCTACGGCCACCGCGAGTAGTGCTTTTCTCATCCCTAATTCCTCACTCGTTTTAAAATGTCGCGTTCAGTGTGACAGATCCGTGACAATTTTCCGGGAAGCATTTCTCAAACTGATGAATAACACGCTTACCCGGTGAGCAGATTAGTTTTATAATAAAACTACATACGCCCGGAGATTTGCCTGTGAAACGCACCCGTCTTGAAGAGAGTACCTGCCCTGTCGCCCGTTCGCTGGATATCATCGGCGACTGGTGGTCGCTGCTGATTGTTCGCGACGCATTGCGTGGGATTAAACGCTTCGGCGAGTTCCAGAAAAGCCTCGGTATCGCGAAAAACATGCTGACCGCGCGGCTAAAACTGCTGGTCGATGAAGGCATCCTCCGGCTCCAGCCCGCCTCCGACGGCAGCGCCTGGCAGGAATACGTTCTGACCGACAAGGGACGCGCACTCCAGACGGTGCTGGTTGCCCTGTCCCAGTGGGGCAATGAATTTTTGTTCGCGGAAAACGAATGCGGCACCGTTCTCGTTGATAGCGAACAGCGCAAACCGCTGCGTAAACTGCTGCTTATTGCCGACGATGGCCGCGAACTTACGCCTGAAGAGATCGTGGCCAAACTCCCCTCCTGATCGTTCCCGACGGCAAAAGCACAAAATGACCACCAATATAGTTGCATTATAAAACCAAATAGCAGACAGTGAATTCAGTTTCATATTGAAACCAAATAACCCACTTTGCTTTGAGGTAACATACGATGACTACGCAAATCACTACCGCCCTGATTACGGGTGCCTCTTCCGGGATTGGTGCCGTCTATGCCGATCGCCTTGCCGCGCGCGGCGCTAACCTGGTCCTGGTCGCCCGCCGCGAGGATCGGCTGCAAACCCTCGCCGCCGACCTGCGCGCGCGCTATGGCGTGACCGTCGATATTCTGGTGGCCGATCTCACCGATGAAACCGGGATCCGCGCGGTAGAAGACGAACTGCGTAGCAATACCGCCATTGATGCGCTGGTTAACAACGCCGGCACCGCGCAGATGGCGCCGTTCCTCGCGGGCTATGTGGCCCAGCATCAGGCCATTAACACCCTCAATACCACGGCGCTGATGCGCCTGACCTATGCGATCCTGCCGCGCCTGGCGCAGAATAACCACGGTACGCTTATCAATATCGCCTCGGTGTTGTCCCTGCACGTGCGTGCAGGCAGCGCGCTGTACAGCGCCACCAAAGCCTGGGTGCTCAGCTTTACCCGTGGGTTACAGGAGGAGTTTGCCGACAGCAACCTGCGTATTCAGGCCGTGTTACCCGCCGCAACGGCAACAGAAATCTGGCAGCATTCCGGCGTGACGGTGAACGATCTGCCGGAAGGCTCGGTGATGACCACTGACGATATGGTGGATGCTTCGCTGGCGGGTCTGGATCAGGGCGAGCTGATTACCATTCCGCCAATGCATGATGCCAGCCTGTGGGATCGCTACGAAACGGCACGTCTGGAGCTTTTTAACAGCGCCCGCACCGGCATTCCGGCGCCGCGCTATGTAAAACAGTAGGCTAACGCTCAAGCTGGTCGCCGTACTCACTCATCCAGGCGGCCAGCGGCGAGAGCGCCCCTTGCAGGGTCAACCCCAGCCCCGTTATCTGGTACTCCACGCGCGGTGGGATCTCCGGGTAAACCGTGCGCGACACCAGCCCGCGCTGTTCGAACAGCCTGAGCTGCTTCGTGAGTTCTTTTTGCGTGATGGGGGCGGTAGCGCGGAGCAGATCGCCAAAGCGTACCGGCGCATTGAGGATAATCAGGCGATAAAGAACAGGGATCGCCCACTTCCCGGAAATCAGGTTCACAAACTGCGTCATCGGGCAGACATAAACCTCAGAATTTTTTTCACAACGTATATCGAGCAATTCCGCCATAGCACACCTCTTGCCGCATTAGTATCCAATTGGTACCTGGTTTCCTTTCGATACTAACGTTTCTATAGTGCTTTCTCCAGAGACATTTCAGGAGAAGAACATGGGTCGTTTAGCAGGTAAATATACGCTGATTACCGGCGGAACCAGCGGCATTGGCCTTGCCACTGCGCAGGTGTTTCTCGCCGAAGGGGCGCATGTCGCCGTCACCGGTCGTAACCCGGAAACGCTCGCCGAAGCAGAGCGCATTCTGGGCGATAAGGCCTGGGTGATCCCGACCGATGCGGGAGATATTGCTTCGCAAAAAGCGCTGGCGGAGACGCTTGCCGCCCGCTGGCCACGCCTGGACGCGGTGTTTCTCAACGCCGGCGACGTGACGCACGCACCGCTGGAAGCGTGGCAGGAAGAGGCCTGGGATCGTCTGATGGGCATCAACCTGAAGGGACCGTTCTTTTTAATTCAGGCGCTGCTGCCGCTGCTGAATAATCCGTCCTCAGTGATCCTGTGCGGCTCCGTAAGCGCGCGCATCGGCCTGCCCACCAGCAGCGTGTATGCCGCGAGCAAGGCCGCTCTGCTGTCGCTGGCACGCACACTGTCGGCAGAGCTGTTACCACGCGGCATTCGCGTTAACGGTCTGAGCCCCGGCCCGGTAGAAACCCCGGCCTTTACGAAAACGGGCTTAAGCGAAGAAACGCTTAACGCGATGATGGCGGAGATCATCAAGCTTGTGCCGCTGGGCAGAATGGGCTCGACGACGGAGCTGGCAAAAGCCGCGCTCTATCTGGCCTCCGACGAATCCAGCTATACGGTAGGAACGGAACTGCTGGTGGACGGCGGAATGGGAAGTTTGTAACTTAAAAGGCGCTGATGCCGGTGACAATGCCGACATACAGCGCCGCCCAGACGGCGGCAGAAAACAGGCTGACCGCGTAAACCTTCACCCGGTTGAGCCTGAGCATGCCCGCCGCCAGCGGCACGATATAGCGCAGTACCGCCAGAAAACGGGCGGTGAAGAGCACCAGCACGCCGTTTTTCTGTAGCTGATGCTGCACCCGCAAAAATGTATCGGCATGTTTTGAGGTAATGCGCGTCACCAGCCGCGTATGCCCCATCAACTGACCGATATGATAGTTCAGCAGCGAACCGAGCGTGGCCCCCATTACCACCGCCAGCCACGTCAACGCCGGATGCAGGCTCGCCTGGCTGACGGTGATCCCAGTCAGCAACATCACGGAGGCGGGCGGCAGCACGGAGGAGATCAGCACCGTGGATTTACTCAAAGCCAGCACGAAGAGCAGCGCAAAGAGATGCGTCGGATAATGCGCAAAATGATTGAGCAGATTGTCAAACCACGCCACCTTGCTCTCCTCGTGAATATTTACCCTCCCATTAAAGTCGAGCAAGTTTAAATAAAGGCTCAACGCGTCATGAATAATGAATACATAAACATTCCCTAAACATTTTTTAAATTCCAGAGCGGGAAAATAAAATAAGCGTATTATCCCGCTGGTTTACAACGATCTCGTTATGGCGAGGCTCCTGTACAAATACACGTTATCGCTCTGGCAGGTTCGAGAGAACCCGCACAGGGTAAAACAGGCACTGTCGAATCAAGGCTTTGTCAGTATAACTTCCCTTACGGGATACGGTGTACAGTGCTGAACCCAGGACGTGGGGATCTCCTCTTCGACATGCCCTGTCTTGCTCGCCCCTGAGAGATTTTTTATTCAAAGGGAATTCACTATGTCTTACGCTATTCACAACCAGAACCCGGTATTCAATGACAGCGCTATCGCGCAATATATGAATACCGATTTTATTGTCCTCGATATTTCATTATGCGTGGCGCTGGCGCGCGAGCAGTTTTTCGAAAAATTAAAAGACGATGATATTCCGTCGCATATTTTCATTGAAGATCAGGGTCGCCTGGCAGGCATGATTGCGGTACGCAAATTACTGCAAACCACCGATACCGTACAGCCGGTAAAATCGCTGATGCTGTCGCAATTTCTGCAGGTCAAACCGGAAGATGAGCGGGCCGATGTCGCCGGACTGCTGGCCCACAGCGGTGCGGATGTGTTGCCTGTTGTCACCCACGGCAAGCTGGTTGGCTGCCTCACCGAGCGAGAAATGGCTCACCTGCTGGAAGACGATGTCACCGAAGATGCCCAGCGCCAGGGGGCCACGCTGCCGCTGGAAAAGCCCTATCTGGAGACCAGCGCCTTCAGCCTGTGGAAAAAACGCTCCGTCTGGCTGCTGCTGCTGTTTGTCGCGGAAGCCTACACCAGCTCGGTGATCCAGCACTTTGAAGAGGCGCTGGAGTCCGCCATTGCGCTGGCATTTTTTATCCCGCTGCTGATTGGCACCGGCGGGAACAGCGGAACGCAGATCACCTCCACGCTGGTGCGCGCCATGGCGCTGGGTGAAGTGCATCTGCGCGATGTTGGTCGCGTACTTTGCAAAGAGATGACCACCTCACTGATGATTGCCGTCACGCTCGGTATTGCCGGGTGCATCCGCGCATGGATGATGGGGATTGGGCTGGAAATTACCCTTATCGTCAGCCTGACGCTGGTGTGCATTACGCTGTGGAGTGCCATAGTCTCGTCCGTTATTCCCATGGTACTCAAGCGCTGCGGCATTGACCCGGCCGTCGTCTCCGCGCCGTTTATCGCGACGCTTATCGACGGTACCGGGCTGATTATCTACTTCAAAATCGCCCAGTATACGCTGGGGCTGGAGTAATCTTACGAGCACCTCTTTCCTGTGATTGAGGTGCTCATTCCGCTACACATCACCCAGTTGATGCGCAATCTCGCGCAGCTGCTGAGCCAGCGCCTGGAGGTTTTTTCCCTTCTCCCCTTTCGGCCCGGTGGACTGTCGCACCACCAGACGGGCAGGTAAAATCGAAGACATGCGCAGGGCACTCTCTTCGCCGCTGTCCAGAATGCGGCGCACCGCCTCTTTGCCCTGCAGATCTAAATCCAGTGAGACCGTCGTCAGCGCCGGGTAGAAGAACGAGCTTTCGTAGGTATCATCGTAGCCAATCACCGACTTCTCGCCAGGAATGGAAATCTGCTGCTGGTGGAAGGCGCTCAGTACGCCCAGCGCCATCTGGTCGTTGGCCACCAGTACGGCGGAAAACTGCGGCGTTTCGCGCAACATCTGCAGCGCACCGGCATACCCGCTCTGCGCATCCCAGTTGCCGCGGATCACCGAAGCGGGCTCCAGCCCGTAACCCTTCAGGGTTTCGATCCAGCTTTTTAGCCTCAACTGTGCCGACACAGAGGACTCCGGCCCCGCCAGCAGGGCGATGTCGCGATGGCCCAGCTCGTAAAGGTATTTAACGCTGGCGCGGGTCCCATCCGCCGGGTTAAACGAAACGTTAAACACAGAACTGTACGGGTCGACATCCAGGAAAAGACAGACGATATCGTCGTTGTCGGTGGCGATTTTCTGCGCCTCTTCGGCCTCCAGAGGCACGTTAATGATCACCTTGCTCACCAGCTGGGACTTCAGTTCGTTGATAGAGTCCTGAATACTTTGGTTGACGTTCTCATCTATCATCGAGATCAGTACCTGGTATCCCTCCACGTTTGCATAGCGTTTTACCGCTGCCGCCACCTGAGAAGGCGCGTGCAGAGCCAGTGAAATGGTCACCAGCCCGACGGTCTGGCTCTGCTTGCCTACCAGTTGCTGGGCCAGGCGATTCGGCACATACCGCAATAACTCTATGGATTTCTCAACCTTGTGGCGCGTGGCCTCGGATACATTGGCAGATTTATTCAGTACCCTGGACACGGTCTGATAGGAGACGCCTGCATGGCGTGCGACGTCCTCTAACGTTGCGCTTTTCGACTTCATGGTCCGGTTCCTTATGTTGTTATGCGATGATTGTAACAGGGGCGCTGTAAAAAAACGCTCACTGCCCTCACCTCGCAGACATAACACCATCAAAAAGTATTACGTTCACAATGCCATAATTTGTGGCACAGCTCATCACTCGTAACAAAATTGTCTATTTTATTTGCAGTTAATCACACATTTAGAATCGTTCAATTGCCAGCCAGAAGGTTTAGGCATTTTATGACAGCGGATTTGTGAACGTATTACAAAACAATAAGAGGGTAACAATGAACACGACGATCCGCTCTGTATCCGTTGCGCTGGCTGCCGCGTTAGCGTCTCCATCGCTGTTTGCTGCGTCTTCAGTACCGATTGATTTTCATGGCTATCTTCGCTCCGGCGTGGGCGTCTCACGGGATGGTGGGATGGAGGAGTGGCAGAAGAACAAAATTGGCCGTCTGGGTAACGAAGCCGATACCTACGGCGAGCTGGAACTGGGCTCTGAGGTCTACAAAAAGAACGACGTGAGCTTTTATCTCGACAGCATGGTGAGCATGGTGTCTGACGGCTCTAACGATAACGAAACCACCTTTGGCGACGACGCTCAGTTTGGCCTGCGTCAGCTTAACCTGCAGATCAAGGGGTTGATCCCGGGCGATCCGAATGCGGTTATCTGGGGTGGGAAGCGCTATTACCAGCGTCATGATCTGCACATCATTGACACCAAATACTGGAACATCTCGGGATCCGGTGCAGGTATTGAAAACTATACGCTCGGCCCTGGCGCGGTCTCCGTGGCCTGGATCCGCGGCGATGCCAACGACGTGGACTACCGCGTTGACGGTGATAACGACGTGAACATCAATTATATCGATCTCCGCTATGCGGGCTGGAAACCGTGGGCAGGCGCGTGGACGGAAGTGGGTATTGACTATGCCATGCCAAACCCGACCAACAAACAGAAAGAGTATGGCGGGCTGTACGAGGCCGACAACGGCGTGATGGTAACCGGAGAGATCAGCCAGGACATGCTGGGCGGCTATAACAAGCTGGTGCTGCAGTATGCCAACAAAGGTCTGGCGCAGAACATGGTTTCCCAGGGGGGCGGCTGGTACGACATGTGGAACTATGTGAACGATGCCAGCGGCTACCGCGTGATTAATACCGGCTTAATTCCCATTACCGACAAGCTCTCCTTTAACCACGTCCTGACCTGGGGTTCGGCGGATGACACCACGCAGTATACCGATAAATCGCGCCTGATTTCGCTGGTGGGCCGCGCGCAGTATCAGTTCACCGAATATGTGCGTCTGATTGGTGAAGTGGGCGGGTTCTACCAGAAAGATACCTATACCGACGGTTCAAACTACAAGCAGAGCGGTGAGAAGTACACGATCGCCTTAGGTCTGGCGGACGGACCTGATTTTATGTCACGTCCCGAGCTACGGGTGTTTGCCTCCTACCTGAATGATTCCGAACATGGGAAATCCTTCGAAGACGGCACCGCCAGTAATACCTGGAACTTCGGCGTGCAGGTTGAAGCCTGGTGGTAATATTTATTTCTAAAATGCGTTAATCGTTATTGTATCTCCAACAACTGGCAGTTTATTCGCCTGTTTCGGGATAGCCATTATTTTGGCTATCCCTTTTTTTATTTATTGATTAAAATGTTCATCTAATAACTGACGTAAGGCATCAGACTGCCTGCCAAATATGGCATGCACCTGCTGGCCAATAATAATTACCCCCAGCGCCCCTTCATTCTGTAACGCCTCAGAGTCAATTTTATTTAAATCTTTTACCGTCACGCGCAGGCGGGTAATACAGGCTTCGACGTGTTCGATATTATCGTCGCCGCCAAACGCGGGAATTAAACGCTGGGTAATTTGACTGTCCATAATACGCCTCATTATATGCAGATAAAAAAATGCCTGCTCGTGGAGCAGGCGTTCTGTGCCTTTTTGCCCGGACGGTGCGGTCTGATGCCCTCACCCCAGCCCTCCCCCTGTGGGTTGAGGGATCCCCAGTATTTTTTTACCGAAAGCGATGAATGTTGCTTCAGGAAAATGAATAACTTACAGCGATGCCCTGGTCCGGCTGTAAATTGCTGAGGCGTTTCCTGCAGGCCGGGGCGAGGCGCAGGGATGCGCCGAGAGGGCGGATTTACAGGGATGTTACCTCCGCCCGTCCCCGATAAGCCGGAAGGAATAAGCCGAGGGCACCGCGAAGCGGCGATTTACCGCCGGGAGCCCGGGTCGCCAGGGCGGTGGCGACTGAGCCGCCCTGGCACGTTCACAAGTCATGCCGTTACAGAGTAGCAAGGAACATAAAGTGAACGGAATGACCTCTACAGCCATATGTTCCCCCTCACCCCAACCCTCTCCCTCAAGGGAGAGGGGGTCCTCCGTGCAGGCATTATTTTGTGGGGAACCCTCAGCCCACAGGGAGAGGGAGAAAATCAATTACGCTTTACGCCTGAGCACACGACAGTCCCAGGGCAGCAGAGCGGTATCGCCCGCAGCAGCGGCGTCTGTCATGCAGTCGGTATACCCCTGTGGCAGCGTGATGTATTGCTGCTGTGCCGTGTAGTTCTGCACAAACACCCAGGTGGTTTCGCCATCCGTGCGTGCCGTGGCAACCACGCCCGGCGGGAGTTCACCCTCGATGGCGCGCGGTAGTGCCAGCTCGTTGATAATCCCGGCAAAGAAATCGCGCTGGAACGGCAGATCGTTACGTGAAGCGACATGCCACGCCTTGCCTTTACCGACGCGGTTGACCGTTACCGCAGGGCGACCTGCGTAGAAATCATCGCGGTAGGTCGCCAGCACCTGTGCGGACTCAGCGTGGATCAGCTCGCATAAATGCCGCACCTGATACGGCCCCTGCAAACCTGCCGCGTTGCCTGCCAGCCCCTGAATCAGGTTGCGCTCCCCCTCGCCCAGGCACTCGATCTCTTCCGCCCAGATGCCCAGAAGCTTGCGCAGCGGGCCAGGGAAACCGCCCAGATGACAGAGATCGGTCTCATCCACCACGCCGGTCCAGTAGGTCGTCACCAGATGCCCGCCATTAGCCACAAAGGCTTCTGCCCGCTCGGCAAACCCTTCGCGTACCATATAAAGCATGGGGGCCACCACCAGCGCGTAGTCGCTCAGATCGCCGTCAGCGTCAATGACATCCACCGCAATGCCTTTTTCCCAGAACGGACGATAGTGCTCGTTGACGGTTTTTTCGTACTCCATTCCCATATTGCGCGGACCTTCGGCATCATCCAGCGCCCAGCGGTTTTGCTGGTCGAAGACAATCGCCACCCGGGCCTCGGTACGGCAACCTGCGACCTCCGGCAGGCGTGCCAGCATCTCGCCCAGACGCGTCACTTCACGCCCGACGCGGGTATCCAGATGACCCACGTGGTCGATAACCGCGCCGTGGAATTTCTCCACCGACCCGCGGCTTTTACGCCACTGGAAGTACTGCACCGAATCCGCTCCGTGCGCCACCGCCTGCATCGACGAGAGAATATGCATCCCCGGCTTTTTCAGCTTGCTGGTTGGCTGCCAGTTGGTGGTGCTCGGCGTCGACTCCATCAGCACGAAGGGCTTACCGCCCTTCAGGCTACGCATCATGTCGTGATACATGGCGGTGTAGCAGGCGAGCGCCGTTTCGTCTTTCTCCCTGTGCCACATCGGGTAGCTGTCCCAGGAGATAAAGTCGATCGCCTTCGCAAGCTGCCAGTAGTCGTAGTCGTAGAAATACTCCATAAAGTTGGTGGTTACCGGCAGTTCCGCATTCGCTACTTTTAGCGGGGCCACTTCATGGCGGCAGAAATCGGTCACCTGTGCGGTATTGAAGCGACGCCAGTCGAGGTTGAGGCCGTGAATCGACACTTCTCCCTGCGGCGCAGGGGACTCTATCTGCGACCAGTCGGTGTAGGTGTGGCTCCAGAAGGTGCTCCACCACGCGTGGTTCAGCGCGTCCAGGGTTTTATAGCGCGCCTTCAGCCAGTCGCGAAAACGTGCCTGACACAGGTGACAATGACATTCGCCGCCGTATTCATTAGAGATGTGCCAGCCCAGCACCGCCGGATGGTGTGAATAACGCTCCGCCAGCAGGCGGTTAATGGTGAATGTCTTCTCACGGTACACTGGCGATGACATGCAGTGGTTATGTCGGCCTCCGTGCAGCGCGGGCACCCGGTTGCGCCCGACGCGCAGCACCTCAGGGTATTTTTGCGACATCCACGCCGGACGCGCGCCGCTTGGCGTAGCAAGGAAAATATGAATACCTGCCGCATACAGTTTTTCAATAATATTATCCAGCCACGCAAAATCAAATTCCCCTTCACGCGGCTCCAGCTTTGCCCAGCTAAATATGCCCACCGACATCACATTACATTTTGCCTGCTGCATCATGGCAATATCTTTTTCAATAATACCGGGATAATTCTCCCATTGCTCCGGGTTATAGTCGGCGCCATGCAATAACGCCGCGACCTTTGGGCTTAAAGGCGCAAATTTATTCATATTAAAAACGTCCTGAATGAAGATAAAAATTATTTAAATACCGTTATTGATGGCAGCACTTTTCCCTGGCAATCAAATAACGCCTGATTCTCGCGGGCATTCCCCTCTTTCCATTCGTCATGGATATATTTCATGCCGGCTTTGGTCGCCCACGTGGTGCCCGGTACGGCAATCCAGGTCGGCTCCCAATAAAAGATGCCTTTGCCACGGTGGTCCGGAACATCAATAACGGACTGCATTAAATCGTGAATATAATCGTACTGGCCCTGAACGGTACCCGGATAGCCGCCGTCTTTTTCTTCTTTCGCCTGGAAGCTGTTCTCAGCGTTATCGCAGTTGTCCAGCGTATAGCCGTATGCCGCTTCCACCACAATCACGTCTTTGTTATAGCGCTTGCTGATGTCATCCATATTGGCCTTCAGCGCGCTAATCGGGCCGTTCCAGTAGGTGTACATTGACAGGCCGATGATATCGAATGGCACGTCGCGCTTCGCGATTTCGTCAAACCACCAGCGGAAGGTGTCATTTTTAGTGCCTTCGGCCAGGTGCAGCATGATTTTCACCTGCTCGCCGCCGGTCAGATTCTCTTTTAGCCCGCTAATGGCGGCGTTGAGCAGTCCGGCCAGACGGTCAAACTCGCCGCCGCCCTGCCCCCAGCTTTTGCCTTCCGGCCACAGCATGCCGCCGTTGATTTCGTTACCGATCTGCACCATGTCCGGCAGGACGCCCTCTTTCTTAAAGCGGGCGATGGTGTCGCGGGTGTAGTCATGGATCGCCGTTTTAAGCTGCGGGTAGTCCATCTTCTCCCAGGCTTTCGGCTTGAACTGTTTGCCCGGATCGGTCCAGAAATCGCTGTAGTGGAAATCGAGCAGCAGCTTCAGGCCCTGCGCCTTCACGCGCTTCGCCAGCGCAATCGTGTTTTCCAGGTTGTTACTGCCACCGCCATAGGTCTTGCCGCTCGCATCCTGTGGATCAACCCAAAGGCGCAGGCGTACATAGTTCACGCCGTTGGCCTTCAGGATCGCAATCGCATCCTGCTGCTGGCCGTTCTGGTTATAGAATTTCGCGCCGTGTTGTTCGGCTTCCAGTAGGGTCGAAATATCCGCCCCCTTAATAAAATCTGCAGGCATGGCGTTAAACGGACGCGTTTTCACCGCGTCGGCAGCA
This sequence comes from Enterobacter cloacae complex sp. SHL021, assembly GCF_049237765.1. Lineage (NCBI taxonomy): Bacteria > Pseudomonadati > Pseudomonadota > Gammaproteobacteria > Enterobacterales > Enterobacteriaceae > Enterobacter > Enterobacter cloacae complex sp. SHL021. The sequence continues at coordinate 213,956 of NZ_JBMKJG010000001.1, read as the reverse complement.
AAAGCACTCGCGGCAAGGCCACATGAGAGGCAAACGGCGAGCAAAGCGGGTTTGAGTCTTTTCATGGTTATCCTTTGGTACTCCCGGAGGTCAGGCCGGAGACGAAGTATTTTTGTAACGCCAGGTAGAGGATCGCCACCGGCACCGCAATCAGGACCGCGCCTGCCGCGTAGGTGGTGTAGCTGGCACCCATTTTTTGCGCCACCAGGTTATAAAGCCCGATGGGTAAGGTGTATTTGTCCGGGGTGCGCAAAATGGTGCTGGAGAGGATGAAATCCCCCAGCGGCCCGGTGAAGGAGAACAGCGCCACCACCGCCACAATCGGCTTCGAAAGCGGCATGATAATTTCGATGAAAATCCGGAAATGACTGGCCCCGTCCATGCGCGCGGATTCATCCAGATCTTTCGGGATGGCATCGAGGTAGCCTTTCATCAGGTAAGTGTTCATCGGGATCATGCCGCCCACGTAGATCAGCACCAGCGCCAGATGACTATTGATAAGGCCCAGCAACTGCGACAGCACGAAGATGGCAATCAGCGCCGAGAACTGGGGGATCATCTGCAGCAGCAGGAACAGCATCAGACCGTTCTGGCGCCCCTTAAAGCGAAAGCGCGAAAACGCGTAGGCGGTAAAGCTGACGCTGATTAAGGTCAGTACCATGGTCAGGAAGCTGATTTTCATTGAGTTCCAGTACCAGGTCATGTAGTTCACCTGGCCGTTGAACAGGTCGGCATAGTGCTGTACCGAGAAGTTCTCTGGAATAATCGACGAGCTCAGCAGGCTATTACCCGCGTTAAACGACGCACCGACCGTCCACACCAGCGGGTAAATGATGATTATCGAGACCAGCACGATAACCAGCCAGGAGAGCGAGAGGCGAACCCACTTCTCACGTTTAATACTTTGTGATTGAGCCATTGTTCCGTTCCTTACGCCATGTCGTCATTTTTGAACGATTTCGTGGCGCGGAACTGCCACAGCGCCAGCCCGACGACAAAGATCGACAGCAGGATAGTGATGGTCGCCGCAATCGCATATTGCGAAGAGGACATCGTCAGTTTGTAGATCCACGACACCAGGATATCCGTCCCACCCGCATTCGACCCTACCACCGCCGGTCCGCCGTTATTAAACAGGTAGATGATGTTGAAATTATTGAAGTTGAAGGTGTATTGAGTGATCAGAATCGGCGCAATCGAGTAAAGCACCAGCGGCAGCGTGATGGTACGCAACTTAGTCGCGCTGCTGGCACCGTCCATGGTCGCCGCTTCGTACAGATCGTCCGGGATGGCCTGCAGCACGCCGGTGGTCATGGCGAAAACAAACGGGAAGCCGAGCCAGGTCTGCATCATAATTAGCGCCGTTTTGGTCCAGAACGGATCGGTCATCCAGGCTTTTGGCGCGATGCCGAAGAAGGCCAGAATGGCGTTGTTGATCACCCCAAAGGAGTCGTTAAACATTCCGGCAAACACCAGGATGGTGACAAAGCCCGGCACCGCCCAGGGCAGAATGAAGATGGTGCGGATCAGCGGCTTAAAGCGCAGATCTTTCTGGTTCACCAGAATGGCCAGCAGCACGCCTACTGAACATTGCAGCGTGGTAGCGAGCAGGGTCCAGACCACCGTCCACTGCAGCACGTCGAAGAAGGTCGAACGCCAGATGGAGAGCGTGAAGATATTGATGAAGTTCTTAAACCCAACCCAGTCCACCAGCTTAGCCGGCGGCGTGTGGTAGAGGTTGTAGTTGGTAAAGGCAATGGCAAAGCCGAACAGGATCGGGAAAACCACTACAAACACCAGCAGGATAAAGCCGGGCGTAATCATCAGATACGGGAAGCCGTCGCTCAGCAACATCTGGTACTGCTTGCGCACGCTGTTAAGCGCAAGTCCCGCATCGCGTTTTCTGCCATTCACCCACGCATCACGCATCGACAGGTACCAGACCATCACGCCAAACGCGGCGATCAGCACGCTGATGATCCCCTCAGCCAGCAGGAAGATGGAGTTGTCCCGCGGCACCTCCTCGCCCAGCGTCACCAGCCCCCATAGCCCTTCGCGCAGAAAATCGGCAAATACGCCGAGAAAACTGACCAGCAGTACCAGGAAGATGATCCCTTTCAGCCACTGACGATGGTAAAACTGGCCGAAGCCGGGGATGAACGCCAGCAGCAGGCCGGTCCAGGCATGGCGCCCGGCCCCGTGCGGTCTGGCAAAATTTTCCGGGATGATACTCACAGACAACTCCTTTCAAAAAAACGGGAGAGAGTCCTCCCGTTTTGCGACGGCAGAAAATTACTGGTTGCTGGCCTGCATGGCTTCGATCTGCATCTGGACCTGTTTTTCTGCGCTATCCAGCGCGGCTTTAGGATCCTGTTTGCCGGTCAGGCTCAACTCCAGCGCGGCGTTGGCTGGCCCCCAGACTTCACCCATTTCAGGGATGCCCGGCATGGCAGTTGCGCGCGCCGACTGTACCGCGACGGCACTCGCTTTTTCGTCGTTTTTGATAATCGGATCGTCGATCATCGCGGTAAGCGGCGGGATTTCACGCGTGGCGATGTAGCGCGTTTTCACATACTGCGGCTGGTTGATGAATTCGATAAATTTCTGCGCCAGGGCTTTGTCTTTGCTCCACGTGGAGACAACGTAGCCTTTCACGCCAAGGAAAGAACTCATAGGCTTGCCGTCGGGCAGCGTTGGCAGCGGCGCAACGCCGTAGTTGATCCCTGCCGCTTCATACGGCTGGAATGCCCACGGCCCATTGATCACGGCTGCCGCTTTCTTCTCGGTGAACAGGGAGTCAATGGCGTTCAGACCGTTGTCACCGACTATCCCGGCCGGGAAGATCCCGTCGGCGTAGAATTTTTTAAGGTACGTCACGGCCTCTACCGCGCCCGGCTTGTTCAGGCCAACGTCGCTGGCGTTATAGCCGCCCTTGTCGTTATGACCGAAGATGTAGCCGCCCATCGGGGAAATTGCCCCCCAGCTGTAGTAAATCTGGTCGAACTTGGCGAGCAGGCCGTACTGGTTTTTCGCGCGCTGCTGTTTCGAAAAGTCATACCAGTCCTGCAGCGAATTGAGGGGCTTGTCGATAAGGTCTTTGTTGTAGATCAGCACCAGCGTCTCGACCGCTTTCGGTACGCCGTAGAGGGCATTATCCATTTTGAAGGCATTGATTGAGGCCGGGGTGTACTGTTCGGTCTGCTTAGCCTCCAGATTCAGGGGGGTCAGCAACCCTTGCACTACGGCGCCGCCCAGCTGATCGTTAGGGATCACCAGCACGTCCGGGCCAATGCCCGCCGGGCCGTCCAGACGCAGTTTTTCCAACTGCTGGGCGTAAGGGGTTTCCTGGACGTTAACCTTAACGTCGTACTGTTTTTCAAAGTCAGCCACCGCCTCTTTTATACCGGATGACTTCTTGATGTCTTCCCAGACGTTAAGCTGCGTGGTGGCATGTATCTGCACCGAGAGCGTAGAGAGGATCAGAGCGGCAAGTAGGTTCTTTTTCATTACAAACCTCATGTGAAGGTATAACAATTTTATGGTTGTTATGACATTTAACGCCTTATCTGCCTCATCTAAAATTCAGCAAAATCAGATGCTGCACGTATGACATCAAATATCTTTGGTTTGGTATACGCTACCCTTCACATCATGATAACTCTACAAAAAACTGTAAGTTGTGTGATCGTCATAACATTAATGGAAAATCTGTATAGGGCGCATGAATACTGGAAGTTATAGTCAATACAGACAAATTGCACCGTCCAGCTATGTTGAACCTGATTGTTATACGTAAAACATAGGCAGCGGTTTACTCGGGGAACACTGATGTCAAACATACAGTTAAGGAATGTCACCAAGCGCTTTGGCGACACCGTCACCTTGCACAACGTGAATCTTGAAATTGAAGACGGGGAATTCGCCGTCTTTGTTGGCCCTTCCGGCTGCGGTAAATCGACCATGCTGCGCATGATTGCCGGTCTGGAGGAGATTAGCGAAGGTGAAGTCTTAATCGGTAATGAGGTCATGAATGACGTCGCGCCTTCCCACCGCGGCGTGGCCATGGTGTTTCAGTCCTACGCGCTCTATCCGCACATGACGGTCGCCGAAAACATGGGATACGGGCTGAAAGTGAATAAGGTCCCAAAAGAACAGATCCGTCACCAGGTGGAGATGGTGGCAAAAACGCTGCAGCTCTCCCATCTGCTGGACCGCAAACCTAAACAGCTTTCGGGCGGGCAGCGCCAGCGCGTGGCAATAGGCCGCGCCATCGTGCGTAACCCGCGCGTCTTTATGTTTGATGAACCGCTCTCTAACCTGGACGCCGAACTGCGCGTCGAGATGCGTCTGCACCTTGCCCGCCTGCATCAGGAGCTGAAAACCACCATGGTGTACGTCACGCACGACCAGATCGAAGCGATGACCCTGGCCGACAAGATCGTGGTCATGAACTATGGCAAGGTTGAGCAGATGGGCGCCCCGATGGATCTCTATTACAAACCGGCAAATAAGTTTGTCGCCGGGTTTATCGGTTCTCCGAAGATGAACTTTCTGCCGGCGACCGTTGAAGCCTGGCAGCCAGGTAAGCTTACCGTCAGGCTATCGCAACAGAAGTCGCTCACGCTCGCGATAACCACCACACCGCTGCAGCCGGAAAGTCAGGTCACGCTGGGCATCCGCCCGGAACATTTAACCACCGACCTTTACCGCGGCACGCGGCTGGAATTTAACTGTGAAGTGGTGGAGCGACTGGGAAACAATACTTACCTGTTTGGGCAATGCTATGGCCATGACAACGTGAAGATCTTGCTGCCGGGCGACGTGAAGTTCGCGCCCTGGCAGAAGATAGACGTGGCGTTTGACGACCATCACTGCATGGTTTTTGATGACCAGGATGTACGGGTGAGCGCTGATATCGAAGATGCGGTGCGTTCGGTGGCTTAACGCGCGCCACCGTCAGCCAGCGTCCTCACCGCCCGCCCAAACGCCTCAATCGCCATGGCAACATCCTCAGCCATCACCGACTCCGCCGGATGGTGGCTGATGCCCCCCTTGCAGCGCACAAATAACATCCCCACCGGCCAGCGTTCTGCCAGCGCAATGGTGTCGTGCCCGGCACCGCTCGGCAGCGATAGCGTGCGGCCCTGAACCGATGTCACAGCCTCCCCTAACAGCGATTGCAGTCTGGCATCGCAGGGCGTGGCGGCGATCCGGTAAAACTCCTCGGCGCTGAAACTGAGCCCACGTCGGGCTGCGATCTCTTCCGCCTGAATGAGCAGTTCAGTGAGCAGTGCGTCCAGCGGGGCATCCTGCGGGCCGCGAATATCCAGCGATAGCGCCACCTCGCCGGGAATCACATTGACCGCGCCGGGCAGGCAGCGTAACGCCCCCACCGTGGCAACCAGATTGCCGCCGCGCTGTCGGGTGGTGTTTTCAACCTGCACCATCCATTCGGCAGCTGCGGCCAGGGCATCTTTACGGTGAGCCATCGGCACGGTTCCGGCATGCCCGGCTTCGCCGGTAAAGAGACAGTTCAGACGCCGCGCGCCGTTAATGGCTTCTACCACCCCCAGTGCCAGCCCCTCCTGCTCCAGGCACGGCCCCTGTTCAATATGCAGCTCCAGACAGGCGCTGAAATCGTCCTGATGTCGCGCGGCAAGCGCTACCCTTGCGGGATCCAGCCCCGCCTGCACCATCGCCTGCGCCACGCTTATGCCACTGGCATCACAGGTATCAAGCCAATTCTCCGGCCAGGTGCCCGTCAGGCCGCGACTGCCTAACAGCGTGATGCCGAAGCGGGTCCCCTCTTCGTCGCAGAAGCCAACAATCTCGATGGCCTGCGCCAGGCGCACGCCCTGCTGATGCAGGCTGTCCACCACTTCAATGGCGGTGAGCACGCCGAGCATGCCGTCGTAGCGCCCGGCATTGCGCACGGTATCCAGATGCGAGCCAAGCAGTATCGCCGGTGCGCCCTCCAGCTGCGCCTCATAGCGCCCGCAAATATTCCCGACGCTATCCTGCCAGACGGTCATGCCCGCCTGGCTCATCCACTGCCCGACCAGCTGGTTGGCCTGCAGATGCTGCGTGGAAAGATAAACCCGCGTCAGGCCGTCCGGGGTTTCGCTGATGGCGGCCAGCGCATCGGCACGGCCCATCACCCGCTCTGCCGCCGGGCTCATTGTGACGTCTCGCGGCGATAATGATCCCACGCGGCCTGCATCGCCGCCCCCTGGGGGGTGGTAAATTTAAGGTAGTTCAGCACCGACTCCAGCGCGCTCAGGGTGGTCATTACGCAGTCTTTACGGGCGTTATAACCCATGGTGCCAATGCGCCATACCTTGCCGTGCAGCGGGCCAAACGAGGTGCCAATTTCGATACCGAAATCTTCCAGCATCAGCTTACGCACCTGATCGCCGTTAACGCCCTGCGGGATCACCACGCCCAGCACGTTGTTCATCTTGTGCTTCAGATCGCCAAAGGTCTCCAGCCCCATCGCCTGAATGCCTTTCAGCAGCGCATCGCCGTGCAGCTTGTGCCGGGCGATGCCGTTGTCCAGCCCTTCCTGGAGGATCAGCCGCGCGCATTCGCGGGCGCCAAACAGCGCGGTGGTGGCTTCAGTGTGATGGTTCAGCCGCTCCGGCCCCCAGTAATCCATCACCATGCCGAGATCGAAATAGTTGGAGTAGATCATCTCCTCGTCGCCGTCGCGATGGGCGTCGGTGCGGATCCCCTCCTCGACGCATTTGCGGCGGCGGATCGCCTCTTCCATGCGTGGGCTCAGGGTGATCGGTGACGTGCCGGACGGGCCGCCAAGGCATTTCTGCATGCCAGCGGAGACGGCATCCAGCCCCCAGGCATCGGTTTCCAGCGCGTTCCCCCCCAGCGACGCGGTGGCGTCGGTGTAAAACAGCACGTCATAACGGCGGCAAATCGCGCCGAGCTCGGCCAGCGGCTGCAGCATGGTGGTGGAGGTATCCCCCTGCACGGTCAGCAGCAGACGGGGACGAATACGTTTGATGGCATCCTCCACCTGATCCGGGGTAAACACCTCGCCCCACGGCACCTCGATGGTATGCACTTCCGCCCGGCAGCGGCGGGCGATTTCGCACAGCAGATGGCCGAAGCGGCCAAACACTGGCACCAGCACTTTATCGCCCGGGCGAATGGCCGACACCAGAATCGCCTCAATGCCCGCGCGGGAGGTGCCGTCCACCAGCATCGTCCAGCGGTTTTCGGTGCGGAACACCCCGCGATAGAGCGCCATTACTTCGTTCATGTAGTGGGTCATCGCCGGGTCGTACTGACCAATCAGCTGGCTCGACATGGCGCGCAGCACGCGCGGATCGGCGTTGATCGGCCCCGGCCCCATCAGCAGACGCTGCGGCGGATTAAGTTGCGGAAATTGAGCGATATCCATTGTTAAGTCCTTATCAGTTGAGGCCGCGCACGGAGGAGATGAACTGCTTCAGTTCGGTGGTCTGCGGGTTAGCGAAAAGCGTTTTGCTGTCGCCCTGCTCCCAGACTTTCCCCTGGTGCATAAACACCACGCGGTCGCCCACTTCGCGGGCAAAATTCATTTCATGGGTCACGAGAATCAGGGTCATCCCTTCTGCTGCCAGCTGCTCCAGCACCTTAAGCACTTCGCCCACCAGTTCCGGGTCGAGCGCGGAGGTGATCTCGTCACAAAGTAAGACTTTTGGCGACATCGCCAGCGCACGGGCAATTGCCACGCGCTGCTGCTGGCCGCCGGAGAGACTCGACGGGTAGTAATCCAGACGATCGCCGAGGCCGACTTTCTCCAGCATCTGCTGCGCCAGCGCCCGGCATTCGGCGGCGCTTTTCTTCAGCACCCGACGCGGGGCGAGCATCACGTTTTCCAGCGCCGTCATGTGCGGGAACAGGTTAAAGTTCTGGAACACCATCCCGACCGAGCGGCTGATTTCACGCGCCTGGGAATCCCGGTCGGTAATGGTCATGCCGCCAAGCTTGATGCTGCCGTCCTGATACCCTTCCAGACCGTTGATGCAGCGCAGCAGGGTGCTTTTGCCGGATCCGCTGCGCCCGATAATCGAAATCACCTGGCCCATGTCGATATCGAGATCGACCCCCTTCAGGACATGGTTATCGCCGTAGTACTTCTGCACCTGATTAATGGTGATGAGAGGCATTGAATTTAGTCTCCAGATAACGGCTGTAACGCGACAGCGGATAACACAGAATGAAGTAGCCCAGCGCCACCAGCGCAAAGACCTTAAACGGTTGATAAGTGACATTGGTGAGCATCGTCCCGGCTTTGGTCAGCTCGATAAAGCCGATGATTGACGCCAGCGCCGTGCCCTTAATCACCTGGACGGCAAAACCGACCGTCGGCGCAATCGCAATCCGCAACGCCTGCGGCGCGACCACCCGATAAAGCGTCTGGCCAAAGGTCAGCCCCAGACAGCGCGACGCTTCCCACTGCCCTTTGGGCAGCGCGCGAATGCTGCCAAACCAGATATCAAGCAAAAACGCGCTGGTGTAGAACGTGAGGGCCAGCGATGCGGCGGTCCATGGCGAGACATCGATGCCGAACAGCGCCACGCCGAAGAACGCCAGAAATAGCTGCATCAGCAGCGGTGTACCCTGAAACAGTTCGATATAGCCGCGGATCAGGCGCATGATCAGTCGTCCGCCGGTGAGGCGCAGCAGCAGCAGCGGCAGGGTCACCACCGCGCCGCCGACAAACGCCACCAGCGACAGCAGTATCGTCCAGCGCCCGGCCAGCAGCAGGTTGCGAATAATGTCCCAGTCGGTAAAGGTGGTCATCATGCCTGTACCCCCAGCCATTTGCGTCCTGCCGCCATCATCAGCTGACGCAGGGTAATCGACAGCGCTAAGTAAATCCCGGTTGTCACCAGATAAACCTCAAAGCTCAGAAACGTTCTGGACTGGATCAGGTTGGCGGCAAAGGTCAGCTCTTCATACGAGACCTGCGACACCACCGACGAGCCGAGCATCACGATAATGCACTGGCTCACCAGCGCCGGATAAATACGCTGTAGCGCAGGCGGTAACACCACGCGAATGAAGGTCTGGGTGCGGGTCAGCCCCAGCACGCGTCCGGCCTCCCACTGCCCTTTGGGTGTTACCTGAATGCCCGCCCGGACAATCTCCGTGCTGTACGCGCCCAGATTGATCACCATCGCCAGCAGTGCCGCCTCACCCGCCGTCATCTTCAGCCCCATATTGGGCAGGCCAAAGACGATAAAAAACAGCTGCACCACAAACGGCGTGTTACGGATAATCTCCACGTAACCGCCCCAGATCCGGCTAAACCATGTCGCCCGCACGCTGCGAATGGCCGCCCCGAAAATACCAATCGTCAGACCGCCCAGGGTCGCCATCACCGTCAATTGGATGGTGACCCACAGCCCGGCCAGCAGCGCCGGCCAGTGCGGCCAGAGCTCAGAGAAATGGAGTTGCTCTGTCATTGCCTTACACGCCAAGGCTTGCCGGCAGCGGCGCCTTGAGCCACTGCTCAGAGAAGCCGTTCAGGGTGCCGTCTTTAATACCCTGTTCAATCAGTGCATCCACTTTCGCCTTCAGCGCCGGTTCATTTTTCTTCAGCCCGATAAAGCACGGAGAATCTTTCAGCATAAAGCTCGGCACCGGGGCTTTCTCCGCGTTCTGGCGTGAGATGGCCGCCACCACGAGGTTGCCGGTGGCCACATACTGCACCTGTCCGGAAAGATACGCCGACAGCGTGGTGTTGTTGTCCTCATAGCGTTTTACGTCTGCGTCTTTCGGCGCCAGGCTGGTCAGCACCATGTCCTCGACCGCGCCACGCGTCACGCCGATGGTTTTACCGCTCAGGGCGGCGGCATCTTTCAGCTCTGCGCCTTTCGGGCCAAACACCCCGAGGAAGAACGGCGCATAGGCGCGGCTGAAATCGATCACCTTTTCACGTTCCGCATTCTTACCGAGGCTTGAAATGACAAGGTCAACTTTGTCGGTTTGCAGATACGGCACGCGGTTGGCGCTGGTCACCGGGACCAGTTGCAGCTTGACCTTCATCTGTTTGGCCAGATAACGCGCCATATCGATGTCATAGCCCTGCGGCTGCAGATCGGTTCCGACCGAGCCAAACGGCGGGAAATCCTGCGGCACGGCAATGCGAATGGTGCCGCGTTTTTCAATATTTTGAAGCTGGTCCGCCTTTGCCGACAGGTTAGTGAGCAGACAGATGGCCCCGGCCAGTGCAATCAACAATTTTTTCATGGTGCTTCCCCGTAACGTTAACATGAAACAAAAGATTCTTTGAATTGGATTTTGCAACTAATGTGCCAGATAAAGCGAAACGCGGGATTTTGTTGTAAAGCCTGATAAAACAAAGGCGGGGCGAAAAAGCTGTCTCTTTTTCGCCCCGCCTCACTGCACCATTTCAATGCAAAGCACCACACCGATGCCCCATTATCGTTGTTCGAGCTCGTCCAGGTGCTGATACAGGGTGGCGATCTCATGAATGCGCGGACGGCCTTTATCGAGGATTTCATGCAGGAAGGCGTTTGCCAGCAGGTTGATCAGGCTATTGACCGAGGCGTAGCTGTCATAGGCTGAGACGCTGTCCAGCGGAGCGCAGAGCTGCCAGCTCGCCAGCGGAAACAGGCTGTGCGCCTGCGGCTCGCACATCAGCAGCACCGGAATACCACTGCTCTGAAGCTGCTGCAGCAGCGGGCGGATAATGCGCGGTCGGCGACGAAAGGCCATCATCACCACCAGATCGTCAGGGGTGAGATCCACCAGCTCTTCGTTCAGGCTCTGACCGGGCTGCGGCAACACCAGCACCTGCCCGCGCGCCTGCAATAGCTGCTGACGCAGGTGCAGCGCCGCGGGATAGGCATTACGCATCCCTATAATGACGATGCGCTTCGCCTTAACCATGCACGCCATCGCGTCGGCAAACTGCCGGGCATCCAGGGCATTCACCCACTGGGTCAGGTTAGCCATCTCCTGCTTATAGTGACGCGCCAGCAGCGTATTGCCCTGCACCGCGTCGCGGTTGTCCGTCAGCGGCATACCGCTCTGGCGCAGGGTACGCAGCTCATCGCGCATGTCCTTATACTTCTCATAGCCCAGACGCTTAAACAGGCGGCTCACCGTGGCTTTCGACACCCCGCTCAGCTGTGCCAGCTCGGCGCTGTTGTAGCTGATCAGGTCGTCGAAGTGATCGAAAATAAAATCCGCCACCCGCTGCTCCTGCGGCGACAGTGACGCGTATTGTGCTTTCAGTCGTTCATCAAGCTGTTCCATAACGCCTCTGTAACGTTTGTTTCATCTCTCGCTCTCTATTCATTAAGCATGCCAGCTTATCAGCCGGGATGACATGAAACTTTTCTTTCATACCTGGAACAGCTTTTGCAGCGCCTTGTGACTTTCAGGGTTATGAGGACTGTTCATGCAAAGTAATGTCTCCGTACACGGAATGGCGGTTGCCTCCCATCATCTTGCCAGCCAGAGCGCGCTGTCTGTGCTGCGCGATGGCGGTAGCGCGATTGAAGCGATGGTCGCGGCAGCGGCCACCATTGCCGTGGTCTATCCCCATATGAATGGCCTGGGCGGCGATGGCTTCTGGCTTATCGTGCCCCCCGGCGGCGAACCGATTGCCATCGATGCCAGCGGCGCGGCGGGATCGCTGGCGACGCTTGCCGCCTATGGCGATCTGGCGCACATCCCCCACCGCGGCCCCCGTGCGGCGCTGACCGTGGCGGGTACCGTCAGTGGCTGGGCGGAGGCGCTTAAAGTCTCACACGCGCTGACGGGCAACGCCCTGCCGCTGACGCGCCTGCTGGCAGATGCCATTGACTATGCCCGCAATGGCACGCCGGTCACGGCCTCGCAGGCCACTGCCACCGCCAGTAAATTCGACGAACTGAAAGACCTGCCCGGCTTCGCAGAAACCTGGCTGGTAGACGGCAAACCACCGGAGGTCGGCAGCCGGTTTTATCAACCGGCGCTGGCCTCCACGCTGACGCAACTTGCCGAAGAGGGTCTGGAGAGTTTTTATCGCGGTCCGCTGGCGGCGCGTCTGGCCCGTGGGATGGAGACGCTCGGCCTGCCCATTACGCTGGCGGATTTGAACGCGCATGTCGCCCGGCGCACCACGCCGCTGAAATTAGCGCATCAGCAGGGTGAGGTCTGGAACCTCGCCCCACCGACGCAGGGGCTGGTCTCGCTGGCGATCCTCGGCATCACCGACCGTCTGGCGATGGCCGATGCCGACGACGCCGGGACAGTGCACCGCATTGTGGAAGCCACCAAACTGGCCTTTGGCCTGCGCGATGCCCACATCACCGACCCGCGCGAGCTGAAAACCGATATCCAGAGCCTGCTGGATCCTGCGGCGCTTCAGGCGCTCGCCGACCGGGTTGACGATAACCATGCCGCGCCGTGGGGCACCGGCAAAGGCCCTGGCGATACGGTGTGGATGGGGGTGATGGATAACAGCGGCCTGGCCGTGTCGTTTATCCAGAGCATTTATCACGAGTTCGGCAGCGGGGTGGTGCTCCCGGATACGGGTATCGTCTGGCAGAACCGGGGGGCGTCGTTCAGCCTCGATCCCGCACATCTTCTGGCTCTCGCGCCGGGCAAACAGCCGTTCCATACCCTGAACCCGGCCGCGGCGCGTCTGAACGACGGACGGGTGATGGTCTACGGCTCCATGGGCGGTGACGGCCAGCCGCAAACTCAGGCCACGCTCTTTACCCGCTATGTGGTGCAGGGTCTGCCGCTGCAGGAGAGCATCTCCCGTCCGCGCTGGCTGCTGGGGCGCACCTGGGGACAAAGCTCAGACACCTTAAAGGTGGAAGGTCGGTTTTCCCCTGAAACGATCGCACGCCTGCAGGCGCTGGGTCACGAGGTGGAGATCTTCCCGGACTTTAGCGAAGCCATGGGCCACGCGGGCGCGATTGTCCGCCACCCGAACGGGCTGTTTGAAGGCGCGTTCGACCCGCGCAGCAACGGCGCCGCCGCCGGATACTGAGGAGAAAACCATGACAACACAACAACCTGACTGGCATGCCTACCTGGCGCAGATGGAGGCCGTGCTGGGCGTTGAGCTGGATGACGCCCGCCGCGCGGAGCTTCAGCAGCAGTTTAGCCGCATTGCCGCCATGGCCGCCCCGCTGATGGCGCTGCCGCTTGATGACCGTCTGGAGATCGCAGGAGTATACAAAGCATGAGGCTACACGAGATGAGTATCAGCGCGATCCAGCAGGCACTGACTGCAGGCGAGTTAAGCGCCCGCGAGATCGCCCGTCAGACGCTGGAAGATATTGCGCGCATCAACCCGCAGATCAACGCCTGGACGGCGGTTACCGAAGCGCGGATGCTGGCCGAGGCAGAAAATATCGACACCCTGCGCCGGGAAAAGCGCCCCCTGCCGCCGCTGGCGGGCGTGCCTTACGCGGTAAAAAACCTGTTTGATGTGGCCGGGCACACCACCCTCGCCGGAGCCGAGTTGTTCAGCAAGCGAACCGCTGCCAGCGCAGACAGCTTTGCGGTTCGCCAGCTACGCAGCGCGGGAGGACTGTTGTCCGGGATGGTCAATATGGATGCCTATGCCTACGGCTTTACCACGGAAAACAGCCACTACGGCGCCACGCGTAATCCGCACGATCTGACGCGCATTGCAGGCGGCTCCTCCGGTGGCTCTGCCGCCGCCGTCGCCGCCGGGCTGGTCCATTTTTCACTGGGTACCGACACCAACGGGTCGATTCGCGTCCCGGCGTCCCTGTGCGGAATTTATGGCTTAAAACCGACCTTTGGCCGCCTGTCACGCTCCGGCAGCCACCCGTTTGTCGCCAGTCTCGATCATATCGGGCCGTTTGCCCGCCGGGTGTGCGATCTGGCGTCCGTGTACGATGCGCTACAGGGGCGAGACACCAGCGACCCTTTTCAGGCAGAGTCCTCCCGCGAGCAGACGCGGCCTTTGCTCGATCGCGGTCTGGATGGTTTGCGCTGCGCCGTCCTCGGGGGCTATTTCAGCACGTGGTGTAACGACGACGCCCGGGAAGCCGTCGCGCGCGCGGCACGTGCTCTTGACGTCCAGGAGGAGTTGCAGTTCCCTGAAGCCGCGCTGTCCCGCTCTGCCGCGTTTATCATCAGCGCCTCCGAAGGGGGGAACCAGTACCTGCCGTCACTTCGCCGTGAACCGGAGCGTTTTGAACCACACTCCCGCGAACGCCTGCTGGCTGGGGCAATGATCCCTTCCGCCTGGTATATTCAGGCCCAGCGTTTTCGCGCCCACGCCCGACAGGCCTGTAAAGCGCTGTTTGAGCAGGCCGACGTGCTGATCGCCCCGGCAACCCCGCGCAGCGCCACGACGATTGGCGAGCAGACCATGGAGATTAACGGCGAGCCACTGCCGGTGCGCGCCAGCATGGGGATGCTGACGCAGCCGATTTCATTTCTGGGTTTGCCCGTCACCACCGTTCCGCTACGCACCGCCCAGGGGGCACCGATTGGTCTGCAACTCATCGCAGCACCGTTTAATGAACAAGCCTGCCTGCGCGTGGCGCGGGTCCTGGAAGCGAGCGGGATAACCGATGCCCGTCCTGCGGAGATGGCACAATGATGAATCACGACGACATTAACCTTCCCTGGGTGATGGCGGACGTCACGGCCGCGTTTTATCGCTATGAAGATGCGCTGGTGAGCAACAACATTGCGGTGCTGGATGAGTTGTTCTGGCACGACAAAAACACGGTGCGACTGGGCGCGGGGGAAAACCTCTACGGCATTGATGAAATCCGCGCCTTTCGGGCGGCGCGCCCCTCCGCCGGGCTGCAGCGGACGTTGCGCAATACCGTGATCACCACCTTCGGAGAAGATTACGCGGTGTGCAGCACCGAATTTACCCGCGAGGGGACGGAACGCATTGGCCGCCAGCAGCAGACGTGGGTGCGGTTTGCTTACGGGTGGCGCATTGTTGCGGCACAGGTGAGTGTGATGGTGTAACGCTGAAAAACCTGCCCGGTGGCGCTGCGCTTACCGGGCCTGCAATGTCCCGTATACCCTGCGGGTGCTGTAGGCCGGGTAAGGCGCAGCCGACACCCGGCACAATACGACACCGCTATTTCTGAAACGGATGCACGTCCCGCCAGTGGTCAGCAATCTGCTGGCGGGTACAAACCCACACCCGCTCGTGCTCCTGCACATAATCAAGGAACCGCTGTAGCGCGCGAAAACGGCCCGGACGCCCCAGCAGGCGGCAGTGCATGCCGATGGACATCATCTTCGGCGCGCTTTCACCCTCTTCATACAGCACGTCAAAGCTGTCTTTCAGATAAGTATAAAACTGCTCGGCGGTATTAAACCCCTGGGCGGTGGCGAAGCGCATGTCGTTCGCGTCCAGCGTGTAGGGCACGATCAGGTGCGGTTTATGGCTGCCATCGCTGCAGGCCACTTCCGTCCAGAAGGGCAAGTCGTCGCCATAGTAGTCGCTGTCGTAGTCAAAACCGCCGTGCTCGACCACCAGCTGGCGCGTGTTGGGGCTGTCGCGCCCGGTGTACCAGCCCGTAGGCGGCTTGCCAAACAGATCGGTCAGCACGTGCACCGCTTTGTGCAGATGTTCCCGCTCCTGGTTGATATCCATGTTCTGATAGTGGATCCAGCGCCAGCCGTGGCTGACCACGTCGTAATCCGCCGCCTTAATCGCCGCGACAATCTCCGGGTGACGCGCCAGCGCCATCGCCACGCCAAAGACCGTCAGCGGCAGGCCACGTTTCTGAAATTCATGATGAATTCGCCAGAACCCGGCGCGGCTGCCGTATTCGTACAGGGAGTCCATGGACATGTGTTTGTCGGGATAGCTGGCCGCTCCAATGATGTCCGAGAGAAACTGTTCCGACCCGGCATCGCCGTGCAGGACGTGGTTTTCTGCCCCCTCTTCATAATTGAGCACAAACTGCACGGCGATGCGTGCCTGATTCGGCCACTGCGCATGCGGCGGGTTGCCTGCGTAGCCACGCAGATCCCGCGGATAACCCTCTTCAAAAAGCCCCATTGCCACCCCCCAAAAATTAAAATGGATTCAATGCCTGAAAATGTCCGCTTAAGGGTTTGTTCTCCGGGAAGGCCAGATCCCCGTGCTTGCTGGTTGACAGCCCCAGCGCCACCAGCGATTCCACCATCTTCACCGCCGCACTGACGCCGTCGATCACCGGCACGTGCAGCTCGCGCGTCAGCTCCTGGGCGAGCGTTGCCATCCCGCCACAGCCCAGCACGATGGCGCCGCAGCCATCCTCTTTCAGGGCCTGTATACAGCGCGCGCGCACCTTCTCCTGCGCCAGGCCGCTGCCGTCTTCCAGCGCCAGCACCGGGAGATCAATCGCGTGCAGGGCCGCGCAATGATCCTGAAAGCCATACTGCTGCAGCAGATGACGGGCGATAATCAGCGTGCGCGGCAGCGTGGTGACGATGGAAAAGCGCGTCGCCACCAGCGTGGCCATGTGCATCGCGGCTTCGGCAATGCCGACAACCGGCCCTTGCGCCAGCTCGCGCGCGGCCAGCAGCCCTGGGTCGCCAAAGCAGGCAATCACGTGCCCTTCCACCCCCTGCTCTCTGCCTTTTTTGACTTGCTCAAGGACACCCACGGCGGCAATGGCTTCATCAAAATGGCCTTCGATTGAGGGCACACCCGCACTGGGGCAGACCGCGAGGATTTCCGTGCCCGGTGCAGCCACCGCGCGGGCGGCCGCGCCGATGGTTTCCGTCATTGCGAGGCTGGTATTGGGATTAATGACTTGTATACGGACAGACGACATTACGACTCCTTGTGGCTGGCGAACAGGCGGGCAAAATCGGGCAGGCATTCACCTGCCCGTTCGAAACAGAGGCTGGCGACGATGTGTTCAAAATGGTGCATTAAGGCATCACTGAGGGGTTGCAGCGCTTTCTGACGCAGCAGCTCCACAAGCTGTTCGTGGTCATTGCAGCGACACCCCTGACGCCACGGCGCACCCCAGGTGGCAATCACCAACGAGGAGCGCTGACTCAGGCGGGTCACCATCTCCGTCAGGACCTGATTGCCGGAGATGGCCTGCAGCTGAATATGGAAATTTGCGGAGTGGCGGATCGCCGCCGGGCCGTCGTAAGCCTCATGCGCCTGCTGCTCCTGACGGATGATTGACGCCAGCGCGGCCAGATGCGGCGGCTGACAGTGCGCCAGCACGTCCGGTAGATTGGCGACCTCCAGTAGCGCGCGGGTGCGGAAGATCTGCCGGGCCTCTTCGACCGTCGGGCTGGCAACGTGTGCACCACGTTTGGGCGTTAAGGTGACCATTTGCACAGCGGCGAGTCGCTGCAGCACCTTACGGATGCCCGTACGACTCACGCCAAAGACCTCCGCCAGCGCCTCTTCCGGCAATTTGCTTCCCGGCAGCAGTTGATGTTCGACAATCGCGGTCATCAGCGCCTGAAAGATGGATTCGTCTTTGTCTTGCAGGTCTGGCGCGGCGTGCAGACTGTTCACGTTGTTCATTAACCACTCCACTTTTTACTTTTCGCTATCGAATCGTATACATAAAAATAAAATATTGCATACAAGATTTATTATTTTGGCCTGGATCCTGCAACACCGTCTGCACTCCCACTCAACGGGTTTTCATTCACAGGAGCAGGTTTCATGCCAAACAGACAAAATATGCAACACGGTACGGCCACTGATTCCGGTGCGGTATACAGCCCACGGCTTTGCAATGAGGATTTGGCACCGACGCGTGACCAGAACTGGAGCTGGTACAACATCTTTTCTTTCTGGATGTCCGACGTCCACAGCATGGGGGGATACGTGGTCGCCGCGAGCTTCTTTACGCTCGGGCTGGCAAGCTGGCAGGTGTTGCTCTGCCTGCTGGTGGGAATTTGCATTGTGCAGTTGTGTGCCAACCTGGTGGCGAAACCGAGCCAGATGGCGGGCGTGCCGTATGCGGTGATCAGCCGTCAGGCCTTTGGTGTGTTCGGGGCGAACATTCCGGCGGTGATCCGCGGGCTTATCGCCTTTGCGTGGTACGGCATTCAGACCTATCTGGCCGCTAACGCCCTGATGCTGGTGGCGCTGAAGTTCTGGCCGTCGCTCTCGTCGCTCACCACCGGCGCGTTCCTCGGACTGTCGCACCTGGGCTGGGTCTGCTTTGCCATTATGTGGGTATTGCAGGCAATGGTCTTCTGGCACGGCATGAATGCCATCAAGCGCTTTATCGACATCGCCGGCCCGGCGGTGTATGTGGTGATGCTGGCGCTGGCAGGATGGATTGTATACAAGACCGGATTCGACGGGATCTCCTTTACCCTCGCCAGCAAATCCCTGAGCGCAGGCGAGCAGACCTGGCAGATGATCACCGCCACGGCGCTGGTGGTCTCCTACTTCTCAGGCCCGTTGCTCAACTTTGGTGATTTCTCCCGCTACGGCAAAAGCATGGGGGAAATCCGCCGCGGCAACCGCTGGGGCCTGCCGTTTAACTTCCTGCTGTTCTCCATCGTGACCGTGGTGATTGTCTCCGGTACCCAGTCGCTGTTTGGCCGCATGATCACCGACCCGATTGAAACCGTCAGCCGCGTGGGCAACGATCTGGCGGTGGCGATTGGTCTGTTGACCATGATCACCGCCACCATCGGGATTAACATCGTGGCCAACTTCGTCTCCCCGGCGTTTGATTTCTCTAACTGTTCCCCGCAGAAAATCAGCTTCCGCACCGGGGGAATGATTGCCGCCGTCGGCTCGATCCTGTTAACCCCGTGGAACCTGTTTAACTCCCCGGAGCTTATTCATTACACCCTGGATGTGCTGGGGGCGTTTATCGGTCCGCTGTTCGGTATCCTGATTGCCGATTTCTACCTGATTAAGCGTGGCAAGGTATCCGTGGACGACCTGTTCGATGACACGCCAGAAGGGAAATACTGGTACCGCAACGGCTTTAACCCGAAAGCCATCGGCGCGCTGATCCCCTCGGTTGCCGTCGGGCTGGTGATAAGCTTCATCCCGGCGCTGCATGAGGTGGCAAACTTTAGCTGGTTCATTGGCGTGTTCCTTGGCGGGGTAACCTACCGCTGGCTGGCGCGCGAAGAGCGCGAAGTGGCGTCCGCCGCTCACTTCACGGCACGCGAGGCCACGCAAACAATCAGACAGGAGCCGTGATGGATTACCAGACTGCGATACGCGGTGCATTTTTCGATATCGCCCGGGTCTGCGACAGCGCAGACCTGATTGCCGAACATGCGCGCTACCAGGAGGACGGCCTGCTGTTTATTTACCACGGGAAAATCGTGGCGCTCATGGCCTGGCAGGATGGAGAGCAATATCTTGACCCGCACAAGGGTTACACCGACCTGCGCGGCAAACTGCTGCTGCCCGGCTTTATCGATACCCACGTTCATTACCCGCAGACCGAGATGATCGGCGCCTTCGGCGAGCAACTGCTGGAGTGGCTGACCACCTATACGTTTCCGGTGGAGAGCCAGTTTGCCGACGAGAGCTACGCAAAAGAGATTGCAGAATTTTTCATAAATCAACTGGTGAGCCACGGCACTACCACCGCACTGGTGTTTTGCACACTGCATCCGCAATCGGTGGATGCGCTGTTTACCGAAGCATCGCGCCTGAATATGCGCCTGATCGCCGGGAAGGTGATGATGGACCGGCACACCCCGGACTACCTGACCGAAACGGCACAACAGAGCTACCAGCAGACGCGGGATCTAATCCAGCGCTGGCACCACCATGGACGGCTGGGGTATGCCATTACGCCACGCTTTGCGCCCACCTCATCACCGGAACTGCTGGCGGCGGTGCATTTACTCAGAGAGGAGTTTCCGGACACCTGGCTGCAGACCCATCTGAGCGAAAACCCGAACGAAGTGGCCTGGGTTAATGACCTGTGGCCGGAGCATGAACGTTATCTGGATGTCTATCACCACTACGGCCTCACCGGCGAGCGCAGCGTGTTTGCTCACGGGATCCATCTGCACCACAGCGAGTGGCAGTGCCTGCACGACACCGGATCGGCGGTGGCGTTTTGTCCTACTTCCAATCTGTTTCTTGGCAGCGGGCTGTTTCGGTTACCCGCCTGCTGGCAGCACAAGGTGCGGATGGGTATCGGCACCGACGTCGGCGCGGGTACCACCTTCAGTATGCTGCGCACGCTGGGGGAAGCTTACAAGGTGGGTCAGTTGCAGAGCTATCGCCTGCGCGCCAGCGAGGCCTTTTATCATGCCACGCTGGGTGGCGCGCATGCCCTGCGTCTGGATGACAAAATTGGCAATTTCGCTCCAGGCAAAGAGGCCGATTTTATCGTGATCGACCCGGCCGTCACCCCGCTGCAGCGCCTGCGTAGCGGGCGCTGCAAGGATATCTACGAGCAACTGTTTGTGCTGATGACCCTGGGCGACGAGCGTAATATCAGCCAAACCTGGGTCAACGGCGAGCCAGTGTGGTCAGCTGCCGCGGTAGGTTGACCAGCCGCCAGGGGCAATCACAAACGGCAGATGGAAGTGCTCATCTGCCGTTTCGCCTATAAGAAAATCAATCTGCGCGCAGGGATAGAGCGTGTCGCGCCCCGTTTCGCTAAACCAGGCGCCAGTCTCGGCCACCAGCCGATAGCGGCCCGCAGGCAGGACGGGAACAAATTCGGTGATGCGGCCCTGCGCGTTGGTCACGCCAGTTGCGATGATCTCCGCGTCCTGTTCAAGACGTACCGTCACCCCCTGCGCGGGTTTGCCCGTCGAGATATCCAGAATATGTGTACTGAGCGTGCTCATGCGCCAATGACTCCTTCCAGTCGTAATAAGGTAATTTCCCGCAGCTGATCCAGTGCGGCCTGCACCTCCTGCGCATCGCTGTTTTCCAGCCGCGCGTTCAGGGCCTGCAGGATCTCCTCCCCGCTGCGGCCTTTGGCGCGGATCAGAAAGACGCGCCCGAAACGGCTTTCGTAGCGGGCATTGCCTGCCCGTAACGCCTCAGCAAGCCGGGCATCATCATGATTCACCGCTCCCTGCTCCCGACGCGACAGCGCCGCCTCCGCCTGCGTGCCCATGGGCTTCTCACCGATGCGCGGATGCGCGCTCAGGGCCTGCGTGAGCGCGTGTTCATCCCAGCTTTTCGTCAGCGCCTGGGCCGCGTTAAACAAAACCTCCCGGCTCGGATAAGGCCGCCCGGCGACCAGCGCCTCGGCCCAGCCGGGAATGGCCACGCAAGGGTGTAATAGCGTAAGCACCTCTTCGTGACTCCGGTAATTAAAATCGTCCAGCGTTATCATGGTTCCTCCCGTGTCATCATCGTCCCTGAACATTGCACAAAACACGCCACTCTTGCCTGAGGCCTGAAACAGTTGATTCCTGATCCCTAAACCGGAAATTATTGATTCATAAAAAGGCATTCCCACCGCGATAACGCACCTTAGCAGTGCAAACATCCCTCCCACAACGCCCTTTACCGCACTCTGCAGCCTGGTACGCAAATTGCTGATGTTAATGACACCCGGCAAAAGGAGAGAAGCATGAAAGCAATCGTCATTGGTGCGGGCATTGGTGGCCTGAGCGCCGCTGTCGCGCTGGAAAAGGCGGGCATCGACTGTACCGTGTTTGAAGCAGTAAAAGAGATCAAACCCGTTGGCGCGGCCATCTCCATCTGGCCCAACGGGGTGAAATGCATGCAGCACCTCGGCATGGGCGACATCATTGAGACATACGGCGGGCCAATGCGCTTTATGGCCTACAAGGATCACCGGCGCGGCGACACGTTGACCCGCTTTAGCCTGGCCCCGCTGGTGGAGCGCACCGGGGGACGCCCCTGCCCCGTCTCGCGCGCTGAACTGCAGCGCGAGATGCTGGACTTCTGGGGTCGCGAGCGGGTGCAGTTCGGCAAGCGCGTCGAACACGTCCGGGAAGATGATGCTGGCGTCAGCGTAACATTTACCGACGGCAGCACGGCGACGGGCGATTTTCTGATTGCCGCCGACGGCAGCCATTCGGCGGTGCGCCCGTACGTGCTGGGGTATACCCCCGAGCGCCGCTACGCCGGTTACGTTAACTGGAACGGACTGGTGAAGATTGATGAAGAGATTGCCCCCGCCCACCAGTGGACCACGTTCGTGGGAGAAGGCAAGCGTGTGTCGCTGATGCCCGTCTCCGGTGGCCGCTTCTATTTCTTTTTTGATGTCCCGCTTCCCCTCGGTCTGGCGGAAGATCGCACCACCCTCAGAGCCGATCTCACGGGTTACTTCCGCGGCTGGGCGCCGCCGGTGCAGAAGCTGATCGCCGCGCTGGATCCGAATACCACCAACCGCATAGAAATCCACGACATTGAGCCCTTCGACAGCCTGGTACGCGGCCACGTGGCGCTGCTCGGCGATGCGGCGCACAGCACCACGCCGGATATCGGCCAGGGCGGCTGCGCGGCGCTGGAGGATGCGGTGGTGCTGGGTGATTGTCTGCGCGAAAACCACAACATTACTCTGGCGCTGCGGCAGTACGAAGCCCTGCGCTGTGACCGGGTACGCGACATGGTGCTGAAGGCTCGCAAGCGCTGTGACGTCACGCACGGTAAAGATATGGCGTTAACCAGAGCCTGGTATCAGGAGCTGAGAGAGGAGACCGGGGAGCGCATTATCAACGGTTTGTGCGACACCATTCAGGGCGGACCATTAGGCTGAACGTAAGAGGAATACACATGAATAAAGCACCTGTACCACCCGCCCATTGCACGTTTGAGCCAGAGGACTGGCTGCGTCTGGCAAAGTGCTGGCATCCGGTTGCGCGCGCCTGCGACATTGGCGCGGCGCCGGTTAAGGCGACCCTGCTGGACGAAGCGCTGGTTATCTACCGCGTGAACGGCCAGGTCGTGGTCGCCCGCGACGTTTGTCCGCATCGCGGCGTGCCGCTGACGCTGGGCTTTCATGATGAGCACGGGATTATCTGCCCCTACCATGGCCTGCGCTTCGGGGAAGATGGCCGCTGCAACCGTATTCCCTCCAGCCCCGACCAGCCGGTACCGGCGAAGCTGAACCTGATTAACTACGCCGTGGAGGAGCGCTTTGGCTTGATCTGGACGTGTCTGGCGTTTGACCCCGACAACCCGATGCCGCTGCCCACCATGCCGCACTGGGATGACGACGGCTTTCAGCAGATCAACTGTCCGGCGTTTGAGGTAAATGGCTTCGCTGGCCGCCAGGTGGAAGGATTTCTGGATGTGGCGCATTTTGCGTGGATCCACACCAGCACCTTTGCGGACCCGGATAACCAGCTCGTCCCGACCTATCAGCCACAGGAAACACCGTTTGGTTTTGTAGCGGACTACTGGAGTTCGGTGAGCAATTATCCCGCCAGCGCTGATGTGCAGGCGCCGGAAGGCTTCCAGTGGCTGCGCCATTTTGAAATGCATTTGCCGTTTACCGCCACCCTGACGATCCATTTTCCGGGTGAATCCCGGCTGGTGATCATGAACGCCGCGTCGCCGGTCTCGTCACGCGTCACCCGCATGTTTGCCCCGATTGCGCGCAACTTTGACCTGCATATCCCGGTGGAAGAGGTGCATGCCTTTAACCTGCGGATTTTTGAGGAAGACCGCCTGATGGTCGAGACCCAGCGCCCGGAAAGTTTGCCGTTGGATCTGACCCTTGAAGCCCATATTCCCGCGGATAAAAGCTCGATTGCCTATCGCCGGGGGCTGAAAAAGATGGGTTTTGGCGCGTTTTTCCTGGTCTGATGGAGGGCTGTCATGAGTGATATCTTAAGCGTTATCGTCGACGGGCTGTGGCGTCAGGGGAACAAAAGCCTCGCCGTCAGGCTGGTGGCGGAAAACGGTGAAGCGCTGCCTGAGTGGCAGCCCGGTGCGCATATCGACGTGCATCTGCCCTGCGGGGTTATACGTCAGTATTCCCTGACCGGCCCATGCGGGAGTGAAGGCTATCTGATCTGCGTGGGCCGGGAAACCGCCTCGCGCGGCGGGTCGCGCTATATTCATGAGACGCTGCGTCCCGGTCAGACGCTGCTGATCTCCGCGCCGCGCAATCTATTTGCCCTGCAGGAGGCCGAACGGGTGTTGCTGCTGGCTGCGGGGATCGGGATTACGCCACTGTATGCCATGGCCCTGCAGCTGGAAGCAGCCGGAACCCCGTTCACTCTGCACTATTATGTCAAACACGCTGAAAGCGCGGCTTTCGCCCGCGAGCTGGCGCAGCTGAAGCACGGCGAATGCGTTATCCATACCACCAGCCCGCGCACGTTGCTGGCAGAGCATATCCCGGTGGCCGCGGCGGGTCTTCACGCCTGGGTCTGTGGCCCGGCCGGGTTTATGGAAAAAGTACGTGAGGTGGCGACGGCGAAAGGCTGGGATGGCGCCACGATCCACAGCGAGGCGTTTCAACCCGCTGCGCCTGATACCGGCGCTGAAAGTGGCGAGATCTTCACGGTTAAACTGGCCTCCACCGGAGAGCGCTGGCCTGTGCCCGCTGATAAAACTATTGCCCAGGTGCTGCAGGAAAACGGTGTGGCCGTACCGCTCTCCTGCGAGATGGGGATCTGCGGTGCGTGTCTGACACCGGTGATTGACGGCGTGGTGGATCACCGGGACAGCGTACAGTCAGAGGCAGAGAAAAACGCCCCGAACCCGCATGTGGCGCTGTGTTGCTCAAGAAGTCATTCCGCTGAGCTGGTGATTGGGCTGTAAAACGAAAAAACCCTGCGATAGTGCTATCGCAGGGTTTTCGAATTTGGCGGAAGCGTAGAGATTCGAACTCTAGAACCCTTTCGGGTCGCCGGTTTTCAAGACCGGTGCCTTCAACCGCTCGGCCACGCTTCCAAAGTGAGGCGCACTATAAACATCTCTGAGCATGATGTAAAGCGTGAAATTGCATAAAGTTACACTTGCTCACCATCACCCCGCCCTCTGGCGTCATGACTCACTTCGGCGACGTTAATCTGAATATGAAGTTTCCCTCTCATTACAGGCACCGGCAAATGTCAGGCAGGCAGCGTGTTGCGCTCAATCACAATATATGTATTATGTTATAACATAACAATTTGGGATTGATTTTTATGCTTCTGAAAAAAGGGTTATTACTGACAGTACTGCTGGCCATGGCACCAGCCACGTTTGCAGCAACAACTTACCCGCTGACGATTGAAAATTGCGGCGTCAGGCAGACCTTTACACAAGCGCCACAGCGCGTCGTTACCGTGGGTCAGCATGAAACGGAATTGCTGCTCGCGCTGGGGCTGGAAAAATCTGTCGCCGCAACCTCAGTCTGGTTCGGCAAACTCCCGGATTCGCTGGCTGATGCCGGAAAAAAACTCCCCCGGCTTGCGGATAACTCCCCCTCTTTTGAAGCCGTGGTGGGACAAAAACCGGAACTCGTCCTCGCTCAGTATCACTGGCATATTGGCCCGCAGGGCGAGGTGGGAACACGCGAGCAGTTTGCATCCCTGGGGATTAAGACGTGGATCTCCCCTGCCGACTGCACGGACAAAACGGTGACGGCAACCTCAAACGCTGACGGAGCACGGAGCACGCCGTTTTCACTGGCAGAAATAAAACACGAAGTCACAGACCTGGCCGCCATCTTTGATGTTCCCGCGCGCGGCGAGCAGCTCAATCGTGAGCTGACAGAACGGATTCAGAAAGCGCAGGCGCGCATCTCAGCAAAACCCCTGAAGGTTGTCTTCTGGTTTTCAAGCAGCCGCCTGAATGGCGATCCCTGGGTGGCAGGGAATTACGGCGCACCTGGCTGGATCAGCCGCACGCTGGGGTTAAAGAACGTTATTGATTCGCATGATGAATGGCCCGCTGTCACCTGGGAACATATTGCCCAAATGCAGCCAGACGTTATCGTCATCGCTCAGATGTCACGCAGGCTCTACCCTGCCGATGACGCCGCGGTAAAAGAGGCCTTTTTACGACGCGATCCGGTGACAAGAAACATTCCGGCGGTCAGGAATAATCAGATTATTGTGGTGCCCGCAATGTCGTTAAACCCTTCTTTGCGTAACGTCGACGCGGTTGAGCTTATCAGCGATCGGCTGGCTTCATTCCAGGGCGAATAATGAGTCATGTATCTTCTCCCCGCCGCCAGCAGGGGTTAATGGCGGCAGGCGCCGTGGCATTGCCGCTGATGCTGGTCTTTGCCGCGAGTATCGGCGATATGCCGGTATCGTATGCCGTTACCGGAAAAGCGATCCTCAATGGTCTTGGGCTGACTGCATACGTTCTGCCGCAACCCGAGGAAGGCATCGTCTGGCAGTACCGCATGAGCCGCGCATTAATGGCTGCTTGCAGCGGCGGCGGCCTGGCGCTGTGCGGGCTGGTGCTCCAGTCAATACTGCGCACCCCCCTGGCGGAGCCCTATCTGCTGGGCATCTCAGCAGGCGCTTCGCTGGGGGCCGTCTGCGTGATGCTGCTCGGTATCGGGGGGAGCGTGATTGGCGTGAGCAGCGGTGCGTTTGTTGGCGCCTGCGCCGCTTTTGCGCTCATCATGTTGATTACAAACGGCATGAGCGCAAGCCCGTCGCGCATTTTGCTGGCAGGCATTGCGGGCACACAGCTCTTCAACGCCATGACCGCGTATATCGTCAGCACCTCCGCCAATGCCGAGCAGTCGCGTAGCGTTATGTTCTGGTTAATGGGCAGCCTGAGCGGTGTGCGCTGGCCAGACGCGCTGCTGGCGCTGGCCGTTACGTTGACGGGCCTGCTGATGGTATGCCTCTTTTCGCAGGCGCTGGACACCTTTACCTTTGGAGACGAGGTCTCTACCACCCTCGGGATTCCGGTGACCGCCGTACGAATTATCCTGTTGCTGACCTGCGCGTTCGTCACCGCAACCCTGGTCAGTGCCATAGGCGCAGTGGGATTTGTGGGTCTGGTCATTCCTCATGTGACGCGCATGCTCAGCGGTCCGGGCCATCGCCGCACGATCCCGCTGACGTTTCTTATCGGCGCGCACTTTATGATCCTGGCCGATGTCGTGTCACGCACGCTGATTGTGCACCAGGTGCTTCCCATCGGCGTGGTGACGGCACTGGTGGGCGCACCTGTCTTTGTGGCGCTGCTTTATCAAAACCGGAAGGAGCATCCATGAATATTTCCGTCTCCGGGTTAAGTGTGACCCGACAAGCACAGACAGTGCTTGAGGATATCGATCTCGACCTGTCATCCGGGCAGATTGTCGGCCTGTTAGGGCCAAACGGCTCGGGCAAATCAACGCTGTTACGCTGTCTTGCCGGGCTGTTTCCACACCACAGTGAACGCGTCGCGCTTAATGGCACGTCGCTTAGCGTGATGCCGTTAAAAACGCGCGCGCGGCAGTTAGCTTTCGTCCCACAACATGCCGACGTTGAGGGAGAACTGACCGTCGAGGAAATCGTGCGGCTGGGACGTACGCCTTACCGGAAGGCGTTTCAGAGAAGCACTCGCGATGATGATGTGGCGGTGGAAGAGGCGATTAGCCTCATGCGGCTATGCGGATTACGCCAGCGGCGGTGGCAGCAACTGTCTGGTGGGGAGCGTCAGCGAACCCAGATAGCGCGAGCGCTGGCACAGCAGCCCCGGGTGTTGCTGCTTGATGAGCCGACAAACCACCTGGACATTCAGCACCAGCTGGAGCTGATGCGACTTATATCGCAACTGCCTCTTACGGTGGTGGTGGCGCTGCACGATCTCAATCTGGCGGCTAACTACTGCCAGCGGCTGATCCTTCTGAAGGCCGGGCGTATCGCGGCCACGGGCGCGCCTGCGGAAGTGCTCACCCCTGAAAATATCGAGCAAACCTGGTGTGTCAAAGCGAGCGTCTACAGGGCAGACGCCGGGATGACGATCGGCTACAACATGGGTGGCATGGCGGAGGTGTAGAGCCAAAGCAAAAAACCCTGCGATATTGCTATCGCAGGGTTTTCGAATTTGGCGGAAGCGTAGAGATTCGAACTCTAGAACCCTTTCGGGTCGCCGGTTTTCAAGACCGGTGCCTTCAACCGCTCGGCCACGCTTCCTAATTGAGGCGAACTATAAACACCTCACCGCAGGCTGTAAAGAGCACGCGCATTCGTTCGCTTTAAAAATAGCCAAATTACGTTTAATCGGTTGAATAGACAACATATTGGCCATTTTGCCAGCATAATATCCAGCGATTGCCTTAGTGTTTTTTGATGTACATATCTTTCGTGTAGTAGTACCCGAGCTTATCCGGCGTGAATCCCCCCACCCACGGCTTCACCAGGTGCGTACGAACGTAGTGATAGACAGGGATCGCCGGCACATCACGCCCCAGCAAATCCTCTGCCTGTTGATAAAACTTACCGCGCTCTTGTGCCGTTTTCGACTTCGCGGCATTCACCAGCGCTTGATCGTACTCAGGATTGCTGTACTGCGTGGTGTTTTGGCTATCCCCGGTACGGAAGTTATTCAGGAACGTGGAGGCATCATCATAATCGGCAATCCAGGCGTAGCGCACCGCGTCAAAGTTATGGGTGTGCATGGTATCGAGCATGGTTTTCCACTCCTGGTTCTGCAGCTTCGCCTCGACGCCGAGATTTTTCTTCCACATTGAGCTGGCAGCAATCGCGATACGCTGGTGCGTTTCAGAGGTGTTATACAGCAGATTAAAACTCAGTGGATGGCTGGCGTTATACCCGGCCTCTTCGAGCAGTTTTTTCGCCTCGGCAATTCGTTTGTCCCGCGGCCAGCTGGCGTAATCCGGGTTCTGTAACTTAACGCCACCAATGTCCGGCTGGCTGATAAGCCACGCCGGACGCTGCCCCTGCCCCATCACTTTATCTGCGATGATGTCTTTATCGAGCGCCATATTGAGCGCCTTACGCACGCGCGCATCGTTGAACGGCGGACGGGCGGTGTTGAATTCGTAATAGTAGGTGGCAAGCTGCGGAGAGACATCCAACTGACTGCCCAGCGTTTTCTTAAGCTGGGCGAACTGGTTGACTGGCACCGTGTAGACAATATCGATTTCTCCCGCTTTATAGCGGTTCACATCAGCCGCCTCGGAGGTGATAGGCAGATATGTCACCTTGTTGATCACGGTATGGGCATTATCCCAGTAGCGCGGGTTACGCTCCGCCACAATGCGTTCGTTAACTACCCATGAGGACAGCTTATAGGCGCCGCTGCTGACGATGTGCTCGGGCTTGGTCCACTTATCGCCGAAACGCCCCACCAGGACTTTATCTATCGGCACCAGAGACGGGTGTGCCAGCATCGCCAGGAAAGCAGCATTAGGCTGCGAAAGCGTGACTTCCAGCGTGGTGTCATTGATGGCTTTCACGCCCAGCGTATCGGGCGCTTTTTTGCCTTCGGCAATTTCATTACCGTTGACAATAAGCATGCTTCCGGGATAGCTGGCATACGGTGAGGCGGTTTTTGGATCGACCAGTCGCTGCCAGCTCCAGACGATATCTTCCGCGGTGATGGCGGTACCGTCGCTCCAGGTGATGCCCGGACGCAGATGGAACGTCCAGACGGTGTTGTCCTTGTTCTCCCATTTTTCCGCCAGCCGTGGCTGGATTTCACCCGCCGGGGAGACACTGACCAGCCCGTCGAATAAATCGCTGATAATATTGAATTCGACATCGCTTTCGACTTTATGCGGGTCGAGCGAAGCGGGTTCACTTCCGTTATTCCTGACCAGTTCCTGCTTATCGGCCAGCTGCGTTCCTGCCGGCACGTTAGCCGCCCAGGTTGCCGTGCTGGCGCACAGGATCCCGGCCGCCAGTAAAGAGAGTGTAAAGTGAATGCGTGTTTGTGGTTTCATTTCCTTCGCCTTATTGTCTGTTTTGTGACGATCCGGAAATAACTCTTAGCGGCCTTATGGTAATAAGGCAATATTTTTCAGTAACCTATAAGAGCTTGATCTGATTAATTGTGCCAAACCGCTGTTCATACTGATGAAACGTCTTTTTGCAGAAGAAATAACCAACTCCGGCGCTAACCTGCTGAGTAAAGATGGGTAAAACCACTTTGAGACTGGCGCGCCGTTTCCTATTCTTTCCGTTAATTACATCTGTCATAAGAGAGTGACTCATGGATCGTATAATTACTTCCTCACGCGACCGCACATCGCTACTCAGCACCCACAAGGTGCTGCGCAATACGTACTTTATGCTCAGCCTGACGCTGGCGTTTTCGGCGATCACCGCCACCGCCAGCACCGTGCTGATGCTGCCGTCTCCGGGGCTGATCCTGACGCTGGTGGGGATGTACGGTCTGATGTTCCTGACCTACAAAACCGCTGACAAACCGGTCGGTATTCTTTCCGCGTTCGCCTTTACCGGCTTCCTGGGTTATATCCTGGGGCCAATCCTGAACGCATACCTGTCTGCCGGCATGGGTGATGTGATCGGTATGGCGCTGGGCGGCACCGCGCTGGTGTTCTTCTGCTGCTCCGCCTACGTGCTAACCACCCGCAAGGACATGTCCTTCCTCGGCGGTATGCTGATGGCAGGTATCGTGGTGGTGCTGATTGGTATGGTGGCTAACATCTTCCTGCAGCTCCCTGCCCTGCACCTGGCGATTAGCGCGGTGTTTATCCTGCTGTCATCCGGCGCGATCCTGTATGAAACCAGCAACATCATTCACGGCGGTGAGACCAACTACATCCGCGCCACCGTGAGCCTGTATGTGTCGCTGTACAACATCTTCGTCAGCCTGCTGAGCATCCTGGGCTTCGCCAGCCGGGATTAAGCCAGAGTGTTGTGTACCGAGCCCCGCTTATGCGGGGCTTTGTTTTTTGGTACACTGCGGCGGTTTTTGACTGATGCGTGAATAACTATGTTGAGCTTTGAAGGTAAAGAGATCGAAACCGATAACGACGGTTATCTGAAAGACAGCCACCAGTGGAGCGAGGCGCTGGCGGAAGTGATTGCAGAAAAAGAGGCGATCGCGCTCTCCCCTGAGCACTGGGAAGTGGTGCGCTTTGTGCGCGAGTTCTATCTCGAATTCAATACCTCTCCGGCTATCCGGATGCTGGTTAAAGCCATGGCCAATAAATTCGGTGAAGAGAAAGGCAACAGCCGCTATCTGTATCGTCTGTTCCCGAAAGGCCCGGCCAAACAGGCCACCAAAATTGCCGGCCTGCCTAAACCGGTGAAATGCATTTAGTAGCGAATACCGAAGTTCATGTATTCCCGGCCGGGTTGATGCGGTTCGGTTAAGACCTTATCAACCCGGGCACTGCGCGGCCCACCCGCTTTCAGCCACGCCAGCAGTTTTTCAACCTGCTCTGCCTCGCCACAGGCGACCACCTCAACGCTGCCATCATCCATGTTTCGCGCATATCCCGTTAGCCCAAGCTGAACGGCCTCGCGCTGCGTGCTGTAGCGGAAGCCCACGCCCTGAACGACGCCGTGAACCCAGGCGATAGTGCAGACTTTTGACATCTTCCTTCTCCTTATCCGTCTGGCGCGTTGCATTTCCCCGGCGAACTCGGGAAAATGGCGGCCATTTTCTTGAATCGACAGAATAGCAAATTATGAGTGTACGTTTAGTGTTGGCCAAAGGGCGCGAGAAGTCATTACTGCGCCGTCATCCCTGGGTCTTTTCCGGCGCGGTTGCCCGTATGGAAGGTAAAGCCAGCCTCGGTGAAACCATTGATATTGTTGACCATCAGGGGAAATGGTTAGCACGAGGCGCCTACTCGCCAGCCTCCCAGATCCGCGCGCGCGTCTGGACCTTCGACAAAGATGAAACCATCGATATCGACTTCTTCGTGCGTCGTTTGCAGCAGGCGCAGCAGTGGCGCGACTGGCTGGCCAAACGCGATGGTCTGGACAGCTACCGCCTGATTGCCGGAGAGTCCGACGGTCTGCCGGGCGTGACCATTGACCGCTTCGGTAACTTCCTGGTCCTGCAGTTACTGAGCGCTGGGGCGGAATACCAGCGCGCCGCGCTGATAAGCGCCCTGCAGTCTCTGTTCCCGGAGTGCGCCATCTATGACCGCAGCGATGTGGCTGTGCGTAAAAAAGAGGGAATGGAACTGACCCAGGGTCCGGTGACCGGCGAACTGCCGCCTGCCCTGCTGCCTATCGAAGAACACGGCATGAAGCTGCTGGTGGATATTCAGGGTGGTCATAAAACGGGCTATTACCTCGACCAGCGTGACAGCCGTCTGGCCACGCGTCAGTACGTTGCCGACAAACGCGTGCTCAACTGCTTCTCTTACACCGGCGGCTTTGCGGTATCGGCTTTAATGGGCGGCTGCGCGCAGGTGGTGAGCGTGGATACGTCTCAGGAAGCGCTGGATGTGGCAAAACAGAACGTCGAGCTGAACAAGCTGGATCTGAGCAAAGCCGAATTCATTCGCGACGACGTCTTCAAACTGCTGCGTAAATATCGCGATCAGGGTGAGAAGTTTGACGTTATCGTGATGGATCCGCCCAAGTTTGTGGAGAACAAAAGCCAGCTGATGGGTGCCTGCCGCGGCTATAAAGATATCAACATGCTGGCCATTCAGCTGTTGAACCCAGGCGGCGTGCTGCTCACCTTCTCCTGCTCTGGACTGATGACCACAGATTTATTTCAGAAAATCATCGCCGATGCCGCAATAGATGCTGGTCGTGATGTACAATTTATAGAGCAGTTCCGTCAGGCAGCCGATCACCCGGTGATCGCTACCTACCCGGAAGGGCTGTATCTGAAAGGGTTTGCCTGTCGCGTCATGTAACTTGAAAAGAGAAATATTGCCCGCACATAGAGTGTAAGTAGTGTTTCCCGGGAGGTGACTATGATTGCCAGCAAATTCGGTATCGGCCAGCAGGTCCGCCACACTTTGCTCGGGTATTTGGGTGTGGTCGTGGATATCGACCCGGAGTATTCCCTTGATGAACCGTCGGCGGATGAGCTGGCGGTGAACGCAGAGCTTCGCGCCGCACCCTGGTACCATGTGGTGATGGAAGGTGATGATGGACAACCCGTCCATACTTATCTTGCTGAGGCGCAGCTAAGCAGTGAATTGCAGGATGAGCATCCGGAGCAACCCACGATGGATGAACTGGCTCAGACTATCCGCAAACAGTTACAGGCTCCGCGCCTGCGGAACTAAGCGTGTAAAAAAAGCCCGATAACGGGCTTTTTTTTATGACTTTGTCAGCCCCAGCCGGGGGATTTCAATCGCCGGACAGCGGTCCATCACTACCTTCAGCCCCGCCTCGCGCGCCAGCACCGCAGCCTGTTCGTTAATAACGCCTAACTGCATCCACAGCGTTTTCGCACCGATGGCAATGGCCTCCTGCGCCACGCCCCATGCAGCCTCGGAATTACGGAACACATCCACCATATCCACCTTTTCCGGTACGTCGTTTAGCGTGGCGTATCCTGGCTGGCCCAGCAAGGTCTTACCGGCCACTTTTGGTGACACAGGGATAACATGGTAGCCCTGATCGAGAAGGTACTTCATTACCCGATAGCTTGGACGATCCGGTTTATCGCTCGCCCCCACCAGCGCAATGGTGCGTGTGGACGTCAAAATCTCGGCAATATCATTCTCTTTCATGCTTTTCCTCCTGGCTTTTTAACAAGTGTATGTCAAAGCGCACATCTCAACCATCCATCCCATACAGATGTATGAGAGCAAAAGGCCAGAATATGTCTATATGTTAGTAAACATGATTATCGACAAATTTAGATACATTATCGCGGTAAGCGAACGTAAACAGGAGCCCCTATGAAAGCCGGCCTTGCCACTGCTGTGATTGCGTTAGTGATGCCGGTTTGCGTTTTTGCAACCACGCTGCGGCTTTCTTCTGACATTGACCTGCTGGTGCTGGACGGGAAAAAAGTCTCCAGTTCGTTATTACGCGGTGCCGACAGCATCGAACTGGATAACGGCCCTCATCAGGTGGTGTTCCGGGTGGAAAAAACCATCCGCCTTGCTAATCATGAACAACGAACGTACCTCTCTCCTCCGCTGATTATGAGCTTTAACACCCAGCAGGTAAGCCAGGTGAACTTTACGTTGCCGCGTCTGGAAACAGAAAAAGAGTCGGCGACGTTTGACGCCTCGCCGCGTGTGGAACTGGTGGATGGCGATGCCACCCCGATCCCGGTGAAGCTGGATATTCTGGCGCTGACGTCGTCATCGACGGGCACAGATTATGAGGCCGCAACGCAAGCCTATAACAAAGCGGGTAAGCGCGCCTCGCTGCCCCGGTTTGCCTCCATGATGGCTGACGACAGTACACTGCTGTCCGGCGTCTCAGAGCTGGATGTGATCCCCCCTCAATCCCAGACGCTGACAGAACAACGCCTGAAATTTTGGTTTCAGCAGGCCGATCCCGACACGCGAGCCCGCTTTTTACAGTGGGTGAAGCAACAACCTTCGTCGTAAGCCACATTTTTTTCGCCTTTCTCTTGCAGCATCAGGCGGTTCCCGTCATCGTGTAGCCAGTTAACCTGATGGATATGATTATGGAACTGACAACACGCACATTACCGGCACGCAAGCACATTGCGCTGGTTGCGCACGATCACTGTAAACAAATGCTGCTTAACTGGGTTCGTCGCCATCAGTCCTTGCTGGAAAAGCACGCCCTCTCGGCGACGGGCACCACCGGTAACCTTATCCACCGCGAAACGGGTCTGGAGGTGAACGCCATGCTGAGCGGCCCGATGGGTGGCGATCAGCAGGTGGGCGCACAGATTTCTGAGGGGAAAATTGATGTTCTGATCTTCTTCTGGGATCCGCTGAATGCGGTTCCGCATGACCCGGACGTGAAAGCGCTGCTGCGTCTTGCCACCGTCTGGAATATTCCGGTGGCGACAAACCTGTCGACGGCGGATTTCATCATTGAATCACCGCAGTTCAACTCGCCGGTTGAAATTCTCATCCCGGATTATCAGCGTTATCTTTCCGAGAGACTGAAGTAGCGTTATGCCCGGCGGCGCTACGCTTGCACGGGCCAACGAGTTTTGTCGGCCGGGTCAGGCGAAGCCACCACCCGGCAATCCCGCTACGGCTTGCGCGCCACCGGCACATCAATACTCTTCAGAATATCGACAAATACTGACGGCTCCTCTTTGTTGAACAGCAGCCACACGCGATGACGCGCGCGGGTGATCGCCACGTACAGCAAACGCCGCTCTTCGGCATCCGGGAAATCCTCCGGTACCGGCAGTAATGCTTCTTCCATCACCGACTCACGGGCAGGGGCCGGGAACCCATCGCTCCCCTCTTTCAGCCCGACCACAATGACGTAATCGGCCTGCTGGCCTTTGCTTGCGTGGATGGTCATAAAATCAAGCTGCAGCTTCGGCCAGCGAGTCGCCGCCTTCTCCAGCGCCGCAGGTTTTAGATGGTGATAACGCGCCAGTACCAGAATACGTTCATCTGGCTTTGCGTAGCCGCTGAGTTTGTC
This sequence comes from Enterobacter cloacae complex sp. SHL021, assembly GCF_049237765.1. Lineage (NCBI taxonomy): Bacteria > Pseudomonadati > Pseudomonadota > Gammaproteobacteria > Enterobacterales > Enterobacteriaceae > Enterobacter > Enterobacter cloacae complex sp. SHL021. The sequence continues at coordinate 178,580 of NZ_JBMKJG010000001.1, read as the reverse complement.
CAGCAGCGGCTCAAGCTGGTCTTCCGCCAGCAGGGTTACGGCTTTTTTATCTCCCGCCCTCAGGCTATTAAGCGGCTTGGCCAGCTGATGGGGGTTCTGCTGAATAAAGCGGTTCGCAATTTCGCCAATTCGGGAGTTAAAGCGGTAGGTAGTATCCAGATCGCTGCGATCGCCTTCGCCAAAATAGTGATGGAACGCGGTGGTCAGTGAAAGCTGCGCGCCGCTAAAGCGGTAGATGGCCTGCCAGTCATCCCCTACGGCAAACAGAGAGGTATGTTTATTTTGCGCCCGTAACGCCGAAAGCAGCGCGGCACGCTGCGGAGAGATATCCTGGAACTCATCAACCAGAATATGTTTCCACGGGCTGACAAAGCGTCCCTTCTCCAGAATGATGATGGCCTGATGGATCAGGCCTGAGAAGTCGACGGCGTTTTCCTCCTTCAGCGCCGTTTTCCAGGCTTTCAGCAGCGGCGCCATCAGTTTGACCCGCTTTGAAAAAAGCGCGCGGATGTCCTCCGGCGCACTCTCAATCATCTCAGCCTGCGTTCCACCGTGCATGCGCATCAGGCTCACCCAGCGGTCGAGACGCGAGCCAAGCCGTCGCGCCAGCTTTTCATCCTGCCAGAAACTGCCTTCCGGCACGTCCCAGTTGAGCTCGTCTTCCAGCCATTGTCGCCACCCTTTCGCCTGCGCTTTTTTCTCGCTGCACTGCTGCCGCCACGCCTTAATAAACAGGGCCTGACGCGCCTGGGTGTCGTTTTCCAGTTTACTGATGGAAGGGACTTTTTTGCTGCCCTGCTGAATGATGTGCAGGGCAAGGGCATGGAAGGTTCGGGCGGTAATATCCCGGGTGTGCAAACGCTCCTGAATGCGTTCGTCCATCTCCTGCGCCGCCTTGCGACCAAACGCCAGCAGCAGGATCTGATCGGCGACGGCCTCGCCCGTTGTCAGCAACCACCCCGCCCGCGCGACCAGTACGGACGTTTTGCCGCTCCCGGCCCCCGCGAGCACCAGCAGCGATTGTTCGCCGTTAACCACGGCGCGAGCCTGGGCAGGATTCAGCGGCGACGACTCCACCGTACTGAAGAAATCGGCATAGCGGGTGAGCATTTCGTCAGTCCACGCCTGGTTATGCGCCAGCCGGCTCTTGTCTGCGTCGCTCAGCCAGGCCTGACACTGTCGCCAGGCGTCACGGCAATTATCAAACTCATTGAGACGCGTCACCGGTAACGGCAGCGCCGTCAGCGCCTGCCTGATTTTTTGCTGCAGACCGGCGGTCTGCTGACGGGTCAGCCACGTTTGTTGGGCATTACTCTGCGCGATATCACTCAGCACCTGCTGCAGGACCTGTGCGGCTATCACGCTCATATCGTGACTCCACTGCTGCCAGAGCTGGTTCAGATGATGATGAAAACGCTGGGTTTCGCCCCACTCCGTACCGTGAAGACGTACGACTTTATCTGCAGGGAGCACAAACTCCAGTTCGCCCCATACCAGCCCGCGTTTGCAGTGGATGGCCAGGAGTTGATTGAACGGAATGAGGTATTCGTGGCGTTCACCGGAGACCTTTACTCCCGCGTTGAGGAGGACAACCTTGTCGTAAGGGTGTTGCGCCAGGCGTTTGCCCATTGAAGTTGCTTTCAGTTCCATATCCAGCCGGATCCACGAAGAGATGATTGCCTGATAGTTTAACTGCCAGTTTTAAGGTGCTCCAGCCTAAAAAAACGTTACAATCATTGGGCGTTAATTTTATCGAAAGGAAGTGAGGGTTTATGCGTACCGTTCTGAATGTGTTGAATTTTGTGCTGGGCGGTTTTGCCACCACCCTTTCCTGGCTTTTTGCCACCCTGGTGAGCATCGTCCTGATTTTTACGCTTCCCCTGACCCGCTCCTGCTGGGAAATCACCAAACTCTCCTTTATCCCTTACGGGAATGAAGCGGTTCACGTTGACGAACTGAACCCGGAGAATAAAAGCGCGCTGATGAACACGGGCGGAACCGTGCTGAACATTCTGTGGCTGATTTTCTTCGGCTGGTGGCTGTGCGTAATGCATATTTTTGCCGGTATTGCGCAGTGCATCACAATCATTGGTATTCCGGTGGGGATCGCGAACTTTAAGATCGCCGCCATCGCTCTGTGGCCTGTCGGGCGCAGGGTAGTTCCGGTCGAAGTGGCCCAGGCGGCGCGTGAAGCGAATGCACGTCGTCGTTTTCAGTGATTAAGGACTGGCCGCGTCTATGCTAAGCCCACTGCTTCGCCGTTACACCTGGAACAGCTCCTGGCTCTATAACGTCAGGATTTTTATCGCACTTTGCGGCACGGTTGCGCTGCCGTGGTGGCTGAACGATGTCAAGCTCACCATTCCGCTCACGCTGGGGGTGGTTGCGGGAGCGCTGGCGGATCTCGACGATCGCCTTGCCGGGCGTCTGCGCAACCTGGTCATCACCCTTGTCTGCTTTTTTATTGCCTCCGCGTCCGTGGAGTTGCTGTTCCCGTGGCCGTGGCTGTTTGCTTTAGGCCTTACGCTTTCCACCAGCGGGTTTATTTTGCTGGGTGGGCTGGGGCAGCGCTATGCCACCATCGCGTTTGGCGCCCTGCTGATTGCCATCTACACCATGCTGGGGGTGTCACTTTACGACCAATGGTATCAGCAGCCTGTACTGCTGTTGCTGGGGGCCATCTGGTATAACCTGCTGACGTTAACCGGCCATCTGATCTTCCCGGTTCGTCCTCTGCAGGATAACCTTGCCCGCAGTTACGAGCAGTTGGCCCACTATCTTGAGCTCAAATCCCGGCTGTTTGACCCGGATATCGAAGAGGAGAGCCAGGCTCCGCTCTACGATCTGGCTCTGGCGAACGGCCAGCTTGTCGCCACGCTTAACCAGACAAAAGCGTCGCTGCTTACCCGGCTTCGCGGCGACCGTGGCCAGCGAGGGACGCGCAGAACGCTGCACTATTACTTTGCCGCTCAGGATATTCATGAACGCGCCAGCTCGTCTCATGTTCAGTATGCGGCCCTGCGCGAGAAGTTTCGCTACAGCGACGTTATGTTCCGCTTCCAGCGTCTGCTTTCCATGCAGTCCCAGGCGTGCCAGCAGCTGGCGCGCTCCATTCTGCTGCGCACGCCTTATCAACACGATCCACGCTTTGAACGCGTGTTCAGCCATCTTGATGCGGCAATTGACCGCGTGCGAGCCAGCGGAACGTCGCCGGAGCACATTAAAGCGTTGGGATTTTTGCTCAATAACCTGCGGGCGATTGATGCTCAGCTGGCAACGATTGAGTCTGAACAGGCCATGGCGCTGCCGGGCAATGAGGCGGACAGTCAGCTCGCGGATGACAGCGTGCACAGTTTTAGCGATATGTGGCTCCGGCTAAGCCGAAACTTTACGCCGGAATCTGCCCTGTTTCGCCATGCGGTACGCATGTCGCTGGTGCTGTGCGTGGGCTACGCCTTTATCCAGATCACCGGTTTACACCACGGGTACTGGATCCTGCTGACCAGCCTGTTCGTCTGCCAGCCGAACTATAACGCCACCCGACACCGCCTGGCGCTGCGTATTATCGGCACGCTGGTGGGGGTCGCAATCGGGCTACCGGTGCTCTATTTTGTGCCCTCGGTGGAAGGCCAGCTGATCCTCATCGTAATCACCGGGGTGCTGTTCTTCGCCTTTCGTAATGTGCAGTACGCCCACGCGACGATGTTCATCACCCTGCTGGTGCTACTCTGCTTTAATCTGCTGGGCGAAGGGTTTGAAGTTGCCCTGCCCCGCGTGATCGATACGCTGCTCGGCTGTGCTATCGCCTGGGCGGCAGTGAGTTTTATCTGGCCCGACTGGCGTTTTCGTAATTTGCCGCGCGTCCTGGACAGGGCGATGAATGCCAACTGCCGCTATCTGGATGCCATTCTTGAACAGTACCACCAGGGACGCGATAACCGTCTGGCTTACCGCATTGCCCGACGTGATGCGCATAACAGCGATGCTGAACTGGCTTCCGTAGTCTCTAATATGTCAACGGAGCCGCGCGCCACGGCAGAAATTCGTGAAACGGCTTTCCGCCTGCTGTGCCTGAACCATACCTTCACCAGCTATATCTCAACGCTCGGTGCCCACCGCGAAAAACTGACAAACCCGGGCATCCTTGCCTTGCTGGATGATGCTGTCTGCTATGTCGATGATGCGCTACATCACCGCCCAGCCGATCAACCGCGTGTCCAGCAGGCGCTGGATGAACTGGCTCAACGGATTGCGCATCTTGACCCAGGAAACGACAGCAAAGCGCCGCTGGTTCTCCAGCAGATTGGTCTGCTTATCGCTCTGCTGCCAGAAATTTGCCGACTGCAACAGCAAATCGCTACCTGGAGGAGCGATTCTCCTGTGGCTCAGGCAGCGCATTAAACCACTCCGTCAGCTCCCGGCGAATTTCCGCCGGGAGTGCCGCTTCATGCAGGCCTTCAATCGCCCCTTCCAGGGCAAACAGTACTTTGATACTGAGCGCTTTATTTTTTGCCCGCAGCTTTAGCCAGCTCGTTCTGGCTCCCAGCGACCGGAGGGTATCTTCGTTGGTAATCCCGGCTTCACAGAGCAGCACTTCCAGCTGAAAAGTCAGGTTGGGCAGATCCTTTAGCCGGTTTCGCTGGTAGCGTTGTATGCGCTCTTTACGCGCGGCATTAAGCGCGTAAGAGGAAAGCTGAAGCAGCCGCTCCCTGTCCTGCCAGAGACCGTCATCCACACGATAATAGTTGAGAAGGATCGGCCGGCCGCGTTTCATTAAGGTCAAAAAGGAGGATCCGTTTTTTACATAGTACTTCGCACTTTCCTCACAGGCGCGAAGGTAAAGCTCACCGTCTGACACCATGGCAAACACCGCCTCATCGACGGCCAGGGTATAGCCACCAAAAAGCGCACGATGATGAATTTCTCCTAATGGAGAGAGGTATTCCTGGGATTTATAAATCCGTTCATAAGATATCTTTTTCATGATATTTCCATTAAAAATCAGATATTAACGACGACATTTCTTACTAACGGATCCGTTAACAGGAAAATAGGCAACTTATTGCCGATGAGCAAGATGATTTTTTCAGGTTCGCCAGGAATGAATGAATTTTGCGAGTCGCTTTCCGAAATTGAGGTTGATCTTTATGCATACAGGGGTTACTGTATATTCATACAGTAACTACAGGGCTGGAATGATTATGTACACTTCAGGCTATGCAAATCGCTCAACATCTTTCTCTTCTACCGCTGGCGATGTCGCACAGAACGCCGTCGGGCGTGTTTCGACAGGGCTTATCAGTGAAGTGGTTTATCGTGAAGACCAGCCCCTGTTGACCCAACTTCTGTTACTGCCGCTCTTGCAGCAGCTTGGTCAGCAATCGCGCTGGCAGCTCTGGCTGACGCCGCAGCAGAAACTAAGCCGGGAATGGGTTCAGTCTGCAGGCCTGCCGCTGACGAAGGTCATGCAAATTAATCAACTCTCTCCTTGCGATACGGTTGAGTCGATGATCCGGGCATTACGTACAGGGAATTACAGCGTGGTGATTGGATGGTTATCAGACGAATTGACGGAGCAGGAACATTTTCGCCTCACCGAAGCGGCAGAAGAAGGCAATGCGATCGGCTTTATCATGCGCCCGGTTCGCCAGGATTCTTACCGCAGAGGACAACTTTCAGGGCTAAAAATTCACTCAAATTTGTATCACTGAGCAAATTTAAGAGTTTTCCTGGAATTTTTTTCGACCTTAAGATGCGCTTTTAGTTCCATCGTCCAAAACGGCGGCAAGGCTTGTCTGGTGCGGTTCTTCTTAATTTTATTGCACAAATTTCGTTCAGAAATTGTTAAATAATCGGTATACGGAACTTTTTTTTTCATATGCCTGACGGACTTCACACTTGTAAGTTTGCAGCTACGTTGTAGACTTTACATCGCCAGGGGTGCTCGGCCTAAGCCGAAGATATCGGTAGATTTATATTTGACCACGCCCCCCGGTGAAGGATTTAACCGTGATTCTCGATTGAGATTTTCATGGCGAATTTTGGATGATAACGAGGCGCAAAAAATGAAAAAGACAGCTATCGCGATTGCAGTGGCACTGGCTGGCTTCGCTACCGTAGCGCAGGCCGCTCCGAAAGATAATACCTGGTATGCAGGTGGTAAACTGGGCTGGTCTCAGTTCCACGACACCGGCTGGTACAACAGCAGCCTGAACAATGATGGCCCGACTCACGAGAGCCAGCTTGGTGCAGGTGCGTTCGGTGGCTATCAGGTTAACCCGTATGTTGGCTTTGAAATGGGTTACGACTGGTTAGGTCGTATGCCATACAAAGGCGACACCGTAAACGGCGCTTTCAAAGCTCAGGGCGTTCAGCTGACCGCTAAACTGGGTTACCCAGTAACTGACGATCTGGACGTGTACACCCGTCTGGGCGGCATGGTATGGCGCGCTGACTCCAGCAACAGCATCGCTGGCGACGACCACGACACTGGTGTTTCCCCAGTATTCGCTGGTGGCGTTGAGTGGGCTATGACCCGTGACATCGCTACCCGTCTGGAATACCAGTGGGTTAACAACATCGGTGACGGTGCTACCGTTGGTGTTCGTCCAGACAACGGCATGCTGAGCGTAGGTGTTTCCTACCGTTTCGGCCAGCAGGAAGATGCAGCACCAGTTGTTGCTCCAGCGCCGGCTCCAGCTCCAGAAGTACAGACCAAGCACTTCACTCTGAAGTCTGACGTTCTGTTCAACTTCAACAAAGCGACCCTGAAACCAGAAGGTCAGCAGGCACTGGATCAGCTGTACACCCAGCTGAGCAACCTGGATCCTAAAGACGGTTCTGTAGTGGTTCTGGGCTTCACCGACCGTATCGGTTCTGACGCTTACAACCAGAAACTGTCTGAGAAACGTGCTCAGTCTGTTGTTGATTACCTGATCTCTAAAGGTATCCCAGCTAACAAGATCTCCCCACGTGGTATGGGCGAATCTAACCCAGTTACTGGCAACACCTGTGACAACGTTAAAGCTCGCGCTGCTCTGATCGACTGCCTGGCACCAGATCGTCGCGTAGAGATCGAAGTTAAAGGCGTTAAAGACGTTGTAACTCAGCCAGCGGCTTAAGTTATCGTCTTATAAAAAAACCCCGCGATGCGGGGTTTTTTATTATCTGAAGAAACTCAAAAGTTATTTTTTACCCAGCAGCGCCTGAAGATCGTTCTTCAGCGTAGACATCTGGTTGGCGTATTTTTCTTTATGCTCGGCATCTTCAATCAACTGCACCACCGTTTCTGACAACGTTTTTCCCCGCCGTTGCGCAAGCCCTGCAAGACGCTGCCAGACCATGAATTCCAGGTCGATGGATTTTTTACGGGTGTGCTGATGCTCAGCATTAAAATGCCGTTTGCGTCGTGCGCGGATAGTTTGCTTCATCCGGTTCAACAGTGCCGGATTGATATGTTTCTCAATCCAGCCATTCACCTGTACCGGTTCATTTTCGAGGGTCAGCAAAATATCCACGGCCTCTTGTGCGGCGCTGGCTTCGATGTAGCAGGTAATCAGCTCCCCTTCTCGGTGCTTCTTGACCAAGTACTTCCATTTCCAGCCGCTTTCGAGATTTTCCAGTTGTTGATATTTCATTGCGATCTCAGTGTTACCACGTAACTCTGTTCAGAATATCAGTTTTTTAGCAATCTGCTGAAAAGAAATCATATCCTGTGAAGCATTGCAGGCGATTCGCTTCCCGAAAACCCCAATCCTGCTTGGGAAGAGCCCCCCGCTTACGGTATACTCCACGGTTTTACATCTGACTAAAAAACATCAACTTTGACCATTACGAAACTTGCATGGCGTGACCTTGTTCCGGATACCGAAAGCTATCAGGAATTGTTTGCACAGCCAGACCTCGCACAAGAACACGAATTCATACTTAGCGATACACAACCGCGTTTGCATTACGCACTGGAGCAGGTGTTAAGCCCGTGGGCGACATCTCCCTTCATGCTGCTCAAAGCCCCGGAAGAAGCCGAGTATTTAACGCTTCTGGGTGATGCCATGCGCCAGTTGCAGCCGGAAGCCAATGCTATTTACGGCGGCCAGTATCGTATTTCAGGACATGATGTCTCTTTCGAACCCGCAGAACAGGCTGATGGCCGTTTTGCGGTAAAGGGCGAAGTGGTATCCGCTAACTGGGCCGAGGCCGAACAACTCTTTGGTTGCCTTCGCCAGTTCAACGGTGAGTTATCGCTGCAACCGGGCCTGGTGCATCGCGCCAATGGCGGCGTACTGATCATTTCCCTGCGTACCCTGCTCTCCCAGCCGCTGTTATGGATGCGCCTGAAAACGATTGTGAGCCAGCAACGATTTGACTGGGTGGGCTATGACGAGTCTCGTCCTCTGCCGGTCTCTGTCCCTTCCATGCCGCTGTCGTTGACCGTGGTGCTGACGGGTGACCGTGAATCGCTGGCTGATTTCCAGGAAATGGAGCCGGAGCTGGCTGCACAGGCGGTGTACAGCGAGTACGAAGACAATATTCAGATTGCTGATGCCGATGACATGGCGCAGTGGTGTCAGTGGGTGATGGCCGTTGCTGCCCGCTTTGCCCTGCCGACGCCTGCGGCTGACGCCTGGCCGGGACTTATCCGCGAAGCGGTTCGCTATACCGGTGACCAGGAGACGCTGCCGCTGTGTCCGCTCTGGATCAGCAAACAGCTGCGTGAAGTGGGTGCGATCAGTGGGAATGGCGCATTTACCGGTGAGCAACTTTCCCAGATGCTGGCCCAAAGAGAGTGGCGGGAAGGCTATCTGGCCGATCGTATGCAGGATGAAATTCTGCTGGAGCAAATTCTGGTCGAGACCGAAGGCGAGCGCATCGGACAGATCAATGCCCTGTCGGTGATTGAATTTCCCGGGCATCCGCGTGCGTTTGGCGAGCCTTCACGCATCAGCTGCGTCGTCCATATTGGCGATGGCGAGTTTACCGACATCGAACGGAAAGCCGAGCTGGGTGGAAACATCCACGCCAAAGGCATGATGATCATGCAGGCGTTCCTGATGTCAGAGCTGCAGCTTGAGCAACAAATCCCCTTCTCTGCCTCGCTGACGTTTGAGCAATCCTACAGCGAAGTGGATGGTGATAGCGCCTCTATGGCCGAGCTGTGTGCCTTAATCAGCGCCCTGGCGGAAGTCCCGATCAATCAGAACATCGCCATTACCGGTTCGGTCGATCAATTTGGTCGTGCCCAGCCAGTGGGGGGCCTGAATGAAAAGATTGAGGGCTTCTTCTCTATTTGTCAGCAACGCGGGTTAAACGGCAAACAGGGTGTGATTATTCCAGCACCCAACGCACGCCATTTAAGCCTCAGCCAGGCACTGCTGGATGCGGTAGAGCAGGGACAATTCTCCCTCTGGGCCATCGAAGGCGTCGAGGATGCACTACCCTTACTGACAAACCTGGTATGGGACGGCGAGGGACAAACGACCCTGATGCAGACCATCCAGGAGCGCATTGCTCAGGCGACCCAGCAAGATGCTCGTCATCGTTATCCGTGGCCGTTACGCTGGTTAGGTTGGTTTAGTTCAAACTGATCGGACTTGTTCAGCGTACACGTGTTAGCTATCCTGCGTCCTTCACTAAAATAAGGCTTACTGAGAACATGGTAGATAAACGCGAATCCTATACAAAAGAAGATCTTCTTGCCTCTGGTCGCGGTGAACTGTTTGGCGCGAAAGGCCCACAGTTACCGGCCCCGAACATGCTGATGATGGACCGTGTCGTGAAAATGACCGAAACCGGCGGCAACTTCGATAAGGGTTACGTAGAAGCAGAACTCGATATCAATCCGGACCTGTGGTTCTTCGGTTGCCACTTTATTGGCGATCCGGTAATGCCTGGCTGCCTGGGCCTGGATGCGATGTGGCAGCTGGTTGGCTTCTACCTGGGCTGGCTGGGCGGCGAAGGTAAAGGCCGTGCGCTGGGCGTGGGTGAAGTGAAATTCACGGGTCAGGTTCTGCCAACTGCGAAGAAAGTGACCTATCGTATTCACTTCAAACGCATTGTTAACCGCCGCCTGATTATGGGCCTGGCGGATGGCGAAGTGCTGGTAGATGGCCGTCTGATCTATACCGCGAACGACCTGAAAGTGGGCCTGTTCCAGGATACATCTGCTTTCTAAACGCTGCTATACGCGGCTTCAGAAAGGCGAAACCTCCGCATTGCGGAGGTTTCTGTTTTTAAAGAGACGTTATCAGGCTATGAGTGCCCTGTCGCCGATGGCTTCTCGCCAGCCTCCCAGCCATTGTGACCTTTGATTAATCGTCTGATAAGGACACATTTCTTTAGATCGTCCAGCGATGCCGGCCTGATAACCACGTTGATGAGCCCGTTCCAGGCGATCTCGTTTCTGTCTCTTCATGCCTCGTTTCCCTCATTCTTTTGTCTGGTGGAAAGAAAACAGTGACTGCACAATGCGTGCAGGCACAGATAACGAATACCCCGAATTAGTCGTAGCGTCAACGTTCAAAATTCATACGGATGTCATATTTGTGAGCTAGCCAGAAGATCATTTGTACAAAAATTGTGACCCGGGACAAGTAACGGTCTGACGTGAAAACGAAAAAAAAACCGCAATCAGTGGCAGACCGATTGCGGTTTTTTATGATGAATTTTACTTATGGCAGCCGGGAGATTTCTCTCGCGATGTTGGCCGATTCCTGTGCCCACCCCTGGGCAAGCACTTTCACCATTTCATCATAGCCATCTTTTTGCTGCTTGAGCTCCAGATGGAACGGACGCTTAATCAGCTGTCCCTGATGGTTAAGCAGCCATTCTCCGCTGATGACAACGGCACCGTCATAACGACCATGGAAGCCCGTTACCGTCACGTTCAGCGTGTCCTGGTCGCTTCCAAGAGGCTGGGAGGCGACAACCCAGCCCGGAAGCTGGCTGCTGAGATTCGCCACCAGCGTATTGCGTAACTGTTGATCCAGCGGGCTGGCCCACAGGTTATTATTCGCAATCACATACTGCACATCGCTGGTCTGGTAAACCACCCCGTTGCCGGCCAGATAATCTGGCACAGCCACTTGCTCAACCCACAGCAGACGGTTGCCCTGCGAGGCGGTGCTCTGCGTACCCGCCTGCGCCATCAGCGGCAGCTGATAGTAGCTTTTCGTTTCACTCCCTGAGCTACAGGCCGTGAGCACCATCGCACCTACAATCGCTAGCCATTTTTTCATTGTTTCGCCCTCTTCGGCTCAGGATCCTTTTTATCTTTTGCTTCAAACACCAGCGCGTTGCTCTTCTCATTGAGCGTTTTCAGTACGGGCTGCAGTTCACGCAAGACCTGGTCAAGACGCTGCATATCTGCCACCATCTTGTTGTAGGCCGCTGAACCAGGCTGGAAGCCCTGCATGCTACGGTTCAGTTCACGCAGCGTTTTCTGCATATCCTGCGGCAACTGCTGCATGCTCTGGCTTGCCGTGAGCTTATTGATGTTATCCAGCGTGGTTTGCAGACGCTGCATCGTCTCCTGGCTCTGATGCAACGAGCCTGTCGCCGCTTCAATCATCGGATTCAGTGGCAGATTGTTGATCTTATCCAGTGTTTCCATCAGACGCTGCTGGATTTGAGCCAGACCGCTGCTCACCGTTGGAATGATCTTGTAGCCGCCAAATTCACGGATACCAGTAATCGGCGGAGCTTTTGGATAGAAATCCATATCCACATACAGCGCACCAGTCACCAGGTTGCCAGTCTTCAGCGAGCCGCGCAGGCCACGGTTCATTAAATCGGTAATATGCGCGCCGATATCCTGATTCTCGCCAATCTGGTTAACCAGACGCTCTGGCTCAATGCGGATCAGCACCGGAATACGATAGTCATCATCAAGTACCTGCTGAAGTCCCGGCACAAAGAACGGCACCTGTCCGACCGTACCCAAACGAATACCGCGGAACTCAACGGGCGCCCCTGGCTGCAGGCCGCGGACGGAATCTTTAAAGAACATCAGGTAATCAATATGATCGGTATAGAGCGCGTCCTGAATGCTTCTTTGATCGTCAAAGAGCCTGAAGGCCGTTTTCTCGGCCACCGGCTGCCCCAGATCCAGTCCTTCCGGCACGTCAAAGCTGACGCCGCCGCCAAACAGGGTGGTCAGCGACCCCATTTCAACGCGCATACCTGCTGAGGTGAGATCGACCGCGATCCCGCTGTCTTTCCAGAAGCGTACGTTGCTGGTCACCAGACGATCGTTTGGCGCATTGATGAACAGCTGATAGCTGATGGTCCTTTTTTGCGGATCAAAGGTACTGGTCTCGACTGAGCCAACACGATAGCCGCGGAACAACACCGGGTCGCCAGGTGAGAGCTGGCCCGCTTTTTTACTGTCGAGAATCACGCGGATCCCTTTTGCATCAGGCGGCGCAAGCGGTGGAGAGTCTAAAAGCTGATACTGGGCTGGCTGCGCCCCTTTTGCCCCCGGCTGTAGCTCAATATACGCGCCCGAGAGCAGCGTGCCTAAACCACTGATCCCTTCCCGTCCGACCTGCGGTTTAACCACCCAAAAAACGGAGTCACCGTGAAGCAGCTTTTCCATCCCGGCATTTAACCGCGCTTTAATTTCTACATGCGTTAAATCATCCGTCAGGGTGGCGCTTTCAACCACCCCTACATCCACGCTGCGGCTTTTGATGGTCGTTTTACCGCCCTCAATCCCCTCGGCATTGGTGGTGATGAGCGTCACTTCCGGTCCCTGATGGCTGTAATGATAAAACAGGATCCATGCACCGATCAGCGCCGTCACGATGGGAAAAATCCACACCGGTGACCAGTTTTTGACCTTCTGCACTTTCGCCTCTCCACTCTTATTTTCCATGCTCTTACTCTTCCTCATGGCTTGATTCAGGCTCACGATCCCACGATAAACGAGGGTCGAAGGTCATGGCCGCAAACATGGTCATAATCACGACCAGCGCAAACATTAAAGCCCCCATCGCAGGATAAATACTCATCAAACCGCCCATCCGCACCAATGCAGAGAGAACGGCAATGACAAACACGTCAATCATTGACCAGCGTCCAACAAACTCGACAACTTCATAAATGAGGTGCATGCGTTCGCTATCGCGTTTGCCGTGCCCTTTCGCATCCCAGCAGAGCCAGGCAATCGCGATCATTTTTAAGGTAGGCACCATAATACTGGCGATAAAAATCACCCCAGCCACCGGATAAGATCCCTCGCCCCACAGCAATATCACCCCGGCGAGGATCGTCGAGGGCATTTTGTCACCGAGCAAATCGGTGATCATGATCGGCAGAATATTCGCGGGAAGATACAGCATCACAGAGGTCACCAGCAGCGCCATGGTCCACTGCAGGCTATTTTTGCGTCGCACATGGCCTTTGGTTTCACAGCGTGGGCAGACGTCCAGATCCGCGGGCAGCACGGCAGTACAGCAGGAGCAAGAGCGCAGTCCCTGGCGGATCCCCGGCACGCCAACCTTCACCGTCTGGGCAAGTGTGGGAGCCGGAGCGATATCATCCCATGCCCAACGCCGGTCAACGCACTGGAATGCGCGCAGCTGCAGCACACAATAGAGACACCACGGGATAAAGCTGCTGCCAATCCCCACGTCACCGTAGGCCATCAGCTTTACGAAGCTGACCAGAATACCCGCCAGAAAAATCTCGGCCATCCCCCAGCTTTTAAGCTGAAACAGGACTCGCGCCAGTTTGATTTTCAGGGCTGCGGGCATTTTTACGCGGTTGACCAGCAAAAGGATGACAACCAGACAAAAAGCCGGAACGATCTGCACAAACAGAAGGAAGAAGGTGCCGAGGCTGGCGTAATCTTCCGAGAACATCACCCCCGGAATTTCAAGCAGATCAACCTGGCTTGTCATCCCTCCCACCTTCATATAGATGAAGGGGAAGAGATTAGAGAGCAGCAACATGAACAACGCGGCCAGCGCATACGCCGTGGGACGCTGTCTTGGCGCGTCCCATTCGGTTGTCAACGTTGTGCCGCAACGCGGGCACAGGGCCTTATGTCCGTGACCAAGCTCTGGCAACGCCACGAGCATATCGCATTGCGAGCATAATATATGCCTGTCGGCATGGTGCTGGTCACACATATGTTATCCCTGTTTATGCGCCGTTTTTCAGAGACTCAAGGTACTCCCAGCGCTCAAATGCTTCTTCCAGAGCTTTTTCAGCTGCGGACAATTCGGCCAGGACTTTTTGAGTATAGTCGTGCGATTGGGTGAAGAAGGATGCATCGGCAACCTGCGCTTGCAGCGCCTCCAGCGCGGCCTCCAGCTCCTCAAGACGCTGAGGCAAACCCTCCAGTTCGCGCTGCAGGTTATAGCTTAGTTTAGCCGAGGTTTTCTTGACAGTTTCTGCTTTTGTTACAACAGGTTCAGTCGTTGTTTTAGACTTCGCCTGTTTTTGCGCCAGCGACTGTGCCTGCTGCCCTTTCGCGTCGTGGTAGCCACCCACATATTGACCAATCCGCCCTTCGCCTTCGAAGATCCAGCATTCGGTCACGGTGTTGTCAACGAACTGACGGTCGTGGCTCACCAGCATCACGGTGCCCTGATAACCATCGATCAGCTCTTCCAGCAGTTCGAGCGTTTCGACATCCAGGTCGTTGGTTGGTTCATCGAGAATCAGCAGGTTGCTTGGTTTCAGGAATAACCGCGCCAGCAGAAGACGGTTTCGCTCACCGCCAGACAGCGCACGCACCGGGGTCATCGCCCGTTTAGGGTGGAACAGGAAGTCCTGGAGATAGCCCAGCACATGGCGCGGCTTACCGTTTACCATGACCTCTTGCTTACCTTCGGCAAGGTTATCCATCACCGTTCTGTCCGGATCCAGCTCTGCACGGTGCTGGTCAAAATAGGCCACTTCCAGTTTGGTGCCGCAGTGAATTCGGCCACTATCCGCCTGCAACTGGCCCAGCATCAGCTTCAGCAGCGTGGTTTTACCGCAGCCATTGGGGCCAATCAGGGCGATTTTATCCCCGCGCTGAACCTGGGCGGAGAAGTCTTTCACCAGCACTTTCCCGTCAACCTGGTAGTTAACGTTTTCCATCTCGAAGACGATCTTCCCGGAACGGGAGGCCTCTTCTACCTGCATTTTGGCGCTGCCCATCACTTCGCGACGTTCGCTGCGTTCACGACGCATCGCTTTCAGGGCACGAACGCGGCCTTCGTTGCGGGTACGGCGGGCTTTGATACCCTGACGGATCCACACCTCTTCCTGCGCCAGTTTGCGGTCGAATTCGGCGTTTTGCAGCTCTTCCACGCGCAGGTTTTCTTCTTTTTCCAGCAGATAAGTATCGTAATCGCCGGGATAGGTGACCAGCTTGCCACGATCGAGATCGACAATGCGCGTCGCCATATTGCGAATGAAGGAACGGTCGTGGGAGATGAAGATAATGGTACCGCTGAAAGTTTTCAGGAACCCTTCAAGCCAGTCGATCGCTTCAATGTCCAGGTGGTTGGTTGGTTCATCCAGCAGCAGCACCTTCGGCCCGCTGACCAGCGCGCGGCCCAGTGCCGCCTTACGCAACCAGCCGCCAGATAGCGCAGACAGCTGCATATCCGGCTCCAGGCCCAGCTGAGCCAGCACCTCGTTAATACGGTTCTCCAGCTGCCACAGGCCGTGATGATCGAGCATCTCCTGGACTTTCGCCAGTTCGTTAAGATTTTTGTCGCTCGGGTCGGTCATCACCAGATGAGAAATCTCGTGATAGCGCTTCAGGTATTCAGCCTGCTCCGAAATCCCTTCCGCTACGAAATCGTACACGCTGCCGGTGACATGACGCGGCGGATCCTGCTGCAGGCGGGAGACAATCAGATCCTGCTCGTAAACAATACGCCCGTCATCCAGACCCTGCTCGCGGTTGAGGATTTTCATCAGCGTGGATTTACCCGCGCCGTTACGGCCCACCAGACAGACGCGTTCGTTGTCTTCGATGTGCAGTTCGGCATTGTCGAGAAGCGGTGAGTCGCTGAAGGAGAGCCACGCACCGTGCATACTAATTAAAGACATTTATTTTTCCTTTCAGGCCGCGGTGATAAGCCAGCAGTTATGGATCTGACGATTACGGGCAAAGTCCTGAGACAGCGTTTTTTGGCTAATTTCTTGTGCTTTCAGTCCCAGAGCGGCCAGGCCGTCGTGATCCATGCGGAAACCGCGTTTGTTATTCGAGAACATAATCGTGCCGCCTTTACGCAGAAGGCGCTTCAGGTCGGTCATCAGGCGCAGGTGATCGCGTTGTACATCAAAGCTATCCTCCATACGCTTGGAGTTGGAGAATGTTGGCGGATCGATGAAGATCAGATCGAACTGTTCATCGGTGTCACGCAGCCAGCCCAGGACATCGGCCTGCATCAGGCGATGCTGGCGTCCGGTCAGGCCATTGAGACGCAGGTTGCGCTCCGCCCACTCCAGATAGGTGCGCGACATATCCACCGTAGTGGTGCTGCGCGCGCCGCCCAGGCCCGCATGCACGCTGGCGCTACCGGTGTAGGAAAACAGGTTAAGGAAGTCCTTACCTTTGCTCATCTGGCCCAGCATACGACGGGCAATGCGGTGGTCGAGGAACAGCCCGGTATCGAGGTAATCCGTCAGGTTAACCCACAGGCGAGCGTTGTATTCGCCCACTTCAATAAAGTCGCCCTTCTCACCCATCTTCTGATACTGGTTTTTCCCTTTCTGACGCTCGCGGGTTTTCAGCACCAGTTTGTTTGGCGCGATGCCAAGCACGGCAATCGTCGCTGCGATCACGTCCAGCATGCGCTGGCGCGCTTTTTGCGCATCAATGGTTTTTGGTGGAGCATATTCCTGAATCACCACCCAGTCTGCATAGCGGTCAACCGCCACGTTGTACTCCGGCAGATCGGCGTCATACAGGCGATAGCATTCAATGCCTTCCTGTTTGGCCCATTTTTCAAATTTCTTCAGGTTCTTGCGCAGACGGTTAGCGTAATCTTCCGCCACGCCCGACGGTTTGCTGTCCGCCGCTTTCTCTGCCAGATGGTAGTTTTTCTGCACACAGTCCAGCGGGCCGTTCTTCGCCTTAAACTGGCGATCGGCGCGCAGCTGCAGACAGCTCAGCAGTTCTGGTGAAGCGCTAAACAGGGAAAGATTCCAGCCGCCAAAGTAGTCTTTCATATTGCGACCCAGCAGGCTGTGCAGGGCAATCAGCGCCGGTTCGCTATCCAGACGCTCGCCGTATGGCGGGTTGCTGATAACGGTACCGTACGGGCCTTTCGGCAGCGGGTTGGTCAGGTTCGCGACATCTTTCACTTCAAAGGTCACCAGCTCACCGATACCCGCGCGACGGGCATTGCTGCGCGCGCGTTCAATGACGCGCGGGTCGCTGTCAGAGCCATAGAAATGGGAGGTGTACTCCGCCAGGCCTTTACGCGCACGGGCCTGCGCTTCGGCTTTGACCTCTTTCCAGAGTGTTTCATCGTGCTGCGCCCAGCCGCTAAAGCCCCAGTGGCCACGATGCAGGCCGGGAGCGCGGTCGGTGGCCAGCATCGCGGCTTCAATCAGCAGCGTACCGGAACCACACATTGGGTCGAGCAGCGGCGTGCCCGGCAGCCAGCCGGAGCGCATCACGATGGCGGCGGCCAGCGTTTCTTTGATGGGCGCCATACCGGTGCGATCGCGGTAGCCACGCAGATGCAGACCTGCCCCGCTCAGATCCAGAGAGATGCTGGCGGTATCGCCATTGAGCCAGACGTTAATGCGCAGATCCGGGTTTTCACGATCGACGTTTGGTCGTTCTTTGTTTTTACGGGTAAAGCAGTCCACGATGGCATCTTTCACACGCAGCGCGCCGTACTGGCTGTTGCGGATCTCATCGTTTACACCGTTAAAATGCACCGCGAAGGTCGCGTCTGGCGTGAAGATCTCTGTCCAGTCGATCATCTGTACGCCGGTATAGAGATCAAGATCGCTATAGACCTTGCACTCTTTCATCGGCAGCATGATGCGCGACGCCAGGCGGCTCCACATCAGGCTCTGGTAAATAAGCCGTGTGTCGCCCTCAAAATGGACACCACCCTGAACCACCTGGCACTCTTGCGCGCCCAGGGCTTCCAGTTCAGTTTTTAACAGCTCTTCCAGCCCACGGGCCGTACTGGCAAACAGAGAATTCATATCGTCACTTTTACTCTAAGAAAATTGTCGCGCATTATAGCTAATATGACGTGTATGTCATAAAGTTGAAGGCTTATTTTCATTCGAGGGACTGTGCACAGTGGCGACGTTATCCAGGCTTTTTATTCATCCGGTGAAATCCATGCGCGGTATCGGCGTTTCTCACGCCCTGGCTGACATCAGTGGATTTGCCTTCGATCGTATTTTTATGGTCACCGAGCCTGACGGTACGTTCATTACCGCACGCCAGTTCCCGCAGATGGTGCGCTTTACGCCTTCACCGCTGCATGACGGCCTGCACCTCACCGCCCCGGATGGCTCAAGCGTATTGATTCGCTTTGCTGATTTTGCGCCTGTCGATGCGCCAACGGAAGTGTGGGGCAATCATTTTACCGCTCGCATCGCTCCGGACGAGATTAACCGCTGGCTGAGCGGCTTCTTCTCCCGTGAGGTACAGCTGCGCTGGGTGGGTCCGGCGCTGACACGACGCGTCAAGCGCCACGACGCGGTTCCCCTCTCGTTTGCCGATGGTTTCCCGTTCCTGTTAACCAGCGAAGCCTCGCTGCGTGACCTGCAGCGTCGCTGTAAGGCCAGCGTGCAGATGGAGCAATTTCGCCCGAATCTGGTGGTGACCGGTACGGAAGCCTGGGAGGAAGATACCTGGAAAGTGATCCGCATCGGCAGCGTCATTTTTGATGTCGTGAAGCCGTGCAGCCGCTGCATTTTCACCACCGTAAGTCCGGAGAAAGGCCTGAAGCATCCTTCCGGCGAGCCGCTGAAAACCCTGCAATCATTCCGTACCGCGCAGGATAATGGCGACGTGGATTTCGGCCAGAATCTTATTCCGCGCTCAAGCGGAGTGATCCGCGTGGGTGACGAGGTGGAAATTCTCACCCGTGGGCCTGCGCGCGTGTACGGTGCGGGTCAGGAAGAAGAAATGGTAGACGTTGAGACGCAAGCCAGTTCGGCAGTGGATATTCACTGGCAGGGCCGCGTTATACGGGGTAACAATCAGCAGGTGATACTTGAGCAGCTGGAGCAAGCCGGGATCCGTATCCCGTATTCCTGTCGGGCGGGTATCTGTGGTTGCTGTCGAATCAAGCTAGTCGGGGGCGACGTCAGTGCGCTGAAGAAATCCGCAATCGGTGATGACGGGACGATCCTGTGCTGTAGCTGTATTCCAAAAACGTCGATACAGCTGGAAGCTTAAACCGCCTGTTCCAGGCTGAATGAATCCACGCGCAGCTGCGGTTTCAGCCTGTCATTCATGACCTTAATGGCATCCCCGAGCTGCATCGTCCGCCCGGCAATGGTCACGCCGGGCTGGGCCAGCAGACAAAGCGCGGCATTTTCGCCAGGTTCCACCACCAGTAAACTCACCTCTTCTGCGGTATCGCTCAGGTTGACGCTGGCCGCATCGCCCGTGGCCGGCGTCCAGTTCATATCATGCGGCAGAAAATGCCAGCTTTTCGGCATTTGCGGTTTCAGAAAACGAATCGCCACCAGCGCGTTTAATATCAGTTCGGCACGCTGTTCTTTTGAGAGCAGCAGGTCACGGCATTTCTCTTCAAAGGAGAAATAAAGCGCAGCATCGTCTACACAAAAGCCAGACGGGGAGAAAGCGTCCGGGGTTAACATTCGACGCGCAAAACGAGAACGGAACAACATGCCATTGGCTAAATCGAGCATCATTCGGTCATGCTCTTCACAAAAATACCAGCGCCAGTTATCGTCAGGTTTAATTCGCATGTGTCTCTCCCGTACCCAAACGTCCTGTACTAAAAATGTCCCATTCGCCGCTTCGTTTATAACACCATTAATAAAAGACTATAATGTCTAAATAAGCAACAGTGATGGAATATAAAACAACCAGGGCTGGAAATAAAGCCCTGGTTGTCTGATTAAGAGAAAAGATTAGATATGAGTAACGATTTCTTTTATGAGCGGCGGGCCTTTAAAAATAAAGCCGGAATAGATTTGCACCAGTGAGGCGCCCGCAGCCATCTTCTCGCGCGCAGCAATCACCGAATCGATACCACCGACACCGATTATTGGCAGACGACCTTTTAATTCGGCGGAGAGCGCCCGAATAATTTCCGTACTTTTTAATTGTACCGGACGTCCACTTAACCCACCCGCTTCGTCACAGTTTTTCATTCCCTGGACGAGGGATCGATCGAGCGTCGTATTGGTCGCAATCACACCATCAATATTATGGCGAACTAAGCTGTCGGCAACCTGGATCAATTCTTCAGCAGAAAGATCCGGTGCGATCTTAACCGCCACCGGAACATATTTATGATGGATCGCCTGCAGCTCATTTTGTTTATTTTTAATGGCGCTGAGAAGATCGTCCAGCGCTTCACCATATTGCAGAGAACGTAGCCCTGGGGTATTCGGCGATGAAATATTCACGGCGATATAACCGGCATAGGCATAGACTTTTTCCATACAAATCAGGTAGTCATCTTTACCCTGCTCAACCGGCGTGTCTTTATTTTTGCCAATATTGATGCCTAATACACCATCAAAATGGGCTTTTTTAACGTTTTCTACGAGATGATCCACGCCGAGGTTATTAAAGCCCATGCGGTTGATCAGCCCCTCGGCTTCGACCAGGCGGAACAAACGCGGCTTATCATTACCCGGCTGTGGACGCGGCGTGACGGTACCGATTTCGATGGAACCAAAGCCCATCGCGCCCAGGGCATCAATGCACTCGCCATTTTTATCCAGACCTGCCGCCAGACCCAGCGGGTTTTTAAAGGTCAGACCCATGCACTGCACAGGTTTTTCCGGCACGTTCTGACGCACCAGCGCGGCCAGCGGCGTTCCCGTAATACGGCGTAATTGCTGGAATGTAAATTCATGAGCGCGCTCAGGGTCGAGCTGGAAAAGGGCTTTACGAACGAAGGGGTAGTACATGAACTCTCCTGGATTCCCGGTGTGCAAACCGGGAGGGGATTATGTGCGATCCTGCCCGGAAAGGGAATTGACCTGCGGCAAAAAAATCAGCGTAAAACGCAAACGTTTACTTCCCCGTACACTTCTTATGCGCTTTTTCGCATTTTAATTGCGGATAAATCATTTAGTGGAATAACCACGCAGTGTCACACTCCTGAAAATTGTTATGAATGTTAGATAAAAGCAAACAATTAGTTATAAGGAGCACACATGCGCGTCATCACCCTGGCCGGAAGTCCACGTTTCCCTTCTCGTTCCAGCGCCCTGCTGGAATATGCCCGCGAAAGGCTTAATGCTCTGGATGTGGAAGTGTGCCACTGGAATCTGCACAACTTTGAACCTGAGGATCTGCTCTACGCGCGCTTTGACAGTCCGGCATTGAAAACCCTGATTGAACAGCTAAAAAGTGCTGACGGGCTTATCGTCGCGACCCCGATTTATAAAGCCTCATTTTCCGGCGCACTGAAAACCTTGCTCGATCTGCTGCCTGAACGTGCACTTGATGGAAAAGTGGTGTTGCCGCTGGCTACGGGCGGTACGGTTGCGCATTTACTGGCCGTGGATTACGCCCTGAAGCCAGTACTGAACGCGTTGAAGGCGCAGGAGATCCTGCACGGCGTTTTTGCCGATGACTCGCAGGTTATCGATTACCAGCACAAACCGCATTTCACACCGAATCTGCAAACCCGACTCGACAGTGCGCTGGAGACATTCTGGCATGCCCTGCACCGTCGCGATATTCAGGCACCTGCGTTTGGACAGCCACAAGGAGTCGCACATGTTTAAAACACTTACCCGTATCAGCCTGGCTGGTCTGCTCGCACTCTCGTCCCTGACCCATGCAGCAGAGACGGTACCTGACAGTTTGCGCATTGGTTACCAGAAAGGCAGCGTCAGTATGGTGCTGGCAAAAAACCACCAGCTTCTGGAAAAACGCTTCCCACAGACCAAATTCTCCTGGGTGGAGTTTCCTGCAGGGCCACAAATGCTGGAGGCGCTGAACGTTGGAAGCATTGATTTAGGCAGTACTGGCGATATTCCACCGATCTTTGCGCAGGCGGCCGGGGCCGATCTGGTCTACGTTGGCGTTGAGCCACCGAAACCCAAAGCCGAGGTGATTCTGGTGCCGGAAAATAGCGCCATTAAAAATGTCGCCGAACTTAAAGGTCACAAAGTCGCATTCCAGAAAGGTTCCAGCTCGCACAACCTGCTACTCCGCGCTCTGCAGGAGGCCGGGCTAAAGTTCACCGATATTCAGCCCGTCTATCTGACCCCAGCTGATGCCCGCGCCGCCTTCCAGCAAGGCAATGTCGATGCGTGGGCTATCTGGGATCCTTACTACTCCGCGGCATTACTTCAGGGCGGCGTACGGGTATTGAAAGATGGCACTACCCTGAAACAGACCGGTTCGTTCTACCTGGCAGCCCGTCCGTATGCAGAGAAAAACGGTGCCTTTGTTCAGGAGGTCCTGAATACCTTTACCGAGGCCGATACCCTGACGCAAAGCCAGCGCCCGGAGAGCATCACCCTGCTGGCGAAAACCATGGGCTTACCGGAGGCGGTGATCGCGAGCTACCTCAACCACCGTCCACCCACCACCATTATCCCGGTGGACGCACATGTCGCAGCCCTGCAACAACAGACTGCCGACCTCTTTTATCAAAACCGCTTAGTCCCAAAACAGGTGAACATTCGCGAACGCATCTGGCAACCCGCAGCTAAAGAAGGAGCCAAATCATGAGTCTGAATCTTTTCTGGTTTTTACCCACCCACGGCGATGGACACTATCTTGGCACCGAAGAGGGGTCGCGCCCGGTTGACCACGGCTATCTGCAGCAGATTGCGCAGGCGGCAGACCGAATCGGTTTCACCGGCGTGCTGATCCCCACCGGACGCTCGTGCGAAGACGCCTGGCTGGTCGCCGCGTCGATGATCCCGGTCACCCAGCGCCTGAAATTCCTTGTGGCATTACGTCCGAGCGTGGTTTCCCCGACCGTTGCCGCACGTCAGGCGGCAACGCTCGACAGGCTCTCCAACGGACGCGCGCTGTTTAACCTGGTCACCGGCAGCGATCCGCAGGAACTGGCCGGTGACGGCGTATTCCTCGATCATACGGAACGCTATGAGGCCTCCGCCGAGTTTACCCGCGTCTGGCGACGTCTGCTTGAGGGGGAAACGGTCACCTTTGATGGCAAGCATATTCATGTTCGCGACGCGAAACTCTACTTTCCTCCGGTACAGCAGCCGCGTCCACCGCTCTACTTCGGCGGATCGTCGGATGTGGCACAGGATCTGGCGGCAGAACAGGTCGATCTCTATCTGACCTGGGGGGAGCCACCTGAACTGGTGAAAGAGAAAATTGCCCAGGTGCGGGCCAAAGCCGCCGCCCACGGCCGAAAGGTGCGCTTTGGCATTCGCCTGCACGTGATTGTGCGTGAAACCAACGAAGAGGCCTGGCAGGCCGCTGACCGGCTGATCTCGCATCTGGACGATGAGACCATCGCCAAAGCGCAGGCGGCATTTGCGAAAACCGACTCCGTAGGACAGCACCGGATGGCTTCGTTACATAACGGCAAACGCGAGAATCTGGAGATCAGCCCCAATCTCTGGGCGGGTGTCGGCCTGGTACGTGGTGGTGCGGGTACTGCGCTGGTGGGTGACGGCCCGACCGTGGCGGCGCGTATCAATGAATATGCTGAGCTGGGTATCGACAGCTTTATCCTCTCGGGCTATCCGCATCTTGAGGAGGCATACAAAGTGGGTGAACTGCTGTTCCCGCATCTGGATGTCGCTATCCCGGACATTCCGCAGCCCCGCCAGCTGCAGCTTCAGGGCGAAGCCGTGGCCAACGAGTTTATTCCGCGTAAAGTCGCGCAAAGCTAAGGAGTGGCTATGTCTCTCACCTCACAAAAATGGCTGTTGCGCGCCGCCCCGTGGTTTTTACCTGTCGGCATCGTCCTTATCTGGCAACTGGCCTCCTCCACCGGCTGGCTGTCGAGCCGTATCCTGCCCTCTCCGGAGGGCGTAATCGAAGCCTTCTGGTCGCTGAGTGCCAGCGGCGAGCTGTGGCAGCACCTGGCCATTAGCTCCTGGCGCGCGGTGATTGGGTTTGCCATCGGCGGGAGCATCGGCCTGACGCTGGGGTTGATCAGCGGCCTGTCCCGCTGGGGGGAACGGTTGCTGGATACCTCCATTCAGATGCTGCGCAACGTACCGCATCTGGCGCTGATCCCCCTGGTCATTCTGTGGTTTGGTATTGATGAGAGCGCCAAAATTTTCCTCGTGGCGCTGGGCACGCTGTTCCCGATTTACATCAATACCTGGCATGGGATCCGCAATATCGATCGCGGGCTGGTTGAGATGGCACGCAGCTACGGATTATCAGGATTTGCCCTGTTTATCCACGTGCTGCTGCCGGGCGCCCTGCCCTCCATTATGGTTGGCGTTCGCTTTGCGCTCGGCCTGATGTGGCTGACGCTGATCGTCGCGGAGACCATTTCAGCCAACTCCGGCATTGGCTATCTGGCAATGAACGCCCGCGAATTCCTGCAAACGGACGTGGTGGTAGTCGCCATTATCCTTTATGCCCTGCTGGGCAAACTTGCTGACGTCAGCGCCCAGTGGCTGGAACGCAGCTGGCTGCGCTGGAACCCGGCCTATTTCTCTCAGGAGGCGAAAGCATGAATACCGCCCGACTCACTCAGGGGACACCGCTGTTACTTAACGGCGTCACGAAACGCTACGGCGACAAAACCATTCTTAACGCCCTGGATCTGCATATCCCCGCCGGACAATTTGTGGCCGTTGTCGGCCGCAGCGGCGGCGGCAAGAGTACGCTGCTGCGTCTGTTAGCCGGACTGGAAGCGCCGAATGGAGGGGAGATTCTGGCAGGGACAACGCCGCTGGCCAATATTCAGGATGATACCCGCATGATGTTTCAGGATGCGCGCCTGCTGCCCTGGAAAACGGTGATCGATAACGTCGGGCTGGGGCTGAAAGGTCACTGGCTGGAGGAGGCGCGTCAGGCGCTGGCCGCCGTCGGGCTGGAGGATCGCGCCGGTGACTGGCCTGCTGCCCTATCTGGCGGGCAAAAACAGCGCGTAGCGCTGGCGCGGGCATTGATACATCGTCCAGGCCTGCTGCTGCTCGATGAGCCGCTCGGGGCACTTGATGCCCTGACGCGGATTGAAATGCAGGATTTAATTGCCTCGCTCTGGCAGGAGCACGGTTTTACGGTCCTGCTGGTGACGCACGACGTGAGCGAAGCCGTCGCCATGGCCGACCGGGTGCTGTTGATAGAAGAGGGAAAAATTGGTCTGGATCTGACGGTAGATATTCCACGCCCTCGCCGTGTGGGATCGGCCAGACTGGCAGAGCTGGAAGCGGAGGTGCTGGAGCGAGTGATGAGGCGCGGTGTGAATGAGCGCGCCTTGATTACGGCTAATGCCTGATGCCTTCACCCGGCCCTCTCCCACGGGGAGAGGGTGGGATTAACGTTTATATTACGCCAGCGCCTTCGAAATCTTCTCGTACAGATCGCCAGAGAGATTTTCCAGCCCTTTAAGCTGCTCAAGCGCGGCACGCATCTTCGCCTGGCGCTGCGCATCGTAGCGTTTCAGGCGGATCAGCGGCTCAATCAGACGTGATGCCACCTGCGGGTTACGGCTGTTCAGCTCGGTCAGCATTTCCACCATGAACTGATAACCGCTGCCGTCTTCCGCGTGGAACGCAGCCGGGTTGCTGCTGGCAAACGCGCCAATCAGGGAGCGGACGCGGTTCGGGTTGCTCATGGTAAAGGAGCGATGCTTCAGCAGGCTGCGCACGTTGCTGAGCGCATCGGCTGCCGGACTAGTCGCCTGCAGAATGAACCACTTGTCCATAACCAGGCCATCCTGGTGCCACTTGTCGTCATACTCTTGCATCAGCGCATCACGGCACGGTAACTCGGCTGCCACGCTTGCCGCCAGGGCTGCGAGCGCGTCGGTCATATTATCCGCTTCGTGATACTGCTTGCTCACCAGCGTGTTCGCCAGGTCTGTTTCACCAAAGGCCAGGTAGCGCAGACAGGTATTGCGCAGGGAACGTTTACCAATGTCGCCATGTTCCACGCGGTACGCATCCAGCTTGTTGGCGTTGTAGATCGCCAGGAACTCATCCGCCAGTTCGGCCGCCAGCGTGCGGGTCAGCGCTTCACGCACAGCCACGATGGCAATAGGATCGATGGTCTCGAACAGCTCGGCGATTTCGGTCGCGGACGGCAACGTCAGGATTTCAGCCGCGAGGGCCGGATCAATCTGTTCATCCAGCAGAACCGCACGGAACGCGTCAGCCACGTGAACCGGCAGCGACAGCGGCTGGCCCTGCTGATGACGATTAACGTTCAGCTTGATGTATGTCGCGAGCAGGCTTTGCGCGGCATCCCAGCGGGAGAAATCGTTGCGCGCGTGACGCATCAGGAACGTCAACTGCTGATCGCTCCACTTGTACTCCAGCTTTACTGGTGCAGAGAATTCACACAGCAGCGCAGGCACCGGCTGGAAATAGACGTTATCGAAGATAAAGGTCTGCTCTGCCTGGGTCACGTTCAGCACGTTGTGTACCGGGTGGCCGCCCTTCTGCAGCGGGATCACTTTGCCTTCGTTATCATACAGTTCAATGCTGAACGGAATGTGCAGCGGATATTTTTCTTCCTGCTCAGCCGTTGGCGGCGTGCGTTGGCTGATGGTCAGGGTGTACTGCTCGGTCTCCGGATTGTAATCGTCTTTAACGGTGACAATCGGCGTACCGGCCTGGCTGTACCAGCGGCGGAAGTGAGAGAGATCCACATTCGACGCATCTTCCATTGCCTGCACAAAATCATCGCAGGTGGCGGCGCTGCCGTCGTGACGCTCGAAATAGAGCT
The DNA here is from genome assembly GCF_049237765.1 of Enterobacter cloacae complex sp. SHL021. Lineage (NCBI taxonomy): Bacteria > Pseudomonadati > Pseudomonadota > Gammaproteobacteria > Enterobacterales > Enterobacteriaceae > Enterobacter > Enterobacter cloacae complex sp. SHL021. The sequence continues at coordinate 151,543 of NZ_JBMKJG010000001.1, read as the reverse complement.
GCATCCCTTTCTGGAAGTTCTCCTCGCCCAGCAGGGTGTGGATCATACGGATAATTTCCGCCCCTTTTTCATACACCGTCAGGGTGTAGAAGTTATTCATCTCAATGACTTTGTCCGGACGAATTGGGTGCGCCATCGGACTGGCATCTTCCGCGAACTGCAACCCACGCATGGTGCGCACGTTGTTGATGCGGTTAACCGCCCGCGAGCCCAGATCGGAGCTGAACTCCTGGTCACGGAATACGGTCAGGCCTTCTTTAAGGCTCAGCTGGAACCAGTCGCGGCAGGTGACACGGTTACCGGTCCAGTTATGGAAATATTCGTGGCCAATAACGCGCTCGATATCGAGGTAGTCTTTATCGGTGGCGGTATCGGTACGGGCCAGCACGTATTTGGAGTTAAAGATGTTAAGACCTTTGTTCTCCATCGCGCCCATGTTGAAGAAGTCGACGGCGACAATCATATAGATGTCGAGATCGTATTCCAGACCAAAACGCTCTTCGTCCCATTTCATGGAGTTGATGAGCGAGGTCATCGCCCATGGCGCGCGATCGAGGTTACCACGGTCAACGAACAGTTCCAGCGCCACTTCGCGGCCAGAACGGGTTTTGAAGGTGTCACGTAAGACGTCGAAATCACCCGCCACCAGCGCAAACAGGTAGCATGGTTTTGGGAACGGATCCTGCCACTGTACCCAGTGACGGCCGTTTTCCAGCTCACCCTCACCCACGCGGTTACCGTTAGAGAGCAGGAAAGGATAAAGCGTTTTATCCGCGATGATTTTGGTGGTAAAGCGCGCCAGCACGTCCGGACGGTCAAGATACCAGGTGATGTGGCGGAAACCTTCCGCTTCACACTGGGTGCACAGCGCCACGCCAGACTGGTAGAGCCCTTCCAGCGCCGTATTGGCGGCAGGGCTGATTTCATTCACGATGCGCAGCGTAAAGCGTTCCGGCAGGTTATCGATCACCAGCTGGTTGTCTTCTTCTTTATAGTCAGTCCAGGCTGCATCATTAATATGCAGGGAGACCAGCGTCAGGTCTTCACCATCCAGACGCAGCGGCACTGCCGTCGCGCTCTGGCGCGTCACCTGGCTTACCGCCGTCACAACGGTTTTAGTGGCATCCAGGTCAAAAGTCAGATCGATATCGCTAATCAGGTAATCCGGCGCACGATAGTCGTGGCGGTATTTGGCTTGTGGCTGTTGTGTCATAGAAAACCTTATGCATCGTTTGTCGAATAACGATTCCAGTCTATTCCTGTTGTGTAGATCGCGCTATGCAGAATGTTCATCTTTTCAGGTACAAACACCCTTTTTGCTACATTTGTATAACACGGGGCACAAAATGCCCTCGACCATAAAGAGCGCTTATGTTGTGATCGGGGTTCAATAAATCACTAAACAAGGTATACTCCGGAGTTGTTTATTGTACTAAACGCTCCTGTGAGAGGATGCTACTGCGCACCTATGACTCGATTCGCTTCTCCTGTTCTGCATACGTTGCTGGATACCGACGCGTATAAACTGCACATGCAGCAAGCCGTTTTCCACCATTACTATGATGTTGATGTTGCGGCGGAATTCCGCTGCCGTGGCGACGACTTGCTCGGTATCTACGCAGATTCCATTCGTGAACAGGTCGATGCTATGCAGCATCTGACGTTGCAGGACGACGAATACCAGTGGCTTTCCGGCCTGCCTTTCTTTAAAGCGGACTATCTGAACTGGCTGCGCGACTTCCGTTATAAGCCAGAGCAGGTCACCGTCACGAATGATAACGGCAAGCTGGATATTCGCCTTGAAGGCCCATGGCGTGAAGTGATCATGTGGGAAGTTCCGCTGCTGGCTGTGATCAGCGAGCTGGCTCACCGCTACCGTTCGCCGGAAACAGGGGTGACTCAGGCACTGGCCGCGCTGGAAAACAAACTCGCGGGGTTTGCCACCCTGACGGATGGGCTGGATATGTCCCGCTTCCGTCTGATGGACTTTGGCACGCGTCGCCGTTTCTCCCGCGACGTTCAGCAGGCCATTGTTCAGCGTCTGCAGCAAGAGTCGTGGTTCGTGGGCACCAGTAATTACGATCTGGCACGTCGTCTGAACCTGACACCAATGGGTACCCAGGCACACGAATGGTTCCAGGCGCATCAGCAGATCAGCCCTGATCTGGCCAACAGCCAACGCGCCGCACTGGCCGCGTGGCTTGACGAGTATCCGAATCAACTCGGCATCGCCCTGACCGACTGCATCACCATGGATGCGTTCCTGCGTGATTTCGGCCCTGAGTTCGCTGAGCGTTACCAGGGGTTACGTCATGACTCCGGGGATCCGGTTGAATGGGGTGAGAAGGCGATCGCGCATTACGAAAAACTCGGCATTGACCCGATGAGCAAGGTGCTGGTCTTCTCCGACAACCTCGATCTCGCGAAAGCGGTTGAACTCTATCGCCATTTCAGTACCCGAGTAAACCTGAGCTTCGGGATTGGCACCCGTTTAACCTGCGACATCCCTCAGGTAAAACCGCTGAATATCGTGATAAAACTGGTGGAATGTAACGGCAAGCCGGTAGCCAAGCTCTCCGATAGCCCGGGTAAAACCATCTGTCATGACAAAGCGTTTGTCCGCGCGTTACGCAAAGCTTTCGATCTCCCTCAGGTCAAAAAAGCCAGTTAAGCGCTTAAGGGAGCCAAATGGCTCCCTACTTCTTATTTATTTCTTAATTCTTCTCTTTTGACTGCGAAATTTACTTGTCTGATAGCGGATGGCAGGTAACATAGATATCCCCCCATTTGGGTGGACAAGTGTTTATTTTTTCCGACTATTAACAGAGAGAATATTATGAGCGTTGTGCCTGTAGCCGACGTACTCCAGGGCCGTGTCGCCGAAGACCTAGAAGTCACCGTGCGCGGATGGGTGCGTACCCGCCGAGATTCTAAAGCTGGCATCTCCTTCCTTGCCGTCTATGACGGTTCCTGCTTTGATCCTGTACAGGCCGTCATTAATAATTCTCTGCCCAATTACAATGATGACGTTCTGCACCTGACAACCGGTTGTTCCGTAATTGTTACCGGCGTGGTTGTCGCATCACCGGGCCAGGGTCAGAGTTTCGAAATTCAGGCCACTGCCGTTGAAGTAACCGGCTGGGTTGAAGATCCTGATACCTACCCGATGGCCGCAAAACGTCACAGCATCGAATATCTGCGTGAAGTGGCTCACCTGCGTCCACGCACCAACCTGATTGGTGCGGTGGCCCGTGTCCGCCACACGCTGGCGCAGGCACTGCATCGCTTCTTCGATGAGCAGGGTTATTTCTGGGTATCTACCCCGCTGATCACCGCCTCCGATACCGAAGGCGCTGGCGAGATGTTCCGCGTTTCTACGCTGGATCTGGAAAACCTGCCGCGCACGCCGGAAGGTAAAGTGGACTTTGACAAAGACTTCTTTGGTAAAGAAGCCTTCCTGACGGTATCCGGCCAGCTCAACGGCGAAACCTACGCCTGTGCGCTGTCTAAAATCTATACCTTCGGCCCAACCTTCCGAGCGGAAAACTCCAACACCAGCCGCCACCTGGCAGAATTCTGGATGCTGGAGCCTGAAGTGGCTTTCGCAGATCTGAACGATGTCGCTGGCCTGGCGGAAGCCATGCTCAAGTACGTCTTCAAAGCGGTACTGGAAGAACGTGCTGATGATATGAAATTCTTCGCTGAGCGTGTCGATAACGAAGCGATTGCACGTCTGGAGCGCTTTGTTTCCTCCGACTTTGCCCAGGTGGATTACACCGATGCGGTCTCTATTCTCGAGAAATGCGGTGAGAAGTTTGAGAACCCGGTTTATTGGGGCGTGGATCTCTCTTCCGAGCATGAGCGTTACCTGGCTGAGAAGCACTTCAAAGCACCGGTTGTTGTGAAAAACTACCCGAAAGACATTAAGGCGTTCTATATGCGCCTTAACGAAGACGTTAAAACCGTTGCCGCAATGGACGTACTGGCGCCGGGCATTGGTGAAATTATCGGTGGTTCCCAGCGTGAAGAGCGTCTGGACGTGCTGGATGCACGCATGCAAGAGATGGGGCTCAATCCGGCGGATTACAGCTGGTATCGCGATCTGCGCCGTTACGGTACTGTGCCACACTCAGGCTTTGGTCTGGGCTTCGAACGTCTGATCGCCTACGTCACAGGTGTTCAGAACGTACGTGACGTTATTCCGTTCCCACGTACGCCGCGTAATGCCAGCTTCTAAGTAACCAAAATCATAATGGCCAGCATTTGCTGGCCATTATTTTATTCTGCTCTGTCAATTTTCGTCAGCGTAAAGTAAGCACCTTTCAACTTTGACCCCGTCACAACCACTAGTTGTTACGTTTTGTTTCCACGAAATATCTACGAACAAAAAATAAACCCTATTCTTATTGCGATTATTTAATCCTCAAGCAATAGCACAAATTTCAACCAAAATCACAGCCATCCAGAAGTCCTTTTTGGGTCATAAGAAAAAATGAGTCGTTGAAGGTGCGCGTATACGAATTGCCTTTATCTAAATTAATTATAAGGAATTCATATATATAGGAATCTGCTTGCCGTTTAAATCGCCAGGTCTTTCTGAAATTTGAGGTGGTTCACAAAGTTCCGAAAAATACACATTTAGTTACATATAATTTCTTTTTGTTACTCAATCTTGAAAACTGTAGCACTTTCAGGCTAGCGAAACGGTTCTATGAATGGAAAGATGCCTGACAGATACATAAAGACACCAAACTCTCATCAATAGTTCCGGAAATATTTATTGACGGAATTTATTGGCGGCAGTGGCGAGTGTCATAAAAAAACCAATGAGGGTAATAAATAATGATGAAGCGCAATATTCTGGCAGTGGTAATCCCTGCCCTGCTGGTAGCCGGTGCAGCTAACGCTGCAGAAATCTATAACAAAAACGGCAACAAACTGGATCTGTACGGGAAAGTGGTTGGTGAGCACGATTTCGTGACCTCCGGTGACAACACAGACAGCAGCGATGCGACCTATGCTCAGATCGGTTTCAAAGGCGAAACCCAAATCAATGACCAACTGACCGGTTACGGCCAGTGGGAATACCGTGCTCTGGCAAGCCAGCCAGAAAGCAGCCAGACTCAGCGTACCCGTCTGGCGTTCGCTGGCCTGAAAGCTGGTGATGCAGGTTCCATCGACTACGGCCGTAACTACGGTATCGTTTACGATGTAGAATCTTACACCGATATGGCGCCATCCTACTCAGGTATGACCTGGGCTAACTACTCTGATAACTTCATGACCGGCCGTACTACTGGCGTTCTGACCTATCGTAACTCTGACTTCTTCGGTCTGGTTGATGGTCTGAGCCTGGGCCTGCAGTATCAGGGTAAAAACGATCGTACCGACGTTAGAACCGCTAACGGTGACGGTTTTGGTACCTCTGTTGGTTATGAATTCGGCGAAGGTTTCGGCCTGATCGGCGCATACAGCAACTCTGACCGTACTAACCTGCAGACCGCTGACGGTAAAGGCGAGAAAGCGGAAGCATGGGCTGTTGGTGCTAAGTACGACGCGAACAACATCTACCTGGCAACCACCTACGCTGAAACCCGCAACATGACCCGTGAAGAAGACGGTTCATTCGCAAACAAAACTCAGAACTTCGAAGTTATCGCTTAGTACCAGTTCGACTTCGGTCTGCGTCCATCCGTGTCCTACGTTCAGTCTAAAGGTAAAAACCTGGCTCAGCGCGGCACCTTCGCGGGCGGTGATGCTGACCTGCAGAAATTTGTTGAACTCGGTGCGACTTACTACTTCAACAAAAACTTCAACATCTATGTTGACTACCAGCTGAACCTGATCGACGACACCGACTACTCTCGTAGCGTGGGTATCGTGAACGGTAAAGACGACCAGGTTGCAATGGCTGTAACTTACCAGTTCTAATCAGTACACCACTTTGTTATATGCTTAATGAACAGGGCTTCGGCCCTGTTTTTTTATGCCTGACAGAAAATAATGGCGACTTTTGAAAAGCCGCACGCTTTTCGTCGCAAACGGTTGGCATTTTGTAAATCTACCGTTAACCTGATAGCGGATTTCACTTCTGTAATCACAATGGAACTTCGTCATGTTTGAGAACATTACCGCCGCTCCTGCCGACCCTATTCTGGGCCTGGCCGATCTGTTTCGTGCCGACGACCGCCCTGGCAAAATCAACCTGGGTATTGGTGTATATAAAGATGAAACCGGCAAAACCCCGGTACTGACCAGCGTAAAAAAAGCTGAGCAGTATCTGCTGGAAAATGAAACCACCAAGAACTACCTCGGTATTGATGGTATCCCTGAGTTTGGTCGTTGCACGCAGGAGCTGCTGTTCGGTAAAGGTAGTACAATTGTGAGCGACAAACGCGCGCGCACAGCACAAACGCCTGGAGGTACCGGCGCACTGCGCGTGGCGGCGGATTTCCTTGCAAAAAATACCGCTGTTAAGCGCGTATGGGTAAGCAACCCAAGCTGGCCGAACCATAAGAGCGTCTTTAACTCTGCGGGTCTGGAAGTGCGCGAATATGCCTACTACGACGCCGCAAACCACGCTCTGGACTTCGACGGTCTGCTGGCGAGCCTGAGTGAAGCCCAGGCGGGCGACGTGGTCCTGTTCCACGGCTGCTGCCACAACCCAACCGGCATTGATCCAACGCTTGAACAGTGGGAACAGCTGGCGAAACTGTCTGTCGAAAAAGGCTGGCTGCCGCTGTTTGACTTCGCTTACCAGGGCTTCGCCCGTGGTCTGGAAGAAGATGCTGAAGGTCTGCGCGCTTTCGCAGCCGTCCATCAGGAGCTGATCGTTGCTAGCTCCTACTCCAAGAACTTTGGCCTGTACAATGAGCGTGTTGGTGCCTGTACGCTGGTCGCAGCAAACGAAGAGACTGCCGATCGTGCGTTCAGCCAGATGAAATCAGTTATCCGCGCTAACTACTCTAACCCACCAGCACACGGTGCCTCTGTCGTTGCCACCATCCTGAGCAACGATGCGCTCCGCGCGATTTGGGAGCAAGAGCTCAACGATATGCGTCAGCGTATTCAGCGCATGCGCCTGCTGTTTGTGAACACCCTGGCAGAGAAAGGTGCAGACCGTGATTTCAGCTTTATTACTAAGCAAAACGGTATGTTCTCTTTCAGTGGCCTGACCAAAGAACAGGTTCTGCGTCTGCGTGAAGAGTTTGGCGTGTACGCCGTGGCCTCTGGCCGCGTGAACGTTGCAGGTATGACCCCTGACAACATGGCGCCACTGTGTGAAGCGATTGTCGCCGTACTGTAATGTAATTAGCGCCCACAAAAAAGCCTGCACGATGCAGGCTTTTTTTTATTATCCGGATTTACCAGACAGGCATTTCATCCTGAAGGAAGGGGTTATGCACCCGCTCGTAGCCCAGCGTCGACATCGGGCCGTGTCCAGGGATAAACGTCACGTCATCACCCAGTGGCAATAACTTCTGTTTAATCGACTGGATCAGCTGTCCGTGGTCGCCACGCGGAAAATCGCTGCGCCCTACGCCACCTTTGAAAATCACATCTCCGGAAATCAGCAGACGGGACTGGTCATCAAAGAAGACAATATGGCCTGGCGTATGCCCAGGACAATGCAACACCTGTAAAGTCACATTCCCTACGTTCACACGCTCTCCTTCGTTTAACCAGCGATCGGGCGTCAATGGCTGACACTCATCGAGGCCAAACATGCGGCTTTGGGCTGGCAAACCCTGCAGCCAGAACTCATCTTCTTTTTCCGGACCGATCACCGGCACTCCATAGTGCTGTGCCAGCTCCGCCGCTGCGCCGACATGGTCAAGGTGACCATGCGTCAGTAAAATCTGCATCAGCGTCACACCGCTTTCTGCAACTTCCTGTTTGATCTTCTCAGCGTCACCGCCGGGATCGACAAGCGCGGCCAGTTTGGTTTGCTCACACCAGATCAATGAACAATTCTGGGAGAACGCCGTAACCGGAATAATACGATAGTTCATACTGCTCCTGTGTTTCGTTATTACCAGTGCCGAACTGGACCGGTATCAATATGCACAAAGTTACTACTTGGGTAATATCCTACACCACCTGCGCGCATAGATAACGCGGCTTTGCGAATATTGGCTAACGAAACGCCTTCAATATGGAAATCCATTGCCTGTCCCCTGGTGTGATAGCTTTTTTTCGCTACCCCACGGCTGCGGGCGCGCAATTCATTATTGGTATCAATGGAACGATAACCGGAAATGAGTTGCACCGGCTTGCTGGTACCCAGCAGGCCCTGAAGGCGGAACAACTGGTCAAATAATCCTGGGTCGATGGCTTTTACTTTATTCGCGCGGAAATCACGGAAAAAATGGTTAAGTCTTGCTAATTCATCCTGAATATAGCCTCTGCCATCGAAGAATTCCGCTTTTAGCGACTCACCAGTATGCAGATTGTTGAGCGTTAAAATACGCGGACGAGGTGTCGAGAGGGTGGCAAATGCTGGCGTCGGCAGGATGGCCGCTGCGCCGAGCGCAACGCCACCTAACGCCAGCAGTTTGCGGCGATTAGCGTCAAATTTGTCCATGATAATCAGGTCTACAGGTCAAAGAAATCGTAATATGCTTAGCGCACGAAGGGCACCTTAACTGGCAAAGCCGACGACGTCAAGGCACCCAACCCCAGCAAATACGCGGCTTCCAGCCATATCGCCACGTATTTGCCCTAACTTACGACAACCTATTTTCCCGAACTGCTTCATTTACCTGATTAATTGTTCAGCTTTTGGCAAAATTTGTGCGCCGGATCGCGCCGTGAGATCATAATTGTAAATATCTGTACGATACTGGGTACGTCCATCTTCACCAACAAACGCCGTCAGATAGTAAAGATTGACCGGTATATTGTGTCGAATGTTAACGTAACGGGTGTCCCCCTGCTTGAGGGCATCGGAAATCCGCGTGTCGTTCCAGCCCGCATCCTGCAACAGCATATTCGCCAGTTCCGATGCCTTATTCACACGAACGCAGCCTGAGCTGAGCGCGCGGGCATCTTTCTGGAACAGGTTATGGTTCGGCGTATCATGCAGATAGATAGCGTCCGAACTTGGCATGTTGAATTTATAGCGCCCCAGCGAGTTATGCGCACCCGGTGCCTGCTGGAAACGGAATGGCAGGTTCGACGGCGTAATTGTTGACCAGTCAACCATCCACGGATCGATCGTCTCTTTGCTGTTCCAGCCGCGGATCACCGTATAGTTATGACGCTCCAGATAGCCAGGATCGTTCCAGACCTTAGGCAGAATATCCTTGCGCGCCAGCGTCGGCGGCACGTTCCACGGCGGGTTTACCACTACGTTATTCAGGGCACTGCTCATCATCGGCGTTTTACGGTCAGGACGTCCGACAATCACGCGCGACGCCAGCACTTCGCTACCGTTCTGATAATAAACCAGCGAATACGCTGGAATATTCACCATAATCCCGGTAGACAGTGTTCCCGGCAGAAGACGTAAACGCTGGATATTCAGCGCCAGCACCCCAGCACGCTGGGCAGGCGAGACGTTCAGCCAGTCGCGGGTGGATGGACCGATCACTCCGTCTGCGCCCAGCCCCTGCGCGGCCTGGAACTGCTTAACCGCCGCGACCAGTTCGCGATCGTAGGCGGCGGGTTTGTTGCTCTGTGCAACGGCCTTTTTCTCTTTTACCGGGGCCGACGGGCTGACGACCGCGCTTTGCGTATCGTCGCCGGGCAGCGCAATCTTAGGACCGCTTTCGAGAATGCCGGAGCGTTTCATAATTTCGCGGATCGCCGGGACATCGCTGCTCCACTGTCCCGGACGAAGCGTGGTTGTGCCACGCACCTGAGGCCACGGGCGGGAATCCGCAACCAGCTCAAGCAGCGACTGATGCATGGTGGCATACTGCGGATGGGCCGGTGCCAGGCTTGCGATAAAGCGCGGCAGGTCACCGTTATCCAGCGCCAGTTGCCACTGGTTAATGACCGACAGCGCCGGCGTCGCCAGCTTGTACGGTTTTTGACTGTATAACCAGCGGTTGCCATTGACCGGAATGCCCGCCACGAACTGGAGGTAGCCCATCATGGCATCAGACAGCACCACATCACGCGCCTGACCGGTAAAGGCTGGATCGGTGAGGAGCTCAACCCAGGTGGTGAATTGCGGCTGAAAACCTGCAATGGCGACTTCCGCCAGCTGCTGCTGAAAAGCGCGCACGGCGTCCCGGTTTTCCCACATCGGCTTCATATCACGCGCGGCATAAAGCAGCGTAAGCTGGTTAATGTAAGCAGGCGTGTATCCTGCAGGAAGCCCGGTAAGAAGCTGCTGGCGGAGCGCGCCGGTGTCGATACCTTCGGGTAGCGGTCTGATACCCGCTAAAATGGCCGTCGCCGGAGATTGATCCAGCGGTTGTGACAGCGACGTCGGCTGCGCACCCATCGTCGCGGAACTGTCTGACGGTACAACTTCAGGCTCATCGGCCTGAGCGCTTAACAGTGGAGCAAACATCACCGCCAGACACAAACTCAACGCTGACAGCTGATGACCACGATTTTTCTTTAGCAACATCCCTTGCCCCCTGTTTTCTCACGACATGCCCATCACACTGGGGCTTTTATTCATTATAGGAAGGCACAAACGCAGTTGCCTTACCTTATGTAAAGAAGTTTAAAGATAACGCAGCCGTAAGCATAAGTTAAGCGTAAAAAAAAGCGGCGCGAATGCGCCGCGCTTTGTAACAACACGCCTCAGGAGGCGTCTGCTGTGCCCGGTAAGGACTCCGGCGGCTGAGGAGCAAAGCCACGCAGGCCTACAACGTGAACGTGCTCGCTGTTCTGGAACACTTTACGCACCAGTTTATAGGTTGTGCCTTTTTCCGGACTAATATTTTCCGGTGCCGCAATGATGAGCTGCATATCCAGACGTTCGCAGAGCTCAAACAGCGTGGCGATGGAGCGGGCATCCAGACGCGCTGCCTCATCAAGGAACAGCAGACGGCATGGGGAAATATCTTTGCCGCGCAGACGACGCGCTTCATCTTCCCAGCTCTGTACGACCATCACCAGAATCGACATCCCGGTACCGATAGCTTCACCGGTCGACAGTGCGCCGGATTCCGCACGCAGCCAGCCGTCTGAACCACGGTTAACCTCAACTTCCATCTCCAGGTAGTTACGGTAGTCCAGCAGCTCTTCACCGATGGTTTGCGGCGTACGTTGCCCCATATCAATCTGCGGATTCAGACGCTGATACAGCTTCGCCAGCGCTTCGGAGAAGGTCAGACGGTTGCTGTTAAACAGATCCTGATGCTGTTCATGCTGCTCAGAGAGCACATCCAGCAGCGTAGAGTGCGCTTCACGGACGTTTACATTCAGACGTACGCTGTTCACCTGACCAAACGATACGCTCTGCAGACCCTGGTTCAGCTGGCGAATACGGTTCTGCTCGCGCTGAATGGTCTTGCGGATGATGTTCGCCACGCTACGGGAGCTGATAGCCAGCTTCTGCTCACGGGAGGTCAGCTCTTCCGTCAGGCGCCCCAGTTCAATTTCCATCTGTTCAATGGCTTCGACCGGATCGTCGGTACGGATGATGTCCTGACGAATACGCTCACGCAGATGCTGGTATACCGCCACGAAGAACTGAATTTTACGCTCAGGACGCTTCGGATCTTCAGACATACGCAGCACATCGCGCAGATGTTCGTTATCGGCCACCGCCAGACGCAGCGCACCCAACGCCTTATCCGACATCGATCGCAGTTCATCAGCAGAGAGGTACGCCAGTTCACGACGATGCAGACGGCGTTCAACATTATTGTCTTTCACCATGCGCATCACCGCGCACCAGCCTGCCTTCGCAGATACCACCTGCTCGCGCATTTCGTGATAGTCGCGCTCCAGCTTGCGCAGGCGGCGGGTCAGGTTATCCATCTCCGCTTCACAGAAGGTCAGCGCTTTTTCCAGCTGATTACGACGCGCGCGGTTATTGCTGAGCTGGCTGTGCAGCTCATCACGACGAACACGCGCCCGCTCTTCTGCCCCGCTGTCGGCACGGACGCCGATATCCTGCAGCTCTTTTTGCAGATCGTTTAACAGCTCTTTCTTGGTATCAAAGGAGCTTTTTAGCGAGGCCAGAACCTGGTTGTACTGGTTCAACTGGGCCGCGTGGCTACGCATCGCTTCACGGGCACGCGTACGTTCCGCTTCAGCCTGCTCAAGGCGCTGGCGTAATTTCTCGTTCAGATCGCTGTTACCGCTCAGCATTTCTGCCGAGTCAGAGTAGCCGAAGTGAGCGCGACGCTGCACCACTTCCGTCAGGGCAAACGCCTGCTGGCGTGCTTCACGCTGCACCTGCTGGGACCAGGCATAATCTTCTTTTAGCTGCTCAAACTGCTCTGGATCGCTCTGAAGCACCGAAACGACCGGCTCCAGCTTCGCCAGCTGATTACCGTGTTGCTGCACGAAGCGTGCGGCTTCCTGCGCTTCATCCAGACGTTCCTGGATTTCATCCACACGGTCAGCCAGCGTATCGTCCGCCAGCAGATTCAGACGCGGCAGAATGCGGTTCAGGGCAGCAACGCCCTCTTTCGCCTGTTCAAACTGAACGCGGCTCTGCTGGTTGTCATTTTCATGGCTGGCAATCGCGCGCTCAAGCTCGCCACGGCGGGTGTTAAGCTTGCGAATTTCCGCTTCCGGGTCAGCCTCAAAGGCCACTCCCAGATGGCTACCGATAAAGCGGCTAAATGCCTGATGCAGGCGCTGGGTTTTCTGCACGTCAAACGACAACGTCGCAAAACGTTCAGACAGTGTTTCACGCTCAGCGTGCAGGCTCTCAATACGACTTTCACGCGCGGCGCGGCCAAACAGAGGAAGTTCCGGGAAGCGCGAGTAACGCCACTGACGGTCAGCGATTTTCACCACTACCGCTTTTTCCAGCTCGTCAACGCTGAACACGCTGTCATCGAACGACTGCGGATCCCCTTCGATCAGATAGAGATCTTCCGGGCAATCTTCCAGCCCTTCGAGCTGTTCGGCAATCAGAGACAGATCCGGCACCACAATCGCGTTACGCGACGGGCCATACAGCGCGGAGAAGTACGGCGCATCGTCCAGGCCCACGTCATCATAAATTTCTGACAGCAGTACGCCACCGAAACGCTCCGCCAGCGTATTCAGGCGTGCATCTTCCGCACCGCCCGGCTGGCTTAAGCGTTCAATCTCTTCGTCAACCTCGCGCTTGCGCGCGCCAACTTCATCACGCTCAACAATCGCCTCGCGCTCGCGCTCAAGCAGCTGTTGCAGATATTCGGTCACTTCCTGGCTGGATTCGAACGTTTCACCGCACTGTTCGCTGAGCTGGTTCAGGCTGCTTTGCGCCGCCAGCCAGACGGGTGCGCGTTGCAACAGCGTCTGCGAGCGGGACTGAAGCTGCTCCAGCTCCTGACGCAGCGTCATCCGCTGTTCGCTGGCGCTGGATACTGTATCGGAAAGGGCGGCGATACGGGCTTCAAGCTCCTGGTGCAGAGCCTCGAGATCGTCAATATCGTAATGTTTACCCTGACGCTTACAGAACTCGGCCAGCAGACGCTCGGCCTCCTGCTGCTCGCGCAGACGCTGTTCCAGCTCGTTCAGACGCATACGCAGCGGTTGCACTTGCTCGGCCAGATGACGCTGGTTGACGCCGTCGCGCAGCAACTCGCGAGCTACGTCCCACGCTTCGTTTCGCGCCAGCGGGCCGTTAATCGCCACCACCAGCTGATAAGCTTGTTCAAACTGGCTGTGCGCGGTCTGCGCGACGCTCATTTTCTGTTCCAGGGAGAGCAGTTTTTCCGTGGCTTCCTGCTCTTTCGCCTGGAAGGTGTCCAGCCATTCATCGGCGCTGTCCGGCGTCAGGTCAGGCAGATGGCATAGCTCTTTCGCACGCTGCAATGCCTGCAGGGCCTGGTTGTACTGAATCGCTCGCGTCTGCTGTACGTCCAGCGCCTGCTGGTAATCGGCGAGCTGGCTTTTCAGCTCATCCACTTCCAGTTCGGCGGCTTCGGCACGCGCTTCGTTCTCTTCCTGCATGTCGGCGGCTTCGGCCACCACTTCGTTTTGCTCTTCGAGACGAATTTGCAGTTCATCGAGATCGGCTTCGTAGCGCTCGATTTTTTCCTGCTGGCGCAGCGCGGTCTGAACCAGGTTCAGGTGATCGCTGGCGGCCTGATAATCGGCTTCCAGATCGCCTTCAGCCCCGTTGTGTTCGCCCAGTTCACGGGCCATTTCAACGTGCTTATACTGCTCGGCCACCAGCTGTTTACGGGAGGTGAACAGCTCGCGGCGGTACTCTAATGCCTGATCGAGATGCACGCGACGCTCGTTGGCGTGACGCATATAATCCGCCGCCACATAGTTGGTGGCTTCACTGATCAGGTGTTTAAACAGATCGCGGTCAGACTGGGTAACGCGAATCGCTTCCAGCGTCATGCGGTTTTCACGCAGCGCGGCTTCCATGTCCTGGAAGGCCTTACGCACGCCGCTGTTTTCCGGCAACAGGTAGTCGCGCAGGGAGCGGGTAATGGCGCTGGAGATCCCGCCGTACAGGGAGGCTTCAATCAGACGGTAATATTTGCTGCGGTCGGATGCAGTACGCAGACGACGCGCCACCACGCCCAGATCGAACATCAGGGAGTGGTAATCGGTAATCGAGTTGAACTGCTTGAACTGCACGCCTTCGATAGCTTCGAGCTTGTCTTTCAGCTCCTGCAGCGTCAGTACGCGCGCCTGACGCTCATTGAGCGTTTCCGTCAGCAGCGCCGTTGGCTGCATTGAGGTTGGCAGCCCCTGAATCGCGAACGGTTTGATATCCACTTTTCGATCGCGACCGGCGACCTGCTGCAGACGCACGCCCACCACCACTCGCTGGTGACGGGAGTTGATCACATCCAGCACCGAATAACAGACGCCAGCTTTGAGCTTACCGTGCAGGCCTTTATCGCGGGAGCCGCTTGTCGCGCCCGCTTCGGTGGTGTTACGGAAGTGCAGCAGCGTCAAATCAGGGATCAGCGCCGTCACAAAGGCCGCCATGGTGGTGGATTTACCCGCACCGTTACCGCCGGAGAGCGTTGTCACCAGCTCATCGAGATCAAAGGTTCGGGCAAAAAAGCCGTTCCAGTTAATCAGCGTTAGTGAGCGAAATTTACCGCGTTCAATCATTACTCTTCCTCCCCGCTATCCGGCTGATTGTCTTCAGGCTCGTCAT
Source organism: Enterobacter cloacae complex sp. SHL021 (assembly GCF_049237765.1). Classification (NCBI taxonomy): domain Bacteria; kingdom Pseudomonadati; phylum Pseudomonadota; class Gammaproteobacteria; order Enterobacterales; family Enterobacteriaceae; genus Enterobacter; species Enterobacter cloacae complex sp. SHL021. Next base: position 136,287 of record NZ_JBMKJG010000001.1, on the reverse strand, counting down.
TGAGCTGCAAATGGTTTTCCACCGGCATCGCCTCACCGTCGCGGATCATGCGAAGCTGCGCTTCACGCGCGTCGTCGCCCGCACGCACGTCGGCACCGAAGCGGAAAACAGATTCCGTAATGCGGAATTTGCTGCTGTCGTGGCCCATAAACCAGACCATCCCCAGACGACGCAGACGGTTCAGAGAAGAGCGAACTTTTTCCTGCAATTTCTGACGATCGAGATCCGACCCCGTAGAACGGTTGTTCACAAGCTTCAGCAGCTTGCTTTCGTCTGCCAACGTCAACAGCTCATCGTAAAGCTCCTGCTGGGTGAAGATCCCTTCATTTGCCAGACGTTCCGGGCTGAGGTAGAGGTAGCACAGAATTTTGCCGACCATCATATCCAGCTCGGAGAGCACGGAGCGCGGAATAAGCGTGGTGGAACGCGGACGCAGGTAGAAGAAACCTTCCGGCGCGCGGATAAGCTCAACATTATAGCGTGCGTAAAACTCTTCCAGATACTCCTGGAAGTCCATCAAAAAGGCGTGATTATCCAGCTCGTCGAGGCCAATATGACGACCGGCACGCAGCTGGCTGTCCAGCGCCGGAAATAACGGATTCGCCAGCGCCTGTGCCAGCTTTAATGGCATCACTTGTTCAATATTTGTCAATGACATGCGCCTGTACCTTGGCTCCGTAATCGTTAATCGGCTGCCACTTCGGCGGCAGTCCGGTGAAATCTGCTTGCGCGATACCCAGGCGAACCGCCTGGTCTACCACAATGCGGGCAACGTCGAAGTGGCGCGCGCGAGGATATTGCGCCAGATAGTCGCGCACCACGAGACCAAGATCCAGCGGTACCTGTCTGGTTTTGTAGACAGCGAGCTGTTCTTCGATCATGGCCGCAAGTTGCTCACGAATTTCGTTGAATTCTTCGTACTCCAGATCCGGTGGCAGCTCACCGGTTACCTCTTCATCACGCAACGCCATCTCTTCGTCACGCATATCGAGCAGACGATCGGCATTGGCGTAGGTTAGCGCCCACGGCGCATCGAAGTAGGTTTGAACAGACTGACGCAGACGCTGAGCAAAGACGCGGTTTTTATCCATATCGATGGCGGTACGGATAAATTTATGTACATGACGATCGTAACCGATCCACAGGTCAATCGATTGCTGGCCCCAGCTAATGATGCGATCGAGCTTGCTCTGCAAATCAAAGACCAGACGGTCGATAAAATGCAGATCGTCATGTGCCATGGTCGCATCCTGAATGCGCAGCAGGTTGGCCTGGAGCTTATCGCCAGCGGCTTCCAGCGTATCCTGCAGTTCACGCAGCGTGCCGGAGGTTTCCGACAGCAGCAACTCACAGCTGGAGATGGCCGCACGCCAGTCTTTATTCAGCAATTGCGCGATATCATCTTTCACCTGCTGCTGCTGTTCGTCCATCAGACGCTGGGTCAGATCGATACTGTCAAAAATCTCCGCTACCGAATATTTCAGCGGCGCGTAGACGTTACGGTGCCAGTGGAATTCATCACCGTTTTCATCCGCAGCATCGGCTGCACGCTTGAGTTCACCCGCCACAATGGAGAGCTGCATGGAAAGACGCAGCGTGGAAAACTCACGCTGGCGGATGTAGTAATCGGTAATGCCGATGCCCAGTGGCGTCAGTCGATAAATGGCGTTACCTTCCGCCTGCTCGCTGGTAAAGCGGTTCAGCAGACGTTGACGCACCATATCGTTGATTGCGTTGTTGGCACGCACGCTAATGGTTTCGCTGGTTTGCTCAAACGCATCACTCACATGGCGGAACGCATCCACCAGTTCACCCTCGCTCATTTCGCCATCGAGCCGTTCGCCGTTCAGCGTGGCAACCGCCAGCAGGAAAGAGAGTCTGTCTACCGGCAGCGAGATGGAGAAATCATTTTTCCTGGCCCAGGCAACCAGTTCGGGGACTGTCTGGGAAAATTCACTCATAGGTTATCCTTGCATCTGCGGCTTGTGCGCGGTGACGTGAATATAGCGGCCAAGACTGATAAACGGTTCCTGACGGCAATACCGCGTTTCTAATTCTGTTAAGGTGTCAAAACAGTCACGCTGTTTGTGTTTTTCACGCAGATAATCATGAAACACCCTGACGCCCGTCTTCCCGGTTATCTGCCAGCCAATCTCTTCCAGCCAGCCGTAAACCTGCTGGGGATCGCGCGGATAGTCCGGGGAAAGCGTGCGCTTTTTCTTTTTCGGCATTCCGACCTGAACATAGTCGAAGTTGCCCGCAACCATGTTGTGCATCAGGAAGCCGTTAGCATTGTAGAACATCAGCGACAGCGTACCGCCCGGGCGTAGCATCGACCACAGAGTTTGTAACACGCTTAACGGATCGGCTACCCATTCCAGCACCGCATGAAACAATATCAGATCAACCTGGGTTTCCAAATGCTGTGCGATGTCCTGAGCGGCGCATTGTACAAAATGCATGTTGTCGCTCACACCTTTCTCCTCTGCTGCACGCGTGGCACGCGCAACCATCTCAGCAGAAAGATCGCAAAGTGTGACGTGATGACCGCGCTCAGCCATTTTTATGGCCGTCTGCCCTTCACCGCCTCCGGCGTCAAGCACGCGCAACGTTTGACCGCCATACGTGGCCAGAATGGTGTCCAGATCCTGCCAGAGGATCGTCTGACGTAACTGCCCTTTTGTGGTGCCGTATATGTTGCGCGAAAACTTTTCCGCGATGTCATCAAAATTGCGATCCCGCATTGGGAGAGTTCCACTCGCTAACTGCAAAACCGCTATTCTGTCACACCCGCGCGGAGAATGAACCTCTCTGGTGTAATATCACGGGCATTCGCCTGCTATATGGTTAAAAAAGGAACCAAAAAGGATGCTTTTTACCCTGAAGAAATACATTGGAGGCATGATGCTTCCCCTTCCGCTACTGCTGCTCATCATCGCGCTGGGGCTGGGGCTGGTGTGGTTTAGTCGCTTTCAGAAAAGTGGCAAAACGCTGATCACCTTCGGCTGGCTGGTACTGCTGCTGCTGAGCCTGCAACCCGTTGCAGACAAACTGTTACGTCCCATCGAAAACACCTACCCAACCTGGCAAGGAAACCAGAAAGTGGACTACATCGTGGTGCTGGGCGGCGGGTATACCTGGGATCCAAACTGGGCCCCCAGCTCTAACCTGATCAATAACAGCCTGCCGCGCCTGAACGAAGGTATTCGCCTGTGGCTGGCTAATCCGGGATCGAAAATGATCTTCACTGGCGCGCCAGCCAAAACCAACCCGGTCAGCACGGCTGAAGCCGGCGCCAGGGTGGCAGAATCCCTCGGCGTTCCGCGCTCCGCTATTATCACGCTGGACAGTCCGAAAGATACCGAAGAAGAAGCCGCGGCGGTGAAACAGGCTATTGGCGATGTTCCGTTCTTACTGGTTACATCTGCTTCGCATCTGCCAAGGGCAATGATTTTCTTCGAAAAACAAGGACTGCACCCGCTTCCCGCGCCGGCGAACCAGATGGCCATTAACGCCCCGCTAAACCCATGGGAACGGGTGATCCCGTCCCCGATGTGGTTGATGCATAGCGATCGCGTCGGCTATGAGACGCTGGGACGCATCTGGCAGTGGCTGAAAGGCTCCTCAGGCGAGCCAGGGCAGGAGTGATTTTGTCGCAAGGTCAAAGTTGGCGCGGTTGAAACGTCCGGTATTCACCAGCTGCGCCACTTCATCCCACAATAAATAAAGCCAGCGCCGCCAGAGAAACGCCTCCGCAACGGGCGCGCGCTGCAGATAGTGCCACAGCAAGCCTTCAGCGGCCGCGCTATCGCTGAGCCTGAACAGGTCATACTCGCGTGGAGCCCACAGCATGACCCCTGGCCCCAGCATCGCCAGAAGCTGATCGCTACGAGAATCTTTAAGCATGCTACGCAGGGTAAAATTACCGTGTATCAACACGCAGTTGTCGTTAAAGCCCTCAAACAGCGCCGGTAAACACTCCCGGGTGCGGAACAGGATACGTTTATCCTGCATGGTCAAGCCGGTGTTGTTGAACTGATTAAGCGTTCCCCACAGCACCTCCACCCGCTGGCGATACCACAGCGGCCAAAGATTTTCCTGAGTGCTGTCGACGGGTCCCACAAGACCACGGCTATCCTGCCGGTGCCAGGCCAGCAGAGCCTCCACAATCTGGTCTTTCAGCTGTTCCCAGCGCTCCGGTGTACGCGCCGGGGCTTCAACGGATACTCCGCGTAAACGCTCAATCAGCAGAACATCCGGACCGGGGTGCTCTTCATGCGTCATCACTCCGTAAACCGTCGGCATACGCACGGTTCCTTGCCGCGCGAGCATTGAAATTTTCCAGGCGAGCTGCCTGGCCACACCCGGCGAGGTAAAGCTTCGGGCCATCAGCGGCATTGGGTTTCCCTGACTGTCGTACAACGACCAGAGCGCGGTATCTGCCTTTTCACTTACACATTCCACCCGGCTTAACTTCTCGCCAAGCAGGTGACTCAGTTCGGCACGCAGCTGTTCCATATGAGATTACCCCCATTAAGACTACTGCTTTTATAATGAGCGCGCAGGACGCAGATGTCACCCTGCGGAGATCAATTATGGAAAAGATAAGAGAAAATAAACGGCGGAGTGCATCCCTCCCAAAAGAGGGATGCCGCAAGGATTAACGCAATTCAGCGCGAACGCGCTCAAGATCTTCTGGGGTGTCTACGCCTGTACCAGGCACCTCTTCGGCGACGGCAACGTGGATCTTTTCGCCGTACCAGAGCACACGAAGCTGTTCCAGCATTTCAATATGCTCCAGCGGACTCGGTGTCCAGGTTACATACCGGCGAATAAAGCCAGCGCGATAGCCGTAGATGCCAATATGGCGCAGGAAGGTATCGCCAATGGTCTCTTTGGACACCGCAAAGCGATCGCGATCCCACGGGATGGTGGCACGGGAGAAATAAAGCGCATAGCCCTCCGCATCCGTCACAACCTTCACCGCGTTCGGGTTGAACGCTTCTTCCGCGTGGTGGATAGGTACCGCGAGAGTTGCCATGCCAACCTGACGCTGCGCCAGGTTTTCCGCCACCTGACGAATAATCGCCGCCGGGATCATCGGTTCGTCGCCCTGCACGTTAACGATTACCGTATCGTCGCTGAATGCGCATTTCTCAACCACTTCAGCCAGACGTTCAGTACCAGACTGGTGATCGGCACGGGTCATGCATACTTCCCCGCCTGCGGCTTCAACCGCACGCGCAACATCAGGATGATCGGTGGCCACGATAATACGGTCAGCGCCGGACTCACGGGCGCGTTCAAGGACATGCACAATCATTGGCTTGCCGTTGATATCTACCAGCGGCTTACCCGGCAGACGCGTTGAGGCGTAACGGGCAGGAATAATGACGACAAAGCTCATGGTTTGCTCTCTTCAGCCACCAGGGAACGGGCTTCGTTTTCCAGCAGTACCGGAATACCGTCACGCAGCGGGAAAGCCAGGCTGTCCGGTTTGCAAATCAGCTCTTGTTTGTCCTGGCTATAGTAGAGTTTGCCGTTGCACACCGGGCAGGCAATAATTTCAAGTAAACGGTGATCCATAGTTCCTCCGTATGGGTAATCGCTAAAGCTTATCACATTCCCTTTTCAGGGCGTGCCTGTTTCCCAGCCACTTCGACAGGATGTAAAGAGTCCGTCAGGCACGCGGCCCAGCGTCACTTCGCAGGCCTTCTGCCAGCAGGCGAAATCATTGATGGCGGATGTTAACCCTTTTTCCAGGGTCGCGGTTATCCTGACGCCCTCTTCCAGATACAGCGCAATGACCTCTAGCGTGCCGGTTTTACGGTGCATTTTGGCATCCATGCGCCCTACCAGTTGTCCCTTGTGCAGCAGGGGCAAAACAAAGTAACCGTACTGGCGCTTTGGCGCGGGAGTGTAGCACTCCAGCCGGTAGCTGAAATCAAACAGCTGCTCGGCCCGTTTTCTGTCCCAGACCACCGGATCAAAAGGTGACAGCACCGCGCTATGGGTTGCCTGAAGTTTACCTGCTTCAGCTTGTGGCAGTAGCGGGAGTAAATCCACATGCAGCCACATATCGCCCAACCTCTCTACAGAGACCGGGATAACCCGCTGCTCGCGCTGCCAGTTATCCAGCAACGGTTTCAGCGTGGGCTGTCGGAGACGGTAATAATCGGCCAGCCATTGCGGACGGAAAATACCCAGACTGCGGGCGCTGTTTTCAAGCATGACGGCTTCGGCTGCCTCCTGTGTGAGCAGGTCGCGCTCGTCGTCCCAGTGAGGCATCACCCGCTGCGTCAGGTCGTACACCCGTTGAAAATTACGCCGCTCGACTACCATCACCTTGCCTGATGTAAACAACCCTTCCAGATGACGCTTGTGCGGTTTCCATTCCCACCAGCCGCTTGCCCCTTTTCGCGGATGTTCAAAATCCGCGGAACGTACTGGCCCCTTTTCCGCGATATGGGCAATGAGCTGCTCAATTTCAGCCGCATGCTCGTGCATCCACGCCTGCCGGTATTTCCAGCCCATTTTTTCCGGGGCAAGCATACGATGGCGAACCAGGGCAAAATCGCTGCGGGGCAGGAAACAGGCTTCATGTGCCCAGTATTCCATCAGCTCTCCCTTGCTGAGCGCATCATCGAGCCACTGAGGCGGATAATTGCCCAGCCGGCTGAACAGCACCAGGTAGGGGCTACGAGCCACAATGTTGATGGTGTCGATTTGCAACAACGACATGCGTTGCACGGTAGTGAGGATATCGGCAGGCTGCGCGCGGCGACGGGGCTTTTTAAGAAGTCCTTGCGCGGCAAGGTGCAAGTTACGTGCGGCTGAAAGCGAGAGTTGCGGTAAAGACATGCGTTTTCCTGTCAGTCAAAGCGCCACCAGAACCGCGTAAGCTCTTAATGCACCAACGCAATCAGTTCCTGGAGCAAGTGTTCCGGCTGCTCGCCGCTGAGTTCAGCGTCAACCGGCAGATACCACCAGTTTTCTTTCGCAAAAGCGCGGCATTTCACCGCATCTTTTTCGGTCATGATTAATGTCTGACCGGATGTTGTCAACGCGTCTACCTGCTCCGCCACCAGCGCCTGGTGATCGGCCAGCGGAACACGTTTATCAAGGCGGGCACCACACTGTTCCAGCGTTGCGAAGAAACGCGGAGGATGACCAATACCTGCCATCGCGACCAGCGCGGGTAGCCGGGAAACGGCCTGTCGTTCACCGGTCAACAGGTTAATAGCCATGCCTGGCTGGAGTTGCATCGGGATCTCCCCCGGCAGTGCCGCACCGCCGTTAACAATCACCGCATCCACGGACTTCAGGCGCGAAGCGCGTTCACGCATGGGGCCTGCAGGCAGCCACCAGCCGTTGCCAAAACGGCGGACGCCATCAATGACCACGATCTCTTTATCACGCGCCAGCGCGTAATGCTGCAGACCGTCATCGGTAATAATTATTTGCACGTCGCGTTCGGCAAGCAACGCCTTAACAGCATCACTACGCACCGGAGAGACTGCGACAGGCGCGCCAGTACGCTGATAAATCAATACCGGCTCATCCCCCGCCTCGGCGGTCGTCGTGTCCGGCGTCAGGAGCAGTGGATAGTGCGCCGCTTTGCCGCCGTAACCTCGCGACACCACGCCGGGGCGGATGCCGCGCTTTTGCAGTTGCTCAACCAGCCAGATGACCACCGGGGTTTTACCGTTCCCCCCTGCCGTGAGGTTGCCCACCACGACAACCGGCACCGGCGCACGCCACGCCCGCTTTAGCCCCAGACGGTAAAGCAGACGAATAATGCCGCTCACCAGACCATACAGCCAGGAGAGCGGCAGAAGCAGCAGCCATAGCGGGGACTCACCGGACCAGATACGGGCAATCATTCGCCGAACTGCATCTTATGGAGCTGAGCGTAAACACCACGCTGTGCCAGTAAATCGGTATGGCTACCGCGTTCTACAATGACCCCATCCTCCACAACGACGATTTCGTCTGCCTGTTCAATCGTTGACAGGCGGTGCGCAATCACCAGTGATGTACGGTTCTTTTGCAGTTCATCTAGCGCAGACTGAATTGCACGTTCAGATTCTGTATCCAAAGCAGAGGTTGCTTCGTCGAGGATTAGAATAGGGCTGTTACGCAGCAATGCACGGGCGATGGCGATACGCTGGCGTTGACCACCGGAGAGCAGAACTCCATTCTCACCGATGATGGTATCCAGGCCGTTGTCCATCTTGTTAATAAAGTCCATGGCATAGGCCATGCGAGCGGCTTCTTCAATCTGCTCGCGGCTGTACTCTTCAGTGCGCGCATAGGCAATGTTGTTCGCAACAGTATCGTTGAACAGATGCACGTTCTGAGACACCAGCGCAACCTGGTTACGCAGCGACTGCAGGGTGTATTCCCGCAGGTCGTAACCGTCTAACAGAATTTCACCCTGATCGATGTCGTAGAAACGGGTAATCAGGCTGGCAATCGTCGATTTACCCGAACCAGAACGGCCGACCAGCGCAACGGTTTTGCCTGCCGGAATGGTCAGATTGATGTTACGTAATGCTGGAACTTCACGGCCAGGGTAAGTGAAGGTCACGTTGCGGAATTCGACATCGCCCTTTGCGCGCTCAATGACGCGAGTACCTTCGTCTTTCTCTTGCTCGGAATCCAGAATGCTGAACAGCGTCTGGCATGCTGCCATCCCGCGCTGGAACTGGGCGTTAACGTTGGTCAGCGACTTCAGCGGACGCATCAGCGCAATCATGGAAGAGAACACAACGGTGATGGTCCCCGCCGTCAGCGTTTCCATTACGCTCGGGAAGCTCGCCGCATACAGGACGAATGCCAGAGCCAGAGAGGCAATCAGCTGAATAATGGGGTCAGAGATTGAAGAGGCCGAGACCATTTTCATCCCCTGCAGACGCATTTTGTTGCTGACTTTATCGAAGCGTTTTGTTTCGACCTCCTGCCCACCGAAAATCAACACCTCTTTATGTCCTTTCAGCATCTGTTCAGCGCTGGTGGTCACCTGCCCCATCGTATTCTGCATATTCTTACTGATATTGCGAAAACGCTTTGAGACGACGCGGATCGCGACAGAAACAACCGGAGCCAGCACGATGAGGATCAGCGACAGCTGCCAGCTATAATAGAACATCATCACGAACAGACCGATAATTGACGCACCTTCACGCACAACGGTAATCAGTGCGCTGGAGGAAGAGGATGCCACCTGTTCTGAGTCATAGGTGATACGTGACAACAACGTACCTGTCGATTGTTTGTCAAAGAAGGCCACCGGCATGCCCATCATGTGGCTGAACAGCCGACGGCGCATTGTCATGACCACTTTTCCTGACACCCAGGAGATGCAATAACTGGAAATATAGCTGGTGATACCGCGTAAGATCATCAGTCCGATCACCACCAGAGGCATCCATAGCAACACTGAGCGATCCGTTTTACCAAAACCGTCATCCAGTAACGGTTTGAGGAGCGATAACATAAAAGTATCGCTGGCTGCGTTGAGAACTAACGCTATACCCGCCACGATTAAACCTGCTTTAAAAGGTGCAATCATCGGCCAGAGTCGGCGGAAGGTTTGCCACGTGGAGAGATCTTTGTCGTTATGCATTCAAAAAACCAGCATCTGTTGAAATAGCCGCATATTCTACCCGTTATCGACGGGCGCGCCAAACCACTGATGATACCAACGCGGTAAATATTGCTCCCGCAACCGTCGGATTTGCCAGGCATGTTGCGAAAACGTCACCGATATTTGGCCCGAATGAGGGGTATCGTGCCAGACATAGCCCTCCTTTCGATAACGCTTCACCACCTTCACTGACGGGAATCGCCACGCATTGTAACGGGCCGCAGAATCCAGCGCGATTTCACCTCCCACCCGTTGTACCAGCGGCAACGATGAGGAGGTATTACTGCCATGGTGCGGCACCTGTATCACCGTTGACGTCAGATAACGCCAGTAATGGCTAAGCATAGCCTGTTCCGCTTGCGCTTCAATGTCCCCTGTCAGCAAAACACTCTGCTCACCGTCATCAATTTTAACCACGCAGGAGCGATTGTTACCCTGGGCAGTGGATCCAGCCGGTGGCCAGTGGACGGTGAATGTTAACCCCTGCCATTTCCACTGCTGCCCGCGAAAGCAGGAAAGATGCTGCGCCCACCCCAGCGGGCTTCGTACCCATAAGCCGGGCCATGCCGCCTGCAGCGATGCCAGACCACCAGCATGGTCCAGGTGCTCGTGACTGAGAATAACGCCCTCTGGTTGCAGGTGATGCCAGCGTAACCACGGAATGATCAACTGCTGCGCACTGTCTCCCCCAGGCCAGCCGGGACCGGTGTCGTATAGAAGCGCTTTACCCTGCCGCTCAATAACCATTGATAGCCCCTGCCCCACATCCAGCATATGCAACGTCCAGCTATCGGTTTTCTCCGTTCGCATGAATGGGGATGCCAGCACGACAGTTCCTGTCAGACACACCGCCGGCATGCTTTTCCAGGAGCGAAAACGCCAGCCGATAATGGCCAGCCAGGGCAGTAATGTCAGGTACTGCCAGCGCTCATCGACGTCCTGCCAGCCATCAGGCAGACGCTGCAGCAGCCAGAACAAACCGGCCAGGGACTTATCTGCCGCAAACCATACGCCAGTTTCCAGAGAGACCAGCGGGAGCAGGTGCAGTAGCATACCGAGCAGGATCAGCGGAACCGAGATAAAGGTCACCAGCGGAACGGCAAAGAGATTGGCTACCAGCGAAGAGACGCTGAAGCCATGGAACATCAACACCTGCAAAGGCAGGAGCAGCAGCAACATCCCAACCTGCAGATAGAGTAAATTTACCAGGGGTCGCACCCGGCGAGTCCAGCGCCAGCTGGGGAGTGGCAGCCACTGATACCAGAAAATCAACGCCGCGACAGCAAACGCTGACAACACCAGGCTTTGAGAAAGCACCGCCAGCGGATCAACGATGAGTATCGCTGCAATACAGCTACACCAGATCTGCCATGCAGACCACTGACGCGCGCCGATCCGCAGAGCGGCCAGCACCGCAAGCGCGATGACCGTGCGTAATGCAGGCGGCTGCAGACCCGTTAGCCATGCGTAGAAGGCCGCAAAAAACAGTCCCGCAAGCAGAGGCATCTGCCAGCGGATCCACTGACACGGCAATAAAAACTGAAAACCCCTGGCAAGCGTCCAGATGATGGAAGCCGCCAGCGTGATATGCAAACCCGAGATCGCCATCAGATGCGACGTGCCGGTTTCACGCATCAGTGTTTTTATTTCCCGGGGCACATCCAGGCGCTCGCCCATCCCCAGCCCCAGGATCACCGCTCCCCAACGATAGGCTGAAAGGGTGTCGTGCAGCGATGACAGATAGCGGGCACGCAAGCTGCAGCGTTCATCAATGATTTCTGCCCGTGTAAAACGTCCGCTCAACGTTTGATGCCGGGCAAAAGCATTTCGCTGAGGATCATATCCTCCGTCGTTCAGTTCACCATGTACAGGCCTTAGCCTGAGCGTCATGGCCCAGCGTTGACCCGCGCAGCCCTTTTGCGGCAGGTAATTGCCATACAACACGATGCCCGTCGATGCCCACCAGCGTTTGCCATTAAGTGCAACGATTTTACCCTGATGGACTGTTGCGCCATCGGTGGCGGTGATCTCCACCTCTGCCTTGACTGCACCGGTGGTTAAATGCTGCATCGGCCAGACGCTTTCCTGCGCAGCCAGAATGCCCCACGCGCAAAATAACAACCCCATACCGATACACTTCAGACTGATGCTTCGCTGTAAGCCCAGCACCAACCCGCCGGCAACCATGATCCATAAAGTATGCCGTGCAGGTAGTTCAGGTAACCAGAGTAGCGGCACTATCGCCAGAATGGCGCACAGACTTAGTGTGGGAATTCCCATTACGACCTCCCTGTTTCAGGGCGGCAGTATGTAAGAAGAGGGAGAGAGGCGTCAGTTGAATAAAATGCAGGTTACAGCGCACGCTGCACTGTTTTTGTCGGTTTGCAGAAAACGACACGGGGATTGCGGCACGGCTTCAGAATAAAAACGATAAGTACAAAAAAAGCACCCGGAGGTGCTTTCTTTTGAACCCAGTTTAACCTGATGGCTAAACTCAGTTGCCGTAAATATTGGCGCGATCGCGCAGTTCTTTACCCGGCTTAAAGTGTGGAACGTACTTACCTTCCAGCTCGACTTTATCGCCAGTCTTCGGGTTACGCCCGGTACGTGGAGCACGATAGTGCAGAGAAAAACTACCGAAACCGCGGATTTCAATGCGCTCGCCCTGGGCAAGAGTGGTGGCCATATGCTCCAGCATCTCTTTTACGGCATCTTCCACTGCTTTAGCTGGGATATGCGGTTGCTGACTGGCAAGTCTTTCAATCAATTCTGACTTGGTCATGATTCCTCCGGTTCCTTTCAAACCAATTAGCTGAACAGCTCATTAAACAAGGGCGGCCGTAGCCGCCCTTTGTTATTGATTACAGGACGAATCCTGCAATCTGTCAAGTTTGCTCCTCATCCTTCGCGCGATAAATGCGTTACCGCTCAAAGGATGCTGAGGACTTGATATTACTCGCCTTTAGCTGCTTTGAAAGCTTCAGCCATTGCGTTGTTAGAGAAGTTTGCATCTTCCTGTTTGTTAACAGTAGCGATTGCATCTTTCTCGTCAGCTTCGTCTTTCGCACGAACAGACAGGCTGATTGCACGGTTCTTACGGTCAACACCGGTGAACTTAGCTTCAACATCGTCGCCAACGTTCAGAACCAGAGTGGCATCTTCAACGCGGTCACGTGAAGCTTCAGAAGCGCGCAGGTAACCTTCAACGCCGTCAGCCAGTTCTACGGTTGCGCCTTTAGCGTCAACTGCAGTCACTTTACCGTTTACGATTGCGCCTTTCTTGTTCAGTGCAACCCAGTTGTTGAACGGATCTTCTGCGAGCTGTTTAACGCCCAGAGAGATACGCTCACGCTCTGCGTCAACCTGCAGAACAACTGCTGCGATTTCGTCGCCTTTTTTGTATTCACGAACTGCTTCTTCGCCTGCAACGTTCCAGGAGATGTCAGACAGGTGAACCAGGCCGTCGATGCCGCCGTCCAGGCCGATGAAGATACCGAAGTCAGTGATAGACTTGATTTTACCTTCAACACGGTCGCCCTTGTTGTGGGTTTCCGCGAACTGCTGCCATGGGTTGTTTTTGCACTGCTTCAGACCCAGGGAGATACGACGACGTTCTTCGTCGATATCCAGAACCATAACTTCCACTACGTCACCAACGTTAACAACTTTGGATGGGTGGATGTTTTTGTTGGTCCAGTCCATTTCGGAAACGTGTACCAGACCTTCAACGCCTTCTTCGATTTCAACGAAGCAGCCGTAGTCAGTCAGGTTGGTCACGCGGCCAGTCAGTTTGGTACCTTCTGGGTAACGCTTAGCGATAGCTACCCATGGATCTTCGCCCAGCTGTTTCAGGCCGAGGGATACACGAGTACGCTCGCGGTCGAACTTCAGCACTTTAACAGTGATTTCGTCGCCCACGTTCACGATTTCGCTTGGGTGCTTAACGCGTTTCCACGCCATGTCGGTGATGTGCAGCAGGCCATCAACGCCGCCCAGGTCAACGAATGCGCCGTAGTCAGTGAGGTTCTTAACGATACCTTTGACTTCCATGCCTTCCTGCAGGTTTTCCAGCAGCTGATCGCGTTCTGCGCTGTTTTCGGATTCGATAACGGCACGACGGGAAACAACAACGTTGTTACGCTTCTGGTCCAGCTTGATTACTTTGAACTCAAGCTCTTTGCCTTCGAGGTGCAGGGTGTCACGGACTGGACGAACGTCTACCAGAGAACCTGGCAGGAACGCACGAATACCATTCAGCTCAACAGTGAAGCCACCTTTAACTTTGCCGTTGATAACACCGACCACAGTTTCAGCTTCTTCGTAAGCTTTCTCCAGCGTGATCCATGCTTCGTGACGTTTAGCTTTTTCACGAGACAGCAGGGTTTCGCCGAAGCCGTCTTCTACTGCGTCCAGAGCAACGTCAACTTCGTCACCTACCTGGATTTCCAGCTCGCCCTGGGCGTTTTTGAACTGCTCTGCCGGAATGGCGGACTCAGATTTCAGACCGGCGTCAACCAGTACTACGTCTTTGTCGATAGCAACAACAACACCGCGAACGATGGAACCCGGACGGGTTTCGATTTCTTTTAAGGATTCTTCAAACAGTTGAGCAAAAGATTCAGTCATGTTTAATCTTCAGGTTAATATTAACGTCCACCTGGCTCCGTGCCGGATGGGGTTGTTTCACATACCCGCCGTCAATCCATTGCAGCGGGGGTACTGCTAAATCGGTCGCAATTACGCGAGTGCCAGTTTTTGGCGCGCATATTGTAGCGCTTTTTCAATCACTTGCTCAATAGTTAAACTGGTGGAATCCAGAACTAATGCATCTTCTGCAGGAACAAGTGGGGCGACGGCGCGGTTACGGTCGCGGTCATCGCGCTCTTTTATCTCGGATAAAAGGCGATCAAAGTTAACACTAAACCCCTTCTCCTGCAACTGAAGCATGCGGCGTTGAGCCCGTTCTTCCGAGGAGGCGTCAAGGAAAATTTTCACTGGCGCATCAGGGAATACCACCGTCCCCATATCTCGCCCGTCAGCGATCAGGCCGGGTGCTTCACGGAAAGCACGCTGACGGCGTAACAGGGCCTCACGAACGCGCGGGAAAGCCGCTACCTGAGAGGCAGCGTTAGCAACCTCCTGCGTACGAATTTCGCCGCTCACATCTTCCCCTTCCAGGATCACTTCGAGGTTTCCATCGGTCGAGACAAAACGCACATCCAGATGCGCAGCCAGCGGAACCAGCGCCTCTTCAGACGCAACATCAACATGGTGATGCAGCGCTGCCAGCGCCAGCACGCGATAGATAGCTCCCGAATCTAAAAGATGCCATTGCAATGCTTCCGCCATCGCCTTGCACAGAGTTCCTTTCCCTGCGCCACTAGGCCCATCAATGGTGATTACCGGGGCAACTGCCGTCATCTTTTTCTCCTTAATAAAGGCATACCGTTAACATGAACGCCGCGCATTATACGCGCCAACGTGCGCAACTGTTACCTTTGCGTGTAAATTACGGAATTAATGAAGCAGAGTGTAGAAGAAATGTGCGGGAACAAACGTCAGAAAACGTAAGGAAATGCCGCATCGGGTGATGCGGCGTTATGTCATCAGGCCAGTGTACTGATGCGGGCCAGCTGTTCGAAATAGTCCGGGAAGGTTTTCGCCGTACATTTCGGATCGAGGATCGTGACAGGTGTATCGGACAACGCCACCAGCGAGAAGCACATCGCCATACGGTGATCGTTGTAAGTTCCGATTTCCGCGAACTGCAGTTTTGCCGGAGGCGTTACGCGAATGTAATCTTCGCCCTCTTCCACTTCGGCGCCTACTTTACGCAACTCGGTGGCCATCGCGAATAGACGGTCGGTTTCTTTCACGCGCCAGTTGTAGATGTTACGCAGCGTCGTGGTGCCTTTTGCAAAGAGCGCAGCGGTAGCAATGGTCATTGCCGCGTCAGGAATGTGGTTCATGTCCATGTCGATGGCGTTGAGTTCACCACGTGTACAGGCGATGAAATCCTCCCCCCAGGTCACTACCGCACCCATTTTCTCCAGCACATCAGCAAAACGAATATCGCCCTGCACGCTGTTACGGCCAATACCGGTCACTTTCACCGTACCGCCTTTAATAGCACCTGCCGCCAGGAAGTAAGACGCAGATGAGGCGTCACCTTCAACCAGATAGTTACCCGGAGACTGATACTGCTGCGCACCGCGAACCACGAAGCGCTGATACGCCTGGTTTTCCACCTCCACACCAAAGGTTTTCATCAGATGCAGGGTGATATCAATGTACGGCTTAGACACCAGGTCGCCCTTGATGGTGATGACCGTATCCTGCGGTGCCAGCGGTGCAGTCATCAGCAGTGCCGTCAGGAACTGGCTGGAGACGCTGCCGTCCACCTCGACGTTGCCGCCGGTAAAGCCACCGCGAAGGCGCAGTGGTGGGTAATTTTCTTGCTCCAGATAGTCAATCTGGGCACCGCCCTGACGAAGGGCATCCACCAGATGACCGATCGGACGCTCTTTCATGCGCGGCTCGCCGGTCAGAACAATATTGTTGCTGCCCAGGCACAGAGCTGCCGCCAGTGGGCGCATGGCGGTTCCCGCGTTACCCAGAAACAGCTCCAGTTCCTCGGCTGAACGTAGCGCACCGCCGTTCCCCGTCACTTCACAGCGGGTACGGTCGTCAGACAGCGTGTAGTGAACTCCCAACGCTTTCAGCGCATTGAGCATATGGCGCACGTCATCGCTGTCCAGGAGGTTCGTGAGGACGGTGGTGCCGTTTGCCAGAGCTGCCAGCAGCAGAGCGCGGTTCGAGACACTTTTTGAACCAGGCAGATTGATGGTGCCATCTACCCGCGCGATAGGTTGTAACGTCAGGGATTCCATGAAACTTAACTCTCAACTCAACATAATAAAAACCCCGCAGCAGGGCTACGGGGGTGAAAACAGCGCAATCAACCGTGGCGACGTTCGAAGTCAATCATGAAATCGGTCAGGGCTTTAACGCCTTCCAGCGGCATGGCGTTATAGATGGAGGCGCGCATGCCGCCTACCACACGGTGACCTTTCAGCGCATGCAGACCTGCGGCGAAGGACTTTTCCAGGAAAACTTTATCCAGGTTGCTGTCCGCCAGCTGGAATGGCACGTTCATGCGGGAACGATTGGCTTTCGCCACATCGTTACGATAAAAATCACTCTTATCAATGACGCCGTACAGCAGTTCAGCTTTCTGCTGGTTGATCTTGTCCATCTGCGCCACGCCGCCGTTTTGCTTCAGCCATTTAAAGACCAGGCCGGAGAGATACCAGGCAAACGTCGGTGGGGTGTTGAACATGGAGTCGTTATCGTTCAGCACAGTGTAATCAAGAATCGACGGGCAGGATTTATGCGCTTTACCCAGCAGATCGTCACGTACGATGACGATAGTCAGGCCTGCAGGGCCGATATTTTTCTGCGCACCCGCATAGATGACACCGTAGCGGCTGACGTCAATCGGCGCAGAGAGAATGGTGGAGGAGAAGTCAGCGGCAACCACCACGTCTTTACCGAAGTTCGGCGTCTCGTCGATGGCAATCCCGTCAATGGTTTCGTTCGGGCAGTAGTGCAGATACGCGGCGTTGTCAGAGAGCTGCCACTCGCTCATTGGCTTCACGGCACGCAGGCCATCAACGGTCACTTTGGCGTCGATGACGTTTGGCGTGCAATATTTATGCGCCTCTTTCACCGCGCTGGCAGCCCAGTAGCCAGCGTCAACATAGTCTGCCGTGGTTTTGTCACCCAGAATATTCAGCGGTACGCCAGCAAACTGGCCGCGCCCACCACCGTGGCAGAACAATACTTTGTAGTTCGAGGGAATGTTCAGCAGATCGCGAAAATCCTTTTCTGCCTCTTCCGCCACCTGAATAAACTCTTTACCTCGGTGGCTGATTTCCATCACCGACGTACCCAGACCGTTCCAGTCACAAAGTTCCTGTTGAGCCTGTTTAAGCACGTCTGCCGGTAACATTGCCGGACCTGAACTGAAATTAAAGACTTGAGCCATTTCCCCTCACCACGCTAAAAGCCATAAGTTATAACTGTGGATATCGGTTTTATCATTCAGTGACACGCGCCGCAATGTCTAAAACTTATGACCGGTGAAATGTGCCCTTCGTCACACAATACAATCTGTCGCCTCGCTGTCACAAAACCGACAAAATGGCTGTCAGACAAGGCGTTTGGCCCGGCTAACCTTCGACCATTCCGGATTTGTACAGCGGGGACATAATTGATGATCGCCCACGTGCATGGCAACGACATGGCTACATCTTACACAGGCATATTCGCCGGATTCCGGTACCGTTTTAAACCGCTCGATTAACATATCCGGCAGAATACAGAGCCCTGGCTTAACCTCGTCGTCAGGATAGTAATACACGCTGATTTGCCCATTCGTTTCCATTATCGCCAGACGCACTTGCCCAAGCTGCTCCACGCTGTTCAGCCGCAGCTCCATAAAGAACTCAAATTCGGTCATATTGGCGCTTTGGACATTTTCCCAGGCCAGCTGTCCGTTCTCAACGATAACGACGGGTTTCCCTTCAAGCATGTCTTCCAGCTTTTCGCTTTTCGACATCAGCCACATGACCAGCCGGTAAAGCAGCGCCAGCGTGACGAAGACAATAAACACCGGCACCATTGGCACATCATCGTAAAAAGCGACATCCCCCGCCGCTGAACCCAGCGTCAGAATGATCAGCACCTCAAACAGCGACATCTGCCGTACGCCACGCCGACCGGTGATTTTAAGAAACAGGAAGACCAGGACGAAGGTATACAGACTACGCAGCGCTACTTCGCCTAAAAATTCAGGTGGGACTTTATCAAACGCCATCCTTTGCAGATCGAATGCTTTCATTTTTTTTATGCCTTAACAGTCAGTTACTGACAGTAAGCATAGCCCAGTCTTTTATTTTCGCCGGAGATAGCACCCGTCACGCAAAACCCGTATCATTGCGCGCTTTACGTACGATAAAAGTGAACGCCATGACTCAAACGTTTATCCCCGGCAAAGACGCCGCCCTGGAAGATTCCATCGCTCGCTTCCAGCAGAAACTGACCGACCTGGGCTTTAATATCGAAGAAGCCTCCTGGCTTAATCCAGTGCCTCACGTCTGGTCCGTGCATATTCGCGATAAAGACTGTGCACTGTGCTTTACCAACGGTAAAGGCGCGACGAAAAAAGCGGCGCTGGCTTCTGCGCTGGGTGAGTATTTTGAACGTCTGTCGACCAACTACTTCTTCGCCGATTTCTGGCTGGGTGAAACCATCGCTAACGGCCCGTTCGTTCACTATCCCAATGAAAAATGGTTTCCGCTGACCGAAGACGATGAACTGCCGGAAGGCATTCTGGATGCGCGTCTGCGTGCGTTCTACGATCCGGAAAATGAACTGACCGCCAGCATGCTGATCGATCTGCAGTCGGGTAATGAAGAGCGTGGGATCTGTGCCCTGCCGTTCACCCGTCAGTCTGATGAACAGACCGTTTACATCCCGATGAACATTGTCGGTAACCTGTATGTGTCTAACGGCATGTCCGCCGGTAACACCCGCAATGAAGCGCGTGTGCAGGGGCTGTCAGAAGTGTTTGAGCGCCACATTAAAAACCGCATCATTGCTGAATCCATCAGTTTGCCTGAAATTCCGGCCGACGTGCTGGCACGCTATCCGGGCGTGGTGGAATCCATTGCTAAGCTGGAGGCAGAAGGCTTCCCTATCTTTGCGTATGATGGCTCGCTGGGCGGTAAATACCCGGTTATCTGCGTTGTGCTGTTTAACCCGACAAACGGCACCTGCTTCGCCTCCTTCGGCGCGCATCCTGACTTCGGCGTGGCGCTGGAGCGTACCGTCACCGAGCTGCTGCAGGGCCGTAGCCTGAAAGATCTCGATGTATTTACTCCACCAACCTTTGACGACGAAGAAGTGGCCGAGCATACCAACCTCGAAACCCACTTCATCGACTCCAGCGGTTTGATCTCCTGGGACATGTTCAAGCAGGACGCAGACTATCCATTCGTCGACTGGAGCTTTGCCGGTACGACCGAAGAAGAGTTCGCTACCCTGATGACCATCTTCAACGCGGAAGATAAAGAAGTCTACATTGCTGACTACGAACACCTGGGTGTTTACGCCTGCCGTATTCTGGTGCCGGGCATGTCCGATATCTATCCGGCTGAAGATCTGTGGCTGGCAAACAACAGCATGGGTGCGCACCTGCGTGAAACGCTGCTGGCCCTGCCGGGCAGCGAGTGGGAAAAAGAGGATTATCTGAACCTGATCGCCCAGCTGGACGACGAAGGCCATGATGACTTCACGCGCGTACGTGAACTGCTGGGTCTGGCTACCGGTAAAGATAACGGCTGGTATACCCTGCGCATCGGCGAGCTGAAAGCGATGCTGGCGCTGGCTGGCGGCGATCTGGATCAGGCCCTGGCCTGGACCGAGTGGACCATGGAATTCAACCAGTCAGTGTTCTCTGCCGAGCGCACCAACTACTACCGCTGCCTGCAAACCCTCCTGCTTCTTGCGCAGGAAGAGGATCGTGAGCCACTGCAGTACCTGAATGCCTTCGTGCGCATGTACGGTGCCGAGGCGGTAGAAGCCGCCAGCGCGGCCCTGAGCGGCGAAGCGCCATTCTACGGACTGCAGGCGGTCGACAGCGATCTGAAAGCCTTCCCTGCGCATCAGTCGCTGTTGAAGGCCTATGAAAAACTGCAGAAAGCAAAAGCCGCTTACTGGTCAAAATAAGCGCATATAACATTATCAGCAGTAGGCGTATTTAATCGTCTGGGCTATATTACGGGGCAATTTCATTGCCCCGTTTTTTATTTTTTTCGGCAATGAACGTTGAATGTAATAATAAAGTTAAATATGGGTAAATATAATAATATTTACCTGGGCTTTACTGTTACTTTTTATGGCAAATACTCCATATTAATTAACTGTTTCAGAGGTGGCCGACCGAAAAAATTCAACTCTTTTCATAACTTTTAAAATTTATTTTTATACGGATAATCAAAAACTTACACCGCATTTGTCGTAAAACCATACACACTGCGGGCCTATAAGCCAGGCGAGATATGATCTATATCAATTTCTCTTCTATAATGCTTTGTTAGTATCTCGTCGCCGACTTAATAAAGAGAGAGTTAGTGTGAAAGCTGACAACCCTTTTGATCTTTTACTCCCTGCTGCGATGGCCAAAGTGGCCGAAGAAGCAGGTGTCTATAAAGCAACGAAACACCCGATGAAGACGTTCTATCTGGCGATCACGGCTGGTGTGTTCATCTCTATCGCGTTCGTCTTCTACATCACTGCCACCACCGGTACTGCCGCGATGCCTTACGGCATGGCCAAACTGATTGGCGGCATTTGCTTCTCACTGGGTCTGATTCTGTGCGTTATCTGCGGCGCCGACCTCTTCACCTCAACGGTGCTGATTGTCGTAGCAAAAGCCAGCGGAAGAATTACCTGGGGTCAACTGGCGCGCAACTGGCTTAACGTCTATGTTGGTAACCTGATTGGCTGTCTGCTCTTTGTTTTGTTGATGTGGCTCTCTGGCGAGTATATGACCGCCAACGGTGGCTGGGGACTGAACGTCCTGCAGACCGCGGACCACAAAATGCACCACACATTTATCGAAGCGGTTGCACTTGGCATCCTCGCGAACCTGATGGTCTGTCTGGCGGTATGGATGAGTTACTCCGGCCGTAGCCTGATGGACAAAGCCATGATTATGGTTCTGCCGGTTGCGATGTTTGTTGCCAGCGGCTTCGAGCACAGTATCGCGAACATGTTTATGATCCCAATGGGTATTGTAATCCGCAACTTTGCGAGCCCGGAGTTCTGGACTGCAATTGGTTCAACCCCGGAAAGTTTCTCTCACCTGACTATTATGAATTTCATTACTGATAACCTGATCCCTGTCACTATCGGGAACATTATCGGTGGGGGTCTGTTAGTTGGGTTGACATACTGGGTCATTTACCTGCGTGGCGACGATCATCATTGATGGTTATCTCAGGCAGTAAATAAAAAATCCACTTAAGAAGGTAGGTGTTACATGTCCGAGCTTAATGAAAAGTTAGCCACAGCCTGGGAAGGTTTTGCAAAAGGTGACTGGCAGAATGAAGTAAACGTACGTGACTTCATTCAGAAAAACTATACCCCGTATGAAGGTGACGAATCCTTCCTG
Source organism: Enterobacter cloacae complex sp. SHL021 (assembly GCF_049237765.1). NCBI lineage: Bacteria > Pseudomonadati > Pseudomonadota > Gammaproteobacteria > Enterobacterales > Enterobacteriaceae > Enterobacter > Enterobacter cloacae complex sp. SHL021. Next base: position 114,400 of record NZ_JBMKJG010000001.1, on the reverse strand, counting down.
GCTGGCGCAACTGAAGCGACCACCAAGCTGTGGGACAGCGTAATGGAAGGCGTAAAACTGGAAAACCGCACTCACGCGCCAGTTGATTTTGACACCTCCGTTGCTTCCACCATCACTTCTCACGATGCTGGTTACATCAACAAAGCCCTTGAGAAAATCGTTGGTCTGCAGACTGAAGCACCACTGAAACGTGCGATCATCCCGTTCGGTGGTATCAAAATGGTTGAAGGTTCCTGCAAAGCGTACAACCGCGAGCTGGACCCAATGCTGAAAAAAATCTTCACCGAATACCGTAAAACCCACAACCAGGGTGTATTCGATGTTTACACCAAAGACATTCTGAACTGCCGTAAATCCGGTGTTCTGACTGGTCTGCCAGATGCCTACGGCCGTGGCCGTATCATCGGTGACTACCGTCGCGTTGCGCTGTACGGTATCGACTTCCTGATGAAAGACAAATACGCGCAGTTCGTTTCCCTGCAGTCCGATCTGGAAAACGGCGTAAACCTGGAAGCGACTATCCGTCTGCGTGAAGAGATCGCTGAACAGCACCGTGCGCTGGGTCAGATCAAAGAGATGGCTGCTAAATATGGCTGCGATATCTCTGGTCCTGCAACTAACGCTCAGGAAGCTATCCAGTGGACCTACTTCGGCTACCTGGCCGCAGTTAAGTCTCAGAACGGTGCAGCAATGTCCTTCGGTCGTGTATCCACCTTCCTGGATGCGTACATCGAACGTGACCTGAAAGCAGGTAAAATCACCGAGCAAGACGCTCAGGAAATGATTGACCACCTGGTCATGAAACTGCGTATGGTTCGCTTCCTGCGTACCCCAGAGTATGATGAACTGTTCTCTGGTGACCCGATCTGGGCAACCGAATCTATCGGTGGTATGGGCGTAGATGGCCGTACTCTGGTTACCAAAAACAGCTTCCGCTTCCTGAACACCCTGTACACCATGGGTCCTTCTCCGGAGCCAAACATCACCGTTCTGTGGTCTGAAAAACTGCCTCTGAACTTCAAGAAATTCGCCGCTAAAGTGTCCATCGACACCTCTTCTCTACAGTATGAGAACGATGACCTGATGCGTCCGGACTTCAACAACGACGACTACGCTATCGCATGCTGCGTAAGCCCAATGGTTGTTGGTAAACAAATGCAGTTCTTCGGTGCGCGTGCAAACCTGGCGAAAACCATGCTGTACGCTATCAACGGCGGCGTTGATGAAAAACTGAAAATGCAGGTTGGTCCTAAGTCTGAACCAATCAAAGGCGATGTGCTGAACTATGACGAAGTCATGGATCGCATGGATCACTTCATGGACTGGCTGGCGAAACAGTACGTTACTGCACTGAACGTTATCCACTACATGCACGACAAGTACAGCTACGAAGCCTCTCTGATGGCGCTGCATGACCGTGACGTTATCCGTACCATGGCGTGTGGTATCGCAGGTCTGTCCGTTGCTGCTGACTCCCTGTCTGCTATCAAATATGCGAAAGTTAAACCAATTCGTGACGAAGACGGTCTGGCTATCGACTTCGAAATCGAAGGCGAATATCCGCAGTTTGGTAACAACGACGCTCGCGTTGATGACATGGCGGTTGACCTGGTTGAACGTTTCATGAAGAAAATTCAGAAACTGACCACTTACCGTAACGCTATCCCGACTCAGTCTGTTCTGACCATCACCTCTAACGTTGTGTATGGTAAGAAAACCGGTAACACCCCAGACGGTCGTCGTGCTGGCGCGCCATTTGGCCCAGGTGCTAACCCAATGCACGGTCGTGACCAGAAAGGTGCGGTTGCCTCTCTGACTTCCGTTGCAAAACTGCCGTTTGCTTACGCGAAAGATGGTATCTCTTACACCTTCTCTATCGTGCCAAACGCGCTGGGTAAAGACGACGAAGTGCGTAAAACCAACCTCGCGGGTCTGATGGATGGTTACTTCCACCACGAAGCGTCCATCGAAGGTGGTCAGCACCTGAACGTGAACGTCATGAACCGTGAAATGCTGCTTGATGCGATGGAACACCCTGAGAAATATCCTCAGCTGACCATCCGTGTATCTGGCTACGCAGTACGCTTTAACTCCCTGACTAAAGAACAGCAGCAGGACGTTATCACCCGTACTTTCACTCAGTCCATGTAACTGGAATTGACTGAAATCACGCGTTAAAAAGCGTACAATAAAGGCTCCACGTCAGTGGGGCCTTTTTCTTCCCCACCCCAGTCTCTTTTGGCCGCTATCTATACTGAATGGATAACAGCCAAAACAGACTCGACATAGCCTTTGAGCTGTGCATCAACACAGGCCCCGGGATGGGCCAAATTCGGAGATATCACCGCAATGTCAATTATTGGTCGCATTCACTCCTTTGAATCCTGTGGCACTGTTGATGGCCCGGGCATCCGTTTTATCACCTTTTTCCAGGGCTGCCTGATGCGCTGCCTGTACTGCCACAACCGTGACACATGGGATACGCACGGCGGCAAAGAAGTGACCGTTGAAGATCTGATGAAAGAGGTGGTGACTTACCGCCACTTTATGAACGCGTCCGGCGGAGGCGTCACCGCATCCGGTGGTGAAGCCATTCTTCAGGCGGAATTTGTGCGCGACTGGTTCCGCGCCTGCCACAAAGAAGGCATACACACCTGCCTCGACACGAACGGGTTTGTGCGCCGCTACGATCCGGTCATCGATGAATTGCTTGAAGTCACCGACCTGGTCATGCTCGATCTCAAACAGATGAATGATGAGATCCACCAGAACCTGGTTGGCGTATCCAACCACCGTACGCTGGAGTTCGCCAAATATATTTCAGCCAAGGGCATCAAAACCTGGATCCGCTATGTCGTGGTTCCAGGCTGGTCTGATGATGATGATTCCGCACATCGCCTGGGCGAATTTACCCGCGATATGGGCAACGTCGAGAAAATTGAGCTTCTGCCCTACCATGAGCTGGGTAAACATAAATGGGTGGCGATGGGTGAAGAATATAAGCTTGATGGCGTTAAGCCGCCGAAGAAAGAGACGATGGAGCGCGTGAAAGGTATTCTGGAACAATACGGACACAAGGTCATGTATTAAAGAAGAGGCCCGGTGAGAACCGGGCCTTTTTGTATTTTATTTAAAGACACCATTAATAATGGAAGTCACAATCGCAGTACTCAGCGCAACCAGGACCAGATCGTCACCGACCACGCGCCATTCATAGCCAGGATAGTTAGGGAGCTGGCCCAGCATGGAGGCTGGCACGGTTTTCTTCGCAATACCTGGAGGCAGTGGTTTGCCACGTGCGAGGTTTTTAGCAATGCCCGGAGGCAGCGATTCATACCCCGTTAATCCATAGTTCACTGCCAGATGGCGAGCATGATCGAAGCTCACGCGAGCATCGACATCATCGCTGACGCTTTTATTCGATTTACCCGGATTGTCCAGACCACTTTTTTTATTGCCATGAGTATCGGACATTCCGTTGCCATGATTGCCGGAATTCCCGTTGCCGTGATTACCGCCATTACCTTGTCCGCCACTGTTACCGTGACCACCACCGCCATTCCCGTTTCCAGGGTTAGCCATGACCGGTGCTGTAGCAAACGTTAAAGACAACACTACTGCCAGTGCGGTAGTGGTTAAACGACGTGTAGCCATGATTGCTGCCTTTTAGTGTTAGAACTCACCTGAATTATCGCCTGGCGTGATAAACAAACAATGCGTAAAATTCTTATATGTGATGGGGACAAAAAAGCCAGTCAACGACTGGCTTTTAATTCATCAGGCATGCGCCACTGGCGTGGGATGTTCGCCCGCTTTGCGCAGCAGCATTAAGAGATAAATAAACGACACGCTGGCAATCATGATAAACAGCAAATTGTCGGAATAATTCTGCATCAGCATCGCGGTGAATGTCGGCCCCAGCAAACTGCCAATGGTATAGCTTAATAACAGCGCCTGGTTCATCGCCACCAGTTGGTGATGTTCAACTTTTTCACAGGCCCAGGCCATCGCGACCGGATAAAGTGTGAAGCCTGCCGCCCCCAGAATAAACAGCGCAGGCGCCATCGCGGCATTGCTGAGCATGGCAAGGCAACCCATGATCACCACGAAGACCTGAACGCGCAACACCAGCAGACGCCCAAAACGGTCTGCCAGACGGCCAATCGGCCACTGTCCGACGATGCCCGCGCTGACCATTACCGCCATCCAGAAGCCGATCCCGGAATCACTGACGCCCTGATGGTTCAGGTAGAGCGGCATCAGACCATAAAGCGACCCCAGAACAATCCCGGAGATGATGCAGCCGTTCACGCCCAGACGCGCCTGTCGCAGTCTCAGCATCGGCCAGACGTGGGTCGCTTCCTGATGCTCACTGTTCTGATTCACAATACGTGTAAAGAGCAGCGGCAGGATCGCCGCCAGGACCATGCCCGTTACCCACGGCAGAACGCTCATCAGGTCGGTCGGCAGTTTGCTGACCATTAATTGCCCAAGCACGGTTCCGACGTAATAGACCATCATATACGCTGCCAGCAGACGTCCCCGGTTGCGCGAGGTACCGCTGCACATCAGCGCACTTTCCACCACGACCCAAATCATCGCGCAGCCTGCACCAGCGATAAAGCGCCAGATCATCCAGCTCCAGAAGCCGACCATCAGGCCCAGCCCGGCACAGCCGGCAGCGAAAATCAGCGAGGCCAGATAATAGCTACGGTTAAAGCCAACGCGTTTAATCAGGCTCCCCGTCATCAGGGTGCCCAGCAGGTTCCCCGTGAAAAAGGACGAGCTGACCATACCCACCTGCCAGGTTGGTAAGTTTTCATGGGCAAGCCATAGCGGGACGAGCGTATTCAACACTGCGATCGCCAGGGTCAACAAAAGCAGGCCACAGAGCAACAGGAGCACTGGCCGGGTATAGATGGTCATGGATTAAAAACCGTGAGGAAGTTCAGATTTCGTGCGCATCATGCCACTGGCAAAAACAAAGTCAATCCACCGATTCAGGCGTCACGCACGATATGTGCCATGTCGATTTAAAAAACTCATCCTGCTAATGCAAAGTCTGCTACTGATATTAATTATCTGGTTGTTTTTATTTATTTCAGGGGATTTTTAATACCAAACATCAGTCGAAAAATTTCATGATGGAAAAAAGAAAAGCCGGGCGCTATGTCCCGGCTTTTTATAACGAAAAATCAAATCAGCTGGCGATAGCCATGCCTACCGTCATATGCAGGCCGTAAAACACACCGCGACCGATCAACTCCCCTGCCAGCACCAGCACAAAGGCCACTGACAGTAACGGCAGTGCGGGCTGATAACCTTTAAGCTGAGGGGCAATCCAGCACACCAGCGCAACAGCCAGCAACACCACACGCCAGGCCATCAGAGAACCGTACTCTGGCACCAGGGCTGAGGCCTGCTGAATGGAGCTGTGAATGGTTGCCAGCTCAGCGCCCTGCATCAGCACAACCATCGTGCTCACCACCAGCGCCAACAGCGAAACGGCAGGGAGCAGACGCATCGCCCAGCCGTCCACACCCGCTACGCGCAGCAGCAGGTAGCCCAGCAGCGGCCCACCGATAAACATCGTCAGGAAGAAACTCATTGGCGTCCAGACGCTATACCAGGTGGGAACGGTATCGATGGTGTTATAAACCCGCACCATCATCCACACGAAGACCACGCCCAGCACCATTGTCACGATCAGCCACACGTTGCGCAGCCCCGCAGGAAGCTTTTTCAGGGCTGCCAGCAGCCACCCCAGCCCACCGACGGCAAAGAAGATCGCCCCGCTGGCAATTTCGTTACTCAGTGAGGATGCCCCCACGCGATTGAGAGAGTTGAACGCGCGCATTGGCGAGCCGAGGTGCAGCGTAGAGGCAATAAAACCGATCCCCATCAACACCCACAGACCAAACATACTCAGCACCACGCGCTGCTGCTGTTCAGCTTTCAAATCGCCTTTCAGTAACGCCAGCGCGAGCACAATAAAGCCCCCCGCCACGCACTGCCCAAAGACCGTGAAGATCATCAGCGGCCATTCATGCCATCCACTTCCCATCTCACACCTCCTTCGGGTTTGCCAGATAGCCGGTGGTATCTCCCGTCGGGCGGCTGTTGGCGTTAGGTTTAATCACAATGCTCGGCTTGGTGAAGTGCGCGGACGGCAGTGGCGCGACGGCCGCAAGCTGGCCGTGTTTTTTACGCAGCTCGTCAATCGGGCCGAAGTCCAGCGCGCGCAGCGGACAGGACTCCACGCAAATCGGCTTTTTGCCCTCTGCGACGCGGTCATGGCAGCCGTCGCACTTGGTCATGTGGCCTTTGGCAGCGTTGTACTGCGGCGCACCGTACGGGCAGGCCATATGGCAGTAGCGGCAGCCGATGCAGACATCCTCATTCACCACCACAAACCCGTCGTCACGCTTGTGCATTGCCCCGCTCGGACACACTTTGGTGCAGGCCGGATCTTCACAGTGGTTACAGGCAATCGACAGGTAATAGGCAAAGACGTTCTGATGCCAGACGCCGTTATCCTCCTGCCAGTCGCCGCCCGCGTATTCGTAGATCCGGCGGAAGCTGACGTCCGGGGTCAGGTCTTTGTAATCCTTGCAGGCCAGCTCGCAGGTTTTGCACCCGGTGCAACGGCTGGAATCAATAAAAAATCCATACTGGGTTGTCATCGGTTACTCCTTACACCTTCTCAACCTGAACAAGGTTTGTGTGGGACGGGTTGCCTTTCGCCAGCGGCGATGGGCGCTGCGTGGTCAGTACGTTAATACTGCCAGCCTGGTCGATGCGGTTTGCATCCGGGCTGTACCACGCGCCTTCCCCCAACGCGACAACACCAGGCATCATGCGGGGCGTCACTTTGGCTTCGATATGCACCTCGCCGCGACCGTTAAAGATACGCACGCGATCGCCATTGCTGATACCTCGCGCTTTCGCATCCATCGGGTTAATCCACATCTCCTGGCGGCAGGCGGCTTTCAGCACATCAACGTTGCCGTAGGTGGAGTGAACGCGCGCTTTGTAGTGGAATCCGGTCAGTTGCAGCGGGAATTTTGCGGTCAGCGGATCGTTATAGTTTTCAAACCCGGGCGTGTAGATCGGCAGGGGATCGATAACATCCCCTTCCGGCAATTCCCAGGTTGCGGCAATGTTTGCCAGCTCTTCGGAGTAAATCTCGATTTTGCCCGATGGCGTGGTCAGCGGATTCGCCTGCGGATCGTCGCGGAAGGCTTTGTACGCCACGTGGTGCCCTTGCGGATCGCGCTGTTTATAGATGCCCTGCTTGCGGAAGGTATCGAAATCCGGCAGGTCAGGGATCGCTTTACGGGAAAGTTCATGCAGATGACGCATCCACTCTTCCTGAGTGCGGCCTTCTGTGAACTGTTGTTCGACACCAAGACGTTTCGCCAGCTCAGAGGTCATCTCATAGATGGTTTTGCACTCGAAACGCGGTTTGATGGCTTGGTCGGTGAAGATCACGTAGGACATGTTGCCGCAGGAGGCATCCAGCGCGAAATCCATCTGCTCCGAGGCGGTGCAATCCGGCAGCAGAATATCCGCATATTTCGCCGATGAGGTCATGTGGCAGTCGATCACCACAATCATCTCGCACTTCTTGTCATCCTGCAGGATTTCGTGGGTGCGGTTGATCTCCGAGTGCTGGTTAATAAGGCAGTTACCGGCGTAGTTCCAGATCATCTTGATCGGCACATCCAGCTTGTCTTTGCCCCGTACGCCATCGCGCAGGGCGGTCATCTCCGGCCCGCGCTCAATGGCGTCGGTCCACATAAACATGGAGATACTGGTCTGAACCGGGTTTTCCAGGGTTGGCATCCGTTCAAACGGCAGCGAATAGGAACCTTCGCGCGCGCCACTATTCCCACCATTAATACCCACGTTACCGGTCAGAATGGAGAGCATCGAAATAGCGCGAGTGGCGATTTCGCCATTCGCGTGACGCTGTGGCCCCCATCCCTGGCTGATATAGGCCGGTTTCGCTGAACCGATTTCACGCGCCAGCTGGACAATACGTTCCGCCGGTATCCCGGTGATTTTTGATGCCCACTCCGGGGTCTTCGCCACGCCGTCACTGCCCTGACCCAGAATATACGCCTTGTAATGCCCGTTGGCAGGGGCACTGGCGGGCAGGGTTTTCTCGTCATATCCGACGCAGTATTTATCGAGGAATGGCTGATCGACAAGGTCCTCGGTGATCATGACCCACGCCAGCGCACTGACCAGCGCCGCATCGGTACCCGGGCGAATAGGGATCCACTCATCTTCCCGGCCTGCCCCCGTATCGGTATAACGCGGATCGATGATGATCATCCGGGCGTTAGATTTTGCGCGAGCCTGCTCAAGGTAATAGGTTACCCCACCGCCGCTCATCCGCGTTTCACCAGGGTTGTTGCCGAAAAGCACCACCAGTTTACTGTTTTCGATATCGGACGGACTGTTACCGTCTGCCCAGCCACCGTAGGTGTAGTTCAGGCCGGCAGCAATCTGTGCAGAAGAGTAGTCACCGTAGTGATTGAGATAACCGCCGCAGCAGTTCATCAAGCGCGCCACCAGCGTTTTGCCCGGTGGCCAGGAGCGGGTCAGCGTTCCCCCGAGCGTTCCGGTGCCATAGTTCAGGTAGATGGATTCGTTACCGTACTCTTTTATCAGACGCTGCATATTGCTGGCGATGATATCGTAAGCTTCATCCCAGCTGATGCGCTCGAACTTCCCTTCCCCGCGCTTACCGACGCGTTTCATCGGGTACTTCAGACGGTCCGGGTTATAAACCCGGCGGCGCATTGAGCGGCCACGCAGACAGGCGCGAACCTGATGCAAGCCGTCGTAGTTATCGTCACCGGTATTGTCGGTTTCGACGTATTTGATCTCGCCATCCACCACATGCATACGTAATGGACAACGGCTACCACAGTTTACGGTACAGGCGCTCCACACCACGTTTTCCGGGGCCGTAGCCGGGGACAACGCATCCGCCGCCGACGCCAGTCGGGTAAAAGGGAGAGTGAAGGCACTGCTGGCAACGGCGAGACCGCCAATTGCCGTGGTTTTCATCAACCCACGGCGAGTGACCTCGGCAGCCATTAACGCTTCAGGCGCTTTGATTTTCATAAAGACTCACTTTGGTTGCTCACAAAGAATAAGGGGCGGAATTAACCGCGATATAGTTTTATATATAACGAGCTAATGCGTTATGCGTGTTTTATGCTGGCTTTCATTCGCAGGAGTATTACTACTTTAGAGGGAGGGGGTATTGCGTCGTATCAAACCGAGGGTATAAAAAAAGCGCCAAAAGGCGCTTTTTTGTTGTAAGGCAAAGAATTAGCCGATGTACTGCTGGCCTTTCATGTATGGGCGCAGTACTTCAGGGATCTCAATACGTCCGTCTGCCTGCTGATAGTTTTCCAGCACGGCAACCAGCGTACGGCCAACAGCCAGACCAGAACCGTTCAGGGTATGCACCAGACGGGTTTTCTTGTCGGACTTGCTGCGGCAGCGTGCCTGCATACGACGCGCCTGGAAATCCCAGACGTTAGAGCAGGAGGAGATTTCACGGTAGGTGTTCTGCGCAGGTACCCACACTTCCAGATCGAAGGTTTTGCAGGCGCCAAAGCCCATATCACCGGTGCACAGCGCCATACGACGGTACGGCAGGCCGAGCAGCTCCAGCACTTTCTCCGCGTGGCCGGTCATCTCTTCCAGCGCGTCCATGGACTCTTCCGGACGAACGATCTGTACCATCTCAACTTTATCGAACTGGTGCATACGGATCAGACCACGCGTGTCACGGCCGTAAGAACCCGCTTCAGAGCGGAAGCACGGAGAGTGCGCCGTCAGTTTGATTGGCAGGTCGTCTTCGTCAATGATCTCATCACGCACGAGGTTGGTCAGCGGCACTTCCGCGGTTGGGATCAGCGCGTAGTTGCTGCTGTCGGCTTCCTCGTCCAGCGGACGGGTATGGAACAGATCGCCGGCAAATTTCGGCAGTTGTCCGGTACCGTACAGAGTATCGTGGTTAACCAGATATGGAACGTAGGTTTCGCTGTAACCGTGCTGCTCGGTGTGCAGATCCAGCATGAACTGTGCCAGCGCACGGTGCAGATGAGCAATCTGACCTTTCATTACCACGAAGCGAGAACCTGTCAGCTTCACGGCTGCCGCAAAGTCCAGGCCCGCGTGCATTTCGCCCAGAGTAACGTGATCGCGAACCTCGAAGTCGAACTCACGAGGCGTACCCCAGCGTTTCACTTCAACGTTGTCGTTTTCGTCTTTACCGACAGGAACGCTGTCGTCAGGAATGTTCGGGATAGCCAGGGCGATATCACGAATTTCGGCCTGAAGAACATCCAGCTCAGCTTTCGCCTGGTCCAGCTCTTCACCCAGTTTGTTCACTTCCAGGCGTAATGGCTCAATGTCTTCCCCGCGCGCTTTCGCCTGGCCGATGGACTTCGATCGAGAGTTACGCTCTGCCTGCAGATTTTCAGTTTGTACCTGCAGAACTTTACGACGCTCTTCAAGAGCGCGCAGCTTATCTACATCCAGCTTAAAGCCCCGGCGTGCCAGTTTTTCAGCGACTGCGTCTGGCTCATTACGCAGCAGATTGGGATCGAGCATGCTTATCCTGTGCTTATCGAATTAAAATAGGAAAATGTGGCCACAGCCTGCGGCCACAGGGATACAATGCCAACATTACCGCAACGACTGAACTAACGGTAGCGTTTTATAGGGCTATTTTGATCCTGTCCGGCGAGCCAGGCGAGCTTTTCGCCAATCTTGCCTTCAAGACCTCTGTTTGTGGGGTGATAATAGCGGGTTTGTGCCATTTCCTGCGGGAAATACTCCTCCCCGGCCGCGTAAGCGTTGGGTTCATCGTGAGCGTAACGATACTCCTGCCCGTACCCCATCTCTTTCATCAGCTTCGTTGGCGCATTACGCAGATGCACCGGCACATCGTAGTCCGGACGCTCACGCGCATCCGACATGGCCGCTTTGAATGCGGTATAGACGGCATTACTTTTCGGCGCGCAGGCCAGATAGACAATCGCCTGGGCAATAGCGCGCTCACCTTCTGCCGGCCCGACGCGAGTAAAACAATCCCAGGCCGAAAGCGCCACCTGCATGGCGCGCGGATCGGCATTGCCAACATCTTCTGAGGCAATCGCCAGACAGCGACGCGCGACGTACAGCGGATCGCCACCGGCAGTGATAATGCGAGCGTACCAGTAAAGCGCGGCATCCGGCGCGCTGCCGCGTACCGACTTATGCAGCGCCGAGATCAGATCGTAAAAGCGATCGCCTTTGTTATCAAAACGGGCGCTACGCTCACCGGCAATTTCGGTCAACAGTTCCGGTTTTAATACCCGTTTGCCGGCGTCGTCGACTTCGGCCATATCGGCCATCATTTCCAGGGTATTCAGTGCCCGCCGCGCATCGCCGTTGACCAGCTCCGCAATTGCCCGACGCGTGTCGTCAGGCAGGATAATGTCCTGTCCGCCATAGCCGCGGTCTTTGTCGTCCATCGCCTGGGTGAGGACGTTTTCAATATCCTCGGTGGTGAGCGATTTAAGAAGGTAGACGCGCGCCCGGGAAAGCAGTGCCGAGTTGAGTTCAAATGACGGGTTTTCGGTGGTGGCACCGATGAAGAAGATGGTGCCATCTTCGATGTGCGGCAGGAATGCATCCTGCTGACTTTTATTAAAGCGATGGACTTCGTCCACAAAGAGGATGGTTCGTCGCCCGGCGTTACGGTTCTGCCGCGCGCGCTCGATTGCTTCGCGGATCTCCTTCACACCGGATGTGACGGCCGAGATGCGCTCGACGTCCGCGTTAGCGTAGCGGGCGATCACTTCAGCAAGTGTGGTTTTACCGGTACCGGGTGGTCCCCAGAGGATCATCGAGTGCAGATGCCCGGCTTCAATGGCCCGCGGCAACGGCTTCCCCGCAGCCAGCAGGTGCTGCTGGCCAATATACTGAGCTAAATTTTCTGGCCGCATACGCGCGGCCAGAGGTTGAAACGCATTATCTGAAAAATCGAGCGACAGGTTGCCCACTCATGCCTCTTACTTACGTTGGTCGTCCACCGTTACGCCCTGCGGCGGGGTAAAGGTAAATTTAGATGCATCGACAGCGCCATTTTGCTGTGATTTGAGCTGATAGCTGCTGCGCTGATCGTCCTGCTCAACGGCGCCGAACTGATTGATGGTACCGTTGGTGCTTACATTGATGGTGAACTGCTTCAGGTTGCCGTTGCTGCCTTTTGGCGTCAGGACAAACTCATCACCGTTCTGCTTAATATTATACTGCTGCCAGTCGCTGGCCTGGTTACGGGCTATCAGCATAAAGGGCGTGTTGCTGGTCGCATCTTTCAGCCAGGTGGCGGTTGCCTGCTCAACAAACGGGTTGAAGAACCACAGGGTTTTGCCGTCAGAGACCAGGATGCTCTCATCCGGCTGAGTCATGTGCCAGTTGAAAAGATTTGGGCGTTTTACCCACAGATCGCCTTGGCCTTCCTGCACCGCATTACCGCTGCCGTCAGTCACTTTTTGCGTGAAGCTGGCGTGGAAGCTGCTCACTTTATCCAGGCGGCTTTTAAGGTCGCTGGCCGCATCAGCCCAGACGCTGCTGGCGACAAAACTGGTGAGTAATGCACAGGCGATTGCGATTTTTTTCATTGTTGTTCCTTAAAATACGTCATCCCGAAATGGGGTTTCCGTTTTCTATTCTGTCACCTGCCCGCAGGCAGGTGACAGAAGAAAATGCTTAAATTTGGCTGATTTACCCTTCTTTGCACACGCTGAAGATCAATCAAACGGCGGCGGAGCCAGCACCTCACGGTTACCGTTATGCCCCTGCTCACTGACAATGCCCTGGGCTTCCATCTGCTCAATGATGCGCGCCGCGCGGTTGTAGCCAATACGGAACTGACGCTGAACGCCGGAGATCGACGCTTTGCGTTTTTCGGTAACAAAATTAACCGCCTGGTCGAATAACGGATCCAGCTCTTCGCCGCCGTCAAAGCCACCGCCGCCGCCTTCGCTTTCGCTGTCGGAGGTAATGCCGTCAACGTATTGTGGACGACCGCGCGCTTTCCAGTCCTGCACCACGGCATGCACTTCCTGGTCGCGAACGAATGCGCCGTGAACGCGCACCGGAGAGGTGGAGTTCGGGCCGGAGTAGAGCATATCCCCCATCCCCAGCAGCGATTCAGCACCGCCCTGATCAAGGATGGTACGCGAGTCAATTTTGCTTGATACGGTAAAGGCGATACGGGTCGGAATGTTGGCTTTAATCAGACCCGTAATGACGTCCACAGAAGGACGCTGCGTCGCCAGGACGAGGTGAATACCGGCCGCACGCGCTTTCTGTGCCAGACGGGCAATCAGCTCTTCCACTTTCTTACCGACGGTCATCATCAGGTCGGCGAACTCATCCACCAGCACGACGATGTAAGGCAGTTTTTCCAGCACCGGATGTTGGGCATCCATGCTATCGCCCGGTTTCCAGTATGGATCGGGAATTGGACGACCCATCCGCGCCGCCTCGGCGATTTTCTCGTTATATCCGGCAAGGTTACGCACGCCCAGAGCCGACATCAGCTTGTAACGGCGCTCCATCTCGTTGACGCTCCAGCGCAGAGCGTTGGCCGCGTCTTTCATGTCGGTCACAACTTCCGTCAGCAGATGCGGGATCCCCTCATAGACCGACAGTTCCAGCATTTTCGGATCGATCATGATGAAACGGACATCTTCCGGCTGCGCTTTGTAGAGCATGCTGAGGATCATGGCGTTCACACCCACCGACTTACCGGAACCGGTTGTACCCGCGACCAGCAGGTGAGGCATTTTCGCCAGATCGGCTACCACCGGCTCACCCGCGATATCTTTACCCAGCACCACGGTCAGTGGTGAAGGGTTGTCGCGGAATTTGGTGTTGTCCAGCACTTCACGCAGGTAAACGGTCTGACGTTTTTTGTTCGGCAACTCAAGACCGACATAAGGTTTACCAGGTATGACTTCAACCACACGAACCGCAACGGTCGACAGAGAACGCGCCAGGTCGCGGGACAGGTTTGAAATACGCGCGGCTTTAACGCCAGGCGCCAGGTTGAGTTCGAAACGGGTAATGACAGGGCCTGGAGAGTAGTTGACCACGTCCGCTTTAATGCGGAAGTCAGCCAGACGCGCTTCTACCAGACGGGCCATTTGCTCCAGCGCGAAGGTATCGACCGGCTCAACTTCTGCTGGCGGCGGCGTTAACAGATCCAGCGACGGCAGAGGCGTGCTCGGACGTTGCAACGGACGACTGTCACCGTTACGCATCAGCAGCGGATGAATGAGACTTTCCTGCGGCTGTGCCTGAGGCTGCTGGAACCGTGGCTGCTGTGGCTGCGCATAAGATTGTGGCGCAGGCTGCTGCGGCTGGGCGTAAGCCTGTGGCGCAGGGGCCGGCTGCTGACGCACCGGCTCGGCTTCCGGCATGACGCTCGGCGTGAACAGCGGTTCGCTCGGACCATCATCCACCAGATCTTTCATCGGTGAGAATTCGAAATCCGACAGCGAGAACGGGTTCGCACCAGCAGGTTGCTCACCTGAATAGCGTTGCTGCTGGGTGGCCGCAAACTGGCGTGCTAATTCTGCCTCTGCTGCATCATCATCGTCCGCCTGAGCAGGATGATCGTGCTGATACTCCTCGCCATAGCGCTGATGCTGCTGTGCGGCGAACTGACGCGCCAGTTCGTCCTGCTGCATTTCATCTGCATCATCGTCGTAATCAGATTCACGGGCTTTCTCCTCAGCCATACGCTGAGAAGGCAGTTTAATGCCATAGGATGCCAGCTCGCGGCGGGTTGGCACACGCACGCGGTTAGGACGCGGCAACTGCGGGCCAATCCCCTCTTTTACCTGAGGACGTGGTGTTCCACCTGTCGCCAGGCTAAAGACCGGCGCCGCAGCCGAAGCGGCTGCTGTAGCCTGTTTCACGCTCTCTGCCACTGGTGCAACCGCAGGCGTTGGAGTAACCGGCGGTGGGGAGACAGAAGGTGTATTCACAACAGGCTCCTGCACCGGCTCGGGAACAGGCTGATACCATGCTGCCAGTTGCTCGCGCTCACGGGCACGGCGCTCTTCGACCTCTTCGAAATAGTACATTGGCGGACGAGACGGTTTGACCTCTTCCACCACCTCAAGTTCTGGTTGAGGAGCGACATAAGGCTCAGCAGGCTGAACAGGCTCAGGGACATACTCCTGATACGGTTGCGCGACGGGCTGCTCGTCGTACGGGTACCCCTGCGGCTCATGAACGGGCTCAGGCTGATAAGGTTGCTGCCACGGTTCCTGCTGGACCGGCGCATAGCTTTCTGGCTCTGGTGCGATAACCGGCTCTGGCGTATGAACGCCAGGCGCCGTTTGCCACTCTACCTGAGGCTGTTGAATAGCGGACTCGGGAGCGGGAACCGACGCAGACGGCATAACGGCTTCCGCTGGTGCTGCATAAGCCTGCGCCGCCGTGGTCGCGGCTGCCGCGGCGGCAACCGGTGCGGTAACAGAGTGACCGTTTAGCAGTGGATCGTATTCATCAAAATCGCCTGGCGTGGCGCGACTGCCAGAGAAAAGCACATCATCAGGATCGACGGCGGCACCGGCTGAACGGTACTCAACATGATCGTCTTCGTCCATGCGTTTACCGGAGAAGAGCGCCGCATCGGTTTTACGGCCCAGCGGGTTGGCAAATTTCTCGGCGACGCGCTGACGGCGTGCCAGTGCTCCACGTAAAATACGTGCACGACGAGATTCACGACGCTGTACTGGCGCATCGTCTTCCTCTTCGTACTCATCTTCATATTCGTCTTCATCGACCCATGTGTCGTCACGACGGGTACGGTTGCTGGCAAAGGTCAGAATAGTGAGGACAAAACTGCCGATCTTCTCGGCAATGCTCACCCACGACCAGCCGGTGAACAGCGTTAATCCTGCCGCCCAGATACACAGCAAGGCCAGGGTACCGCCGCTGCTGTGAAGCATAGGCTGTAACGCAGAGCTCAGCAGGCTACCGATGACCCCGCCAGACGCGAAATACCAGATGTCATCGGCGTTGATGGCTGCCAGCCCGCAGGAGGTGAGGATCAACGCCAGCGCGCCTATCAGGCGCAGCGAAACCGCGAAATAATCGATGTAGTCGTCGTTCTGACGATGGCGCCAGGCAAACCAGCATCCGCCAATAATAATGACGGGAATGGTATAGGCCATCACACCGAAAATGAAAAACAGGGTGTCCGCAAGCCAGGCACCGGGAACGCCGCCTAAATTATGGATAGGCTCATGCCATGCAGTTTGTGACCAGCTGGGATCTGAGGGGTTGAAACTGAGTAAGGCTGCCATCAGCCAGACGGCAAAAAGGGCAATAACAATCAGCAACGCCTCAAGGAGCCGACGTCCGCTGCTTAGCTTCGATAATGTGACTTCTTTGTCTTCAGTGTATTCCTGGCTCAAGAAAGGCTCTCCAGGTATCAGGCATATCCTGCCTGTTTGCTAAAACGGACAACAGCGCCGGGACACCCCGGCACTGTTGCTGTATGGATTAACAGGAGTGTAATCAAACTACACTGATTTTGCACCTGTTCCGTGTTAGCGCGTCTTAATAACCAGACGATTGCTCTGTTTGACCTCTTCCATCACCACATAGGTACGGGTGTCGTTCACGCCTGGCAGACGCAGCAGGGTTTCACCCAGCAGCTTACGGTAGGCGGACATATCTGGTACGCGGGTTTTCAACAGGTAGTCGAAATCGCCAGAAACCAGATGACACTCTTGAATTTCTTCAAGTTTTTGTACAGCGGCGTTAAATTGCTCAAACACATCCGGTGCACCACGATTCAGAGTAATCTCAACAAATACCAGAAGTGAGGCATCCAGATAATGCGGGTTCAGCAGAGCCGTATAGCCCTGAATAAAACCCTGTCTTTCCAGTCGGCGCACACGCTCAAGGCACGGCGTCGGGGAAAGTCCCACACGTTTTGAAAGCTCGACGTTGGAAATACGCCCATCCTTTTGCAATTCATTAAGAATGTTACGATCGATACGGTCGAGATCTTTGCCAGGGCGCTTCTTGCTATCTACCATTATTATTGTCTCTCTGTATTCCTTCCCTACTCCTGCCTGGACCCTGTGCACATCACTGTTCAGAGCCTGTACCCGTTAGTCATCACATCGCCTGGTTATCTATTAGACGCGATGCGGATTCGGGTTCTGTTGGTAAGAAGACCGTTGCCCGAAGGCAGTCACCGACATCACGTATGGCGTCTGTCCACGCCATGCGTAGATTTCACTGACCCGGTAAAAATGGCATTTACATGCATGCCTATGCGGCACACGGTTAACGCGGTTTTTTTTTCTTCCTTGAATGTTTTCGCAAAAGCGCAGGGGATTGTCAAAGCAAAACATCGATTTTTAGTACAACATGCCGGATATTCATTTCGGTGGGGTATTAATCCTCATTTTATTGCCTTATAAACAAGCGAATTTAAGAAGTAAGCCTGATGTTATAGCGCTCAATTTATCGTCATTGCCTATCGTACAGATTGAGATCAACATTGCTGTGCTCTTTTTTTACGGCAACAAATTCCCTACAATCCAGCCAACTGTCTGCCAACAACAATGGGGATCTCATGGGCACGGCCAAACACAGTAAGCTGCTAATTCTTGGTTCTGGACCTGCGGGATATACCGCGGCGGTCTATGCTGCACGCGCTAACCTGCAACCGGTTTTGATTACCGGTATGGAAAAAGGCGGTCAGCTGACCACCACCACTGAAGTGGAAAACTGGCCAGGCGACCCTAACGACCTGACCGGGCCGCTGCTGATGGAGCGTATGCACGAGCATGCGGCTAAATTCGAAACCGAAATTCTGTTCGACCATATTAACAAGGTCGATTTGCAGAACCGTCCGTTCCGCCTGACGGGCGACAGCGGCGAGTACACCTGCGATGCGCTGATCATCGCAACGGGCGCTTCTGCCCGCTACCTCGGCCTGCCGTCAGAAGAGGCGTTCAAAGGTCGCGGTGTTTCTGCCTGCGCAACCTGCGATGGTTTCTTCTATCGCAACCAGAAAGTCGCGGTCATCGGTGGCGGTAACACTGCCGTAGAAGAGGCGCTCTATCTGGCGAACATCGCTTCTGAAGTGCACCTTATCCACCGTCGCGACACCTTCCGCGCCGAGAAGATCCTGATCAAACGTCTGATGGATAAAGTGGCGAGCGGCAACATTGTGCTGCACACCAACCGTACGCTGGAAGAAGTGACGGGCGATCAGATGGGCGTTGCCGGTCTGCGTATTCGTGATACCCAGAACACCGATAACGTCGAAACGCTGGAAGTGGCGGGCCTGTTTGTGGCTATCGGTCACAGCCCGAACACGGCGATCTTCGAGGGGCAACTGGAGCTGGAAAACGGCTACATCAAAGTGCAGTCCGGTATTCACGGCAACGCGACCCAGACCAGTATCCCGGGTGTGTTCGCTGCTGGTGACGTCATGGACCACATTTACCGTCAGGCGATCACCTCCGCAGGCACCGGTTGCATGGCCGCGCTGGACGCTGAACGCTACCTTGATGGGCTGGCTGAACAAGGTAAATAATCTTTACAAGTCAGTAACAAACGTAAATAAAGGCGGCGATAAGTCGCCTTTATTGTCTCCTCGTTGTAACATTGCGCTGCCCACTTTCTAATAACATCACCTGCAAAGCACGCAATGGAAAAAACCCGTCAACAAGAGTTAACACGCTGGCTAAAACAGCAGAGCGTTCTTTCCCGCCGCTGGCTCATGATTTCCCGTCTTCTGGGACTGATCAGTGGTCTGTTGATTGTTGCCCAGGCATGGCTGCTGGCCCGCATTCTCAATCATATGATCATGGAGAACATTCCGCGTGAAGCGCTTCTGCTGCCCTTCATCGTCCTGATCCTGGTTTTCATTCTGCGCGCCTGGGTTGTCTGGCTGCGCGAACGCGTTGGTTTTCACGCGGGGCAGCATATTCGCTACGAAATTCGCCGACAGGTGCTTGATCGTCTTCAGGAAGCCGGGCCCGCATGGATCCAGGGAAAACCAGCCGGAAGCTGGGCAACGTTAATCCTTGAACAGATTGACGATATGCACGACTACTACGCCCGCTACCTTCCGCAGATGGCGCTGGCCGTCTGCGTCCCGCTGCTGATTGTGATAACCATTTTCCCTGTCAACTGGGTAGCTGCGCTGATCCTGCTGGGTACCGCCCCGCTGATCCCCCTGTTTATGGCGATGGTGGGGATGGGAGCGGCCGATGCGAACCGCCGTAACTTCCTTGCGTTGGGTCGACTGAGCGGCCATTTCCTTGACCGTCTGCGCGGCATGGAGACGTTACGCATTTTTGGCCGGGGTGAAGCCGAAACGGAAAACATTCGCCTGGCGTCGCAGGATTTCCGTCAGCGCACGATGGAAGTGTTACGTCTGGCGTTTCTGTCGTCTGGCGTACTGGAATTCTTTACCTCGCTCTCTATCGCCCTCGTGGCGGTCTATTTTGGTTTCTCGTATCTCGGCGCGCTGGATTTTGGTCATTACGGCACGGCGGTAACGCTGTCGGCCGGTTTCCTGGCGCTTATTCTGGCTCCGGAATTTTTCCAGCCGCTTCGCGATCTTGGCACCTTCTACCATGCCAAAGCGCAGGCCGTTGGCGCGGCTGACAGCCTGAAAACGTGCCTGGAGACGCCGCTGGCGCATCCGGAGCGGGGAGAGGTAACGCTGAACGCCAATGAACCCGTGACCATTGAAGCACGTGATTTCTCTATCCTGTCACCGGAAGGGAAAGTGCTGGCTGGCCCACTGAACTTTACCTTACCCGCCGGGCAACGGGTGGTGCTGGTAGGGACCAGTGGTTCAGGGAAAAGCTCGCTGATTAATGCGTTATCCGGTTTTATGGCTTATACCGGCTCACTGCGCATCAACAAAACCGAACTGCGCGATCTCGATCCGAACGCCTGGCGAAAACAGCTCAGTTGGGTGGGGCAAAACCCGCAGCTGCCAGCCCCGACGCTGCGGGAAAACGTCCTGCTGGCTCGCCCGGATGCACGTGAAGACGAGTTGCAATCTGTTCTCGACCGCGCCTGGGTCAGCGAGTTTCTGCCGCTGCTTCCGCATGGCGTCGATACCGTTGTCGGCGATCAGTCTGCCGGGTTATCCGTGGGCCAGGCGCAACGCGTGGCGGTCGCCCGCGCGTTGCTTAATCCATGCCAGTTAATGCTGCTGGACGAGCCGGCGGCCAGCCTGGATGCGCACAGTGAACAGCGCGTGATGGCGGCCCTGAACGCCGCCTCGCGGCAGCAAACCGCCCTGATGGTCACTCATCAGCTGGAAGGCATTGCCGACTGGGACCAGATCTGGGTCATGGAAAACGGTCGTATTGTTGAGCAAGGCGATTACGCCTCTCTCGTTACCGCGCAGGGCCCCTTCGCTGCCCTGCTGGCGAATCGTCAGGAGGACATCTGATGCGTGCCCTGCTTCCCTATCTCGCGCTCTATAAACGCCATAAATGGATGCTGACGCTGGGCATCGTGCTGGCCATTGTGACCCTGCTTGCCAGCATCGGCCTGCTCACGCTTTCCGGCTGGTTCTTGTCTGCCTCTGCCGTGGCGGGGGTTGCCGGGCTCTACAGCTTCAACTACATGCTTCCGGCGGCGGGCGTCCGCGGCACCGCCATTACCCGTACGGCTGGACGGTACTTCGAGCGACTGGTCAGCCATGACGCGACATTCCGCGTGCTGCAACATCTGCGCATTTACACCTTCAGTAAACTGCTGCCCCTCTCCCCTGCCGGACTGGCGCGTTTTCGTCAGGGGGAATTGCTCAACCGTGTGGTTGCGGATGTCGACACCCTGGATCACCTCTACCTGCGCGTGATTTCCCCGATAGTCGGCGCGTTTGTGGTGATTGTGGTGGTCACGCTGGGCCTGTCGGTGCTGGATGTCGCTGTTGCGCTGACGCTGGGCGGGATCATGCTTTTGACGCTCATTATCCTGCCGCCGCTATTTTACCGCGCGGGTAAATCTACCGGAGAGAACCTGACGCGTCTGCGCGGGGAGTACCGCCAGCAGCTCACCTCCTGGTTACAGGGGCAGGCCGAACTGACGATATTTGGCGCCAGCGAGCGCTACCGTGCGCGAATGGAGAATACAGAACTGAACTGGCATGAAGCCCAGCGCCGTCAGTCTGAGCTTACCGCGTTTTCTCAGGCGCTTATGATGTTAATCGGGGGTGTCGCGGTCATCGCCATGCTCTGGATGGCGTCCGGTGGCGTTGGCAATAACGCACAGCCGGGCCCTCTGATTGCCTTGTTCGTATTCTGTGCCCTGGCGGCCTTTGAAGCGCTGGCGCCGGTGACGGGTGCCTTCCAGCATCTAGGCCAGGTCATCGCCTCCGCCCTGCGCATCACGGAGATTGCAGAGCAGGATCCGGAGGTGAAGTTCACCGCAGAGCAAACGGCCACGCCTGAGCAGGTTACCCTGACGCTCAATAACGTCACCTTCGCCTATGACAAGCAGGCACAGAATGCGCTGGAAGGCATCAGCCTCACTGTGGATGCGGGTCAGCGGATTGCGATCCTCGGCCGTACCGGCTGCGGCAAATCCACGCTTTTGCAGTTGTTAACGCGAGCCTGGGATCCACAGCAAGGTCAGATTCAGTTTAACGGAACTCCGCTGGCAGACTTCAGCGAACAGGCGCTGCGCAAAACCGTCAGCGTGGTTCCACAGCGCGTTCATCTCTTCAGCGCCACGCTGCGCGATAACCTGCTGCTGGCTGCACCGGAGGCCACTGATGACGTACTCCGCGCCATGCTGGAGCAGGTCGGGCTGCATAAGCTGCTTGAAGACGATGGCCTGAACAGCTGGCTGGGTGAAGGCGGTCGTCAACTCTCTGGCGGTGAGCTGCGTCGTCTGGCGATTGCGCGCGCGCTGCTGCATGATGCGCCGCTAATGTTGCTCGACGAGCCCACAGAAGGGCTTGATGCGACAACTGAAAGCCAGATCCTTGATTTACTTGCGAATGTTATGGCCGGTAAAACCGTACTGATGGTGACACACCGCCTGCGTGGACTGGCAAGTTTTGATCGGATAATTGTGATGGACAACGGACACATTATTGAGCAAGGTAGTCACGCAGAGCTGTTGACGAAACAGGGTCGCTACTACCAGTTTAAACAGCGTCTGTAGACTATATTTGTAGCGTCCTCACTCGCGTACTGGAGTTTTGCTGTCATGCGCCTGGTCCAGCTTTCTCGTCATAACATTGCGTTCCCGTCGCCAGAGGGAGCGCTGCGTGAACCCAATGGGCTGCTGGCACTTGGCGGCGATCTCAGCCCTGCCCGGCTCCTGATGGCCTACCAGCGCGGCATATTCCCGTGGTTTTCACCTGGCGACCCTATTTTATGGTGGTCTCCTGATCCGCGCGCCGTGCTCTGGCCCACGCAGTTTCACCTGAGCCGCAGCATGAAGCGTTTCCACGCAAAATCACCGTACCGGGTCACATTGAATCACGCCTTCGGTCAGGTGATAGAAGGGTGTGCGGAAGACCGTCATGAAGGGACATGGATCACCCGCGATATCATCACTGCCTATCATCAACTGCACGAGCTTGGCTACGCCCACTCCATTGAGGTGTGGGAGGGTGGCGAGCTTGTTGGCGGTATGTACGGCGTCGCGCAGGGGACGTTGTTCTGCGGTGAGTCGATGTTCTCCCGGGCGGTAAACGCCTCGAAAACGGCCCTGCTGGTTTTCTGCCAGGAGTTTGCTCAGCGCGGCGGGCAGTTGCTGGATTGTCAGGTTCTGAACGAGCATACCGCCTCCCTCGGTGCGGTTGAAATCTCCCGCCGCCACTACATTGAGCACCTGGATAACTGCCGTCAGGAGAAGCTGCCGCGCGATTTTTGGGTACCGCGGACACTCTTTATGCCCAATGTCTAAATGTTTTCCGCATATTTTTTATGAGGGTGTTATAATTATGCCGCAGAGTAGCTTCTGCCTGTTGCCCCGCCGCCGTTTGGGACCTTCGCTTCAGATAACGTCCTGACGTTTATCCTGTTGTATCCCCTTTACGAATGCGCTTTCCGTTCGGTTGTACCGTGACGCTTGGGCAATGCGCCGAAACTGTTTTGCTGCGTTTTAAACGCGCAATTCTTTACTTAATTGATGAATTTCGGCATTATCTTGCCGGTTCAAAACTTGGTAGTGATACCCCAGAGGATTAGATGGCCAAAGAAGACAATATTGAAATGCAGGGTACCGTACTTGATACGTTGCCTAACACCATGTTTCGCGTAGAGCTGGAAAACGGTCACGTGGTAACTGCGCACATCTCCGGTAAAATGCGCAAAAACTATATCCGCATTTTGACGGGCGACAAAGTGACTGTTGAACTGACCCCGTACGACCTGAGCAAAGGCCGCATTGTCTTCCGTAGTCGCTAATTGTTTTCGCCTGTAATGGCAGATGAATATTAAAAAAGGCCGGGATAATCCCGGCCTTTTTTTTATTCATGGCTTTAGTGTTGGTGTATTGTCTTCCACGGTTGTACAGAGGCGCCAATTTATGGCTGTGGATTTATCCAGAACCAACATCGAACGAAACTGGAAAGCGCCTTGCAAAATTCCTCTGTAGGCTGTTGCCCTCACCCCGCCCCTCTCCCACCAGGAGAGGCAGAAAAGCAGGCATAAAAAAACCGGGCTGTTGCCCGGTTTTTAGACCTAAGTAAGAAATCAGTGAGCCGCTTCCGGCTTGTGCTTCGCCGCGCTCTGGAAATCGTACGTCAGTTCGTTCTTCGCCTGATCCAGTGCCACTGTCACCTGGCCGCCGTCCACCAGCGAGCCAAACAGCAGTTCGTTCGCCAGCGGTTTCTTCAGGTTGTCCTGAATCACACGCGCCATCGGACGGGCACCCATCGCACGGTCGTAGCCTTTCTCAGCCAGCCAGTTGCGGGCCTCCTGGCTCACTTCCAGCGACACGCCTTTCTGATCAAGCTGAACCTGCAGTTCGACGATGAACTTGTCTACCACCTGATGGATCACCTCGGTAGACAGGTGATCGAACCAGATAATGTTGTCCAGACGGTTGCGGAACTCCGGCGTGAAGATCTTCTTGATCTCCTCCATCGCATCGGTGCTGTTATCCTGGTGGATCAGGCCGATGGATTTGCGCTCGGTTTCACGTACCCCGGCGTTGGTGGTCATCACCAGCACCACGTTACGGAAGTCCGCCTTGCGCCCGTTGTTGTCGGTCAGCGTCCCGTTGTCCATCACCTGCAGCAGGATGTTGAACACATCCGGGTGAGCTTTCTCGATTTCATCGAGCAGCAGTACCGCATGTGGATGCTTGATCACCGCGTCGGTGAGCAGACCGCCCTGGTCAAAGCCCACGTATCCCGGAGGCGCACCAATCAAGCGGCTGACGGTGTGACGCTCCATATACTCGGACATATCAAAGCGCAGCAGTTCAATGCCCAGCGCTTTGGAGAGCTGCACCGTTACTTCGGTTTTCCCGACACCGGTTGGACCGGCGAACAGGAACGAACCGACAGGCTTATGCTCATGCCCAAGTCCGGCACGGGCCATCTTGATCGCTTCGGTTAAGGCCTCAATGGCTTTATCCTGACCAAAGACCAGCATCTTCAGACGATTGCCAAGGGTACGCAGCGTGTCGCGATCGCTCTGAGAAACGCTCTTCTCAGGAATGCGCGCGATACGAGCCACTACGGACTCAATATCCGCCACGTTGACGGTTTTCTTACGCTTGCTGGCTGGCATCAGACGCGCACGCGCCCCTGCCTCGTCAATCACGTCAATCGCCTTATCCGGCAGATGACGATCGTTGATGTATTTCACCGCCAGCTCCACCGCCGCACGCACCGCTTTCGCGGTGTAACGCACGTCGTGGTGCGCTTCATACTTCGGTTTCAGGCCGTTGATGATCTGCACCGTTTCCTCGACGGACGGTTCAGTGACATCGATTTTCTGGAAGCGACGCGCCAGGGCACGATCCTTCTCAAAAATGTTGCTGAACTCCTGGTAAGTGGTCGAGCCAATCACCCGGATCTTGCCGCTGGAGAGCAGCGGTTTGATCAGGTTAGCGGCGTCCACCTGCCCACCCGAAGCGGCACCCGCACCGATGATGGTATGAATTTCATCGATAAACAGGATGCTGTTGGTATCCTGCTCCAGCTGTTTTAACAGCGCCTTGAAGCGTTTTTCAAAATCACCACGGTATTTGGTGCCCGCCAGCAAAGAGCCGATATCCAGCGAGTAGATGGTGCAATCGGCAATCACTTCCGGTACGTCGCCCTGCACAATGCGCCAGGCGAGACCTTCGGCAATCGCGGTTTTACCCACGCCCGACTCCCCCACCAGCAGTGGGTTATTTTTGCGGCGACGGCACAGCACCTGAATCGCGCGCTCCAGCTCTTTATCGCGACCAATCAGCGGGTCGATACCGCCAACGCGAGCAAGCTGATTAAGGTTGGTGGTGAAGTTTTCCATACGATCCTCCCCGCCTGCTTGCTCTTCATTGTTATTGACCTGATTGCTGGGATCCGATGCCTGGTTAGGCTCGTCTTTGCGCGTGCCGTGGGAAATAAAGTTAACCACATCGAGTCGGCTGACTTCGTGTTTGCGCAGCAGGTAGGCCGCCTGCGACTCCTGCTCGCTGAAGATGGCGACCAGGACGTTTGCGCCCGTCACTTCGCTACGTCCGGAAGACTGGACGTGGAATACCGCGCGCTGCAGCACACGCTGGAAGCTGAGCGTCGGCTGTGTGTCGCGCTCTTCTTCACTGGCTGGCAGCACCGGTGTCGTTTGTTCGATGAAGGCTTCGAGTTCCTGACGTAGCGCCACCAGATCCACGGAGCAGGCTTCCAGCGCTTCGCGGGCAGATGGGTTGCTAAGCAGTGCGAGCAGTAAATGCTCGACGGTCATAAACTCATGTCGGTGCTCACGCGCTCTGGCGAAAGCCATATTTAAACTGAGTTCCAGTTCTTGATTGAGCATAGGCACCTCCCCCAATTTTATGCCTTATCAGGCCTTTTCCAGCGTACACAGCAACGGATGCTCGTTCTCCCTCGCATAGTCGTTCACCATCGCCACTTTGGTTTCTGCCACCTCGGCGGTAAAGATGCCGCAGATAGCTTTGCCACGATAATGAACGGTAAGCATCAGTTGCGTTGCACGTTCTACATCATAAGAAAAGAACTTTTGTAGCACGTCAATAACAAATTCCATCGGCGTGTAATCATCGTTCATTAACATAACTTTATACATAGATGGCGGTTTTAGCGCGTCACGCACTTTGTCTTCCGCCAGCTGGTCAAAATCCAGCCAGTCGTTGGTCTTACCCATTTTGCATAACCACTTTGAATCTACCTCAGATGTTAGATAACAATCATCTATTACTGTCATCCGCGATGTCTGTCACAAACTGTTGCAATAGCGTTAACTGCTTCAAACTTTGGTTGATTATTGTCCCATCTCCAGCGCCAAACGCTTGACGATGTCTTTCGATTCTCTAAATTGTACAAGCGTGAGATGGCGAGGTTTTGAACAGCCCCCACTCCACCACCGGTTCATTCCATCTTAACTTATAAGATTTACGAAGGATGTCGAAGCATGGAAATGGGTACTGTTAAGTGGTTCAACAACGCCAAAGGGTTTGGCTTCATCTGCCCCGAAGGCGGCGGCGAGGATATATTCGCTCACTATTCCACCATTCAGATGGATGGTTACAGAACGCTCAAAGCCGGGCAGTCCGTCCGGTTCGATGTACATCAGGGACCCAAAGGCAATCACGCAAGCCTTATCGTACCGATTGAAGCAGAAACGGTTGCTTAGCTCTCTGTTTTATTGTGTACATCCCGCAGTCAAAATGCCAGCCCGATCGGCTGGCATTTTTATTTTCGGGTTATTCCCGAGCCAGCGCATCCACCGGATCCAGCCGCGCCGCGTTGCGGGCTGGCAGCCAGCCAAACAAGATGCCGGTAAAGGTCGAGCATAAAAATGCGGTAAGAATGGCCACCGGTGAAAACCCAATCTCCCAGCCGGGTAAGAAAATCTGCAGGGCAAAGGCGATCATCATCGACAGCGCAATCCCCATGGCGCCGCCCACCAGACACACCAGCACCGCTTCAATCAAAAATTGCTGCAGCACGTCGCTGGCTCTGGCCCCAACCGCCATGCGAATACCAATTTCCCGGGTACGTTCCGTCACCGAGACCAGCATGATATTCATCACCCCGATACCGCCAACGACCAGCGAAATCACCGCCACCAGCGTGAGGAACAGCTGAAGAGTACGTGTGGTCTTTTCCGCCGTTTTCAAGAGGCCGTCCATATTCCAGGTGAAGAAATCCTTCTTCCCGTGACGCAGGGTTAACAGCCGCTCAAGCTGCTGTTCGGCCAGCGCGCTGTCATAACCCTCCTTGACGCGCACGGTGATGGAGTTCAGCCATGACTGCCCCATAATCCGCCCGGAAATGGTGCTGTACGGTAGCCAGACCCGCAGGATCTTGCTGCTGCCAAACATGGACTGCTTCTCTTCCGCCACGCCAATCACGGTGGCTGGCATGTTCCCTACGAGGATCACTTCGCCCACGACGTTGGTTTTATTGGGGAAGAGCTGTCTGCGCGAGTTCGCGTCCAGTACCACCACCTGCGCCCTGCCCGCCAGCTGTTCGGCGTTGAAGGTCGCCCCTTCGCTGAAGGTCATGCCGTAGACGTTGAAATAATCTCCGCTGACACCGTTCGCGCTGGCGGCAACGTCCACGTTACCCACGCGCAGGCGAAGGTTTTGCGACACGGCAGGCGTCGCCGAGTTGACCCACGGCTGTTTCTGAATGGCCGCCAGGTCGTCGTATTTCAACGCCTGCTGATACTGCGGTTCGTCATCACCAAAGTCTTTCCCGGGATAGACGTCAATAGTGTTGGTCCCGATAGCGCGGATATCCGCCAGCACCAGCTGTTTGGCTGCATCGCCCACCACCACAATCGACACCACCGATGCAATACCGATGATGATCCCAAGCATGGTCAGCAGGGTGCGCATTTTATTGGCCGCCATCGCCAGCCAGGCCATGGTCAGCGCCTCGCGAAAAC
The DNA here is from genome assembly GCF_049237765.1 of Enterobacter cloacae complex sp. SHL021. Lineage (NCBI taxonomy): Bacteria > Pseudomonadati > Pseudomonadota > Gammaproteobacteria > Enterobacterales > Enterobacteriaceae > Enterobacter > Enterobacter cloacae complex sp. SHL021. The sequence continues at coordinate 86,222 of NZ_JBMKJG010000001.1, read as the reverse complement.
CGCTGGAAAACTGTCCCCAGCCGGTTGCAGCAGGCAAGGCTTCTTTTGGCGCGGCCGCTCTGGACGCACGCGGTGGCGGGTTGCTCACCAGCTCGCCGTCGTGGATCTCGATAATGCGCTCAGCCTGCGCCGCCACCTGCGGATCGTGAGTCACGATAATGACCGTGTGCCCCTGATCGCGAAGCTGATGGAGGATCGCCATCACCTCTTCACCGGAATGGCTGTCGAGCGCTCCGGTGGGTTCATCGGCCAGGATCACCTGCCCGCCGTTCATCAGCGCACGGGCAATACTCACGCGCTGCTGCTGACCGCCAGAAAGCTGCGAGGGCTGATAATCTACCCGCTCCGCCAGACCAAGACGCGTTAACAGCGCCTGCGCGCGCGCAAGGCGTTTCTTGCGCTCCACGCCTGCATAGACCGCCGGGACCTCCACGTTCTGCGCCGCACTCAGGTGAGAGAGCAGATGGTAACGCTGAAAGATAAAGCCGAAGTGTTCCCGACGCAGCTTTGCCAGCGCGTCGCCGTCCAGAGTGGAAACGTCCGTTCCGGCCACGCGGTAGGTACCGCTGGTCGGTTTATCCAGACAGCCAAGAATGTTCATCAGCGTCGATTTACCGGAACCCGACGCGCCAACAATCGCCACCATCTCGCCCGCTTCCACGCGCAGGGAGATGCCCTTCAGCACCTCCACCGGACCATCGCCCGACGGATAGCTGCGACGAATATCAGTCAGCTCAAGCAACGCCGTCATTTCGCCGCTCCGGGCAGGGTTTCGCTGGTGACCACCTCGTCACCCTCTTCCAGCCCTTTCACCACCACCACGTCGGTATCGTTGCGTGCGCCAATCACCACTTCACGCTCGCGCGTTTCGCCGTTGCGTAACACCTTCACCTTATAGCGGTTATCCCCGGCGGATTCCCCCAGCGCAGAGAGCGGAACGGTCAGCACGTTTTTTACGCCGGTCAGCTGAATATGGACCTGCGCGGTCATATCCAGACGCAGCACGCCCTGCGGGTTGGGGACTTCAAAACGGGCATAGTAGAAGATCGCGTCGTTCACTTTTTCCGGCGTAGGCAGAATGTCCTTCAGCACGCCTTCATAGCGCGTCTGCGGATCGCCCAGTACGGTGAACCAGGCGTTCTGCCCCGGCTTAAGATGGATAACATCCGCCTCGGAAACCTGCGCTTTCACCAGCATAGTGCTCATATCCGCCAGCGTCAGAATGTTCGGCGCCTGTTGGGCGGCAATCACCGTCTGACCCTGAAGCGTGGTGATCTGGGTCACTTCCCCGGCCATGGGCGCCACAATCTTCGTATAATCGAGGTTGGTTTTCGCCGTATCCAGCGAGGCTTGGTTGCGCTTGATTTGCGCGTCAATGGTGCCAATCTGCGCCTGTTTCACCGCCAGTTCGGTGGCGGCCGTGTCGAGATCCTGTTTCGAGATCGCCTGCGTTTTGGCCAGCGCCTGCTGACGCGTCAGGGTCACCTGGGCAAGATTACGTTCCGCCAGCGCCTGCGCACGCTGCGCGCGCAGCTCCATCAGCGTGGCTTCCACTTCCCGGATCTGGTTTTCAGCCTGTTCCGGGTCGATAACGCCGAGCAGTTGCCCCTTTTTCACCTTATCGCCAATCTCAACGGACAGCGTTTTTAACTGCCCGCTAACCTGTGCGCCCACGTCAACCTTGCGCAGCGCATCAAGTTTGCCGGTCGCCAGTACGTTTTGCTGCAATTCACCCGGACGGACGATCAGCGTTTGATACTGCGGAACCGGCGCGTTGAGCACTTGCCATAACCAGTATCCGGCCGCTATCACCACTATCGCCAGCAGCAGAAACCACTTTCTGCGTTTTCCCTTAAGGTTCATAAATATTCCAAATAATTATTCTGGCTTACATCAACGTCGATTCTATCTAAACCACTCCTCAACGAAACCCCTGAATTCAGGAAATGCCTGGATTTGTTGACACAACGTTGACAAAGGGCCTGCTGAAATAACGCCATTCCATAAGAAGCAGGATCTCACATGTCTTCCATCGTCGATACACCGTATTCCACTCTGTCGCAGCCTAAATCCGGCTGGCAGCTGTTTAAAAGCCTGGTCACTGGCACCATTACGCCGGGCCTGGCATGGCAAAATCCCGCCTATCGACGTAAGTTTGCGCTTCGCACGCTGGCCACACCGCTCAGCACCGCACGTCTGCTCTCAAGCCTGGCAAAGCAGCCCCGTTTGATGCAAATGCTGCAGGTCCAGCCTGGCCTGCCCTGTCGCCTGCATCGCCCTTGGCTGACCGTGAATATGGATCGCCCGCATGCGCTGGAAGCCCTGAACTGGCACTACCAGACCATGAGTCACCACCTGCCAGCCGCGCTGCTCAAAGGCTATCTTTCTAAGCAGGGCGTGACGCTCCTGACCTTAACCGGTAAGGATGAACAGCAGTTTACCGTTCGGTTGTGCGCCGATGCGTTCCTGGATAAAGAGGGAGAAGCTACCCTCTTTTTCAGTGACCATCAGGATACCGTGCTGGCGGAAATAACGTTTACGCTGTGCCCGTTTGAAGGCAAAAGCACACTCTTTATCGGCGGTCTGCAGGGGGCGAAAGCCCACGTTCCGCATGAGCTGATCCAGAAGGCAACCAAGGCGTGCCATGGCCTTTTCCCGAAACGTCTGCTGGTTGAAGCTGTCATGACGCTTGGCAGCGCCTTCCCGGTGGAGCAGATTGTGGCGGTGAGTAATGCCACCCACATCTATCGCAGCTGGCGATATCGCAAGAAAAAAGAGGGGAAACTGCTGGCGGATTACGACAGCTTCTGGATCTCCCTCGGCGGACACAAACAGGATAACGGTAACTTTGAACTGCCGCTTGCCATGCCGCGTAAGTCCATGGAAGAGATTGCCAGTAAAAAACGCGCGGAATATCGCCGCCGCTATGAGCTGCTGGATAGCCTGACGGAGCAGGTCACCCAGGCAACCCGGCGTTAATCGGCTTTCCCGCGTGCCAGCCACAGGACGCGGGAGAACATTTTACGCAGCAGCGTAGGCACCGATTCGATCCCTCTCCGCCCTGCTTCTGTTGCCACTTCAATGGCTAAATCCGGTTTTGAAGAGCGGTGGATCGCTTTGGCGATCACGCGCCGCATGTTCATCGGCACATCGACCGGCACCATCGCTATCCTGTGGAACACGTCGTCAAACCCCTGGCGGTACATAAAGTGCTCCATGTCCATGGCGGGCAGCATGGTTAAATGATCCCGCTCTTCTTCTCGCTCATCGTTCAACAGGCTGCGCACGGTGGATGCGTATTTTTTACCCGCCTCATCGCCGTCGACCAGCACGTGCCATTCTATGCCCATCCGCCGGGCGAATTTGATCAGCGGCTTTAACCCTGACTGCGCAAACTCGATGACCTTAATCCCCTCCGCATCAAAATGGTGGCCGCACTGGCGCGCCAGCTCGTTGATGACCCAGGTCTCGGTTTCCCCCTCCACCAGAAGCCAGCAGCGGGCAAAAAGCGACGAGGCGCGATTAAAGCGGATATGAAACGCAATACGGCGACCATCCTCGGCATTCATCCCTCCCGGCCCCAACCGGTAAGCAGAAACGCGCGATGATTCACGCACCAGGCGGCAAACATACTCGACCGGCGTCAGCGACAACAACTCGCCGGAATTGGTGGTGGTAATGCGCTGAAGCGGCAGCAGATTCAACAGGTGCCAGGCAACGGAGAGCATGATGGGGTGCAGACGTGTTTCCGGATCTTCCACCAGCAGCAGCGGACGCGCATCGCGATCCAGACGGACGGTTCCCTTGGCCTGCAGAAGGGTGGAAAACAGCCCCAGCAAAATCACCCGATGAGTGCGTCCGCCGGGCCGGTCGATCATCCGGTTAATGATATCGAGATAGCGCCAGCTTCGTTGCTCATCATGGGACCGACGGCGCATCAGACGATGGCGCGACTGCGAGGTCCCCTGCTCGGAAAAATAGTGCTCCAGCAGTTGCACCATGGCAGAAAGCCCCTGGCGGATTTGCCCATCGGTGAGATTTTGCGGACGCGAAACCAGCTCGCGTGCCAGGAAATCAAGCTCGCGGGCGGTGACTTCTACTTCCGGCATATGCGGCACAGTACCGTTACGGATACGCCGCATAAAACGCGCATCGCGCAAGCGTAGCACCGGCATCAAACGAATCAGATGCCGGGCCAGCTCGTCGATATTGTCCAGTGGGATGGGGTTGCCTTTCTGGTCGAGAAATTCACGCAGGGTCAGCACCCCTTCATTCTCTGACATCTCGCCTTCCAGACGATAAAAAATACGGTGGAAGCCATCGTCGCTCTGAACCCAGCACGGTGACATCGGGCGGAAGCGACGCACCCGGTGACGCCCCGGCTCGGATTCGCGGAACGTCAGAATGATATGGAGATGCTTCTCACGGCCGTTGACATCGCCGGGCGGAAACCAGAAATCATCATGAACGAAGTGATACAAATCGCCCTCGGGCGAAAGCAGCAGCGTCAGCGCGTCCAGCAGGCTGGACTTACCCCAGGCGTTCTCGCCGATGAGGACGTTATTCTGCTCCAGCTGGAGTGACAGACGGTTTATACCGCGAAACCCGACAATTTCCACACGTTCGAGAAGCATACATCCCCCGAGAAATGATCACTTTTTCCTTTAAGTTATCAGCAGTATAGCGGGAGGATGCCGCACAGAACACTGTCAGGCCTCCTGATTATTTTGTCTCAGCACGAAAAATTCAGAATTTACGTGCAAGGTTTCATTTGAAATAGTCTCAATAGCACCACAAACTATCGCCCGCAAATTGGACTATGATCTATTCACCTCCAGTTTGAACAAGGATTGACATCACATTGCCTTAAATCAAATTATCCGAATTTATTTAAGTGGCGAAGGGGTGTTGTTGGTTTCTAAAATAATGGCTCTTTGAGTCGTCATCCCTTTATGGCGATATATCCCGCGCGCGGGAAAGCGTGCGGTAGTTAATTGAGGTGGTTATGTTCAGAAAATTAGCAGCAGAATGCTTTGGTACATTCTGGCTGGTGTTTGGTGGCTGCGGTAGTGCCGTTCTGGCAGCAGCATTTCCGGAACTCGGCATTGGTTTTGTCGGCGTCGCGCTGGCATTTGGTTTAACGGTATTAACCATGGCCTTCGCCGTAGGACATATTTCCGGTGGTCATTTTAACCCGGCCGTGACATTAGGCTTATGGGCTGGTGGTCGCTTCCCGGCCAAAGAGGTCATTGGCTATATTGTCGCTCAGGTTGTGGGCGGTATTATTGCTGCCGCGGTGCTGTACGTGATTGCCAGCGGTAAAGCCGGCTTTGACGCCGCAGCCAGCGGTTTTGCTTCCAACGGCTTCGGTGAGCACTCGCCTGGCGGCTACTCTATGCTCTCTGCCATTGTGATTGAAATTGTGCTGACCGCCGGCTTCCTGCTGGTGATCCACGGCGCGACCGACAAATACGCCCCTGCGGGCTTCGCGCCTATCGCCATTGGTCTGGCACTGACGCTTATTCACCTGATCTCCATTCCGGTGACCAACACCTCGGTGAACCCGGCGCGCAGCACCGCCGTCGCCATCTTCCAGGGCGGTTGGGCACTTGAGCAGCTGTGGCTGTTCTGGGTAATGCCGATCGTCGGCGGTATTCTGGGCGGCGTGCTGTATCGCACCCTGCTGGAAAAACGCGATTAATCTTTCCCTCCCTCTCCCTGTGGGAGAGGGCCAGTGTGAGGGCAACAGGCCGGGTAAGGCGCAGCCGCCACCCGGCTTTCTTTTGCCGCTTTACTGAACAGCCTTTATTGGGTAGTGTCTCTGGCGCTCAACAGCTACTCACAAGGACCGGTTGTTCATGTTCTCAGGACTCCTCATTATTCTGCTGCCCCTGATTGTGGGCTATCTTATCCCGCTGCATCAGGCATCGGCATTACGGCTTATCAACCGTTTTCTCAGCTGGATTGTTTACGTCATTCTGTTCTTTATGGGGATTAGCCTGGCCTTTCTGGATAACCTGGCGACCAATCTGCTTTCCATCCTGCATTATTCTGCTGTCACTGTTGTGGTTATTTTGCTCTGCAATATCGCCGCCTTATTCTGGCTTGAGCGCACTATTCCGTGGAAAAACCATCACCATCAGGAAAAACTGCCTTCCCGAATTGCGATGGCGCTGGAATCATTAAAACTGTGCGGCGTCGTGGTGCTCGGTTTTGTCCTTGGGCTCACCGGATGGCCTTTTTTGCAGCACGCCACCGAAGCCAGCGAATATACCCTGATCTTCCTGCTGTTCCTTATTGGTATCCAGCTACGCAATAATGGCATGACCCTGAAACAGATTGTCCTGAATCGTCGGGGAATGATTGTTGCCGTTATTGTGGTCGCCAGTTCAATGGTAGCAGGCGTCATTAACGCCTTGATTCTCGACCTGCCGCTCAAAACCGGCCTGGCCATGGCCTCCGGATTTGGCTGGTATTCCCTCTCCGGTATTCTGCTAACCGAGTCGTTTGGCCCTGTTATTGGCAGCGCCGCCTTCTTTAACGACCTGGCGCGGGAGTTAATCGCCATCATGCTGATCCCGGGCCTGGTTCGCCGCAGCCGCTCTACCGCGCTGGGTCTGAGCGGGGCGACGTCGATGGACTTTACCCTGCCGGTATTACAACGCTCTGGCGGGCTGGAAATGGTGCCCGCCGCCATCGTACACGGCTTTATTCTGAGCCTGCTGGTGCCTGTTCTGATGGCCTTTTTCTCCGCCTGATACCTCTCTGGCGGTAGGGTTCCTGCCGCCAAAATTGCGCTAAATCAATCTCCCTCTACTTTGTCAAAAAAAGCCCTTTTCACCGCCCGGACACAGGCATAACCTTAAACATGTATATCAAATATAACTTTAAAAGGTGTGATTATGTTTTGTGTGCAATGTGAACAAACTATCCGTACCCCGGCAGGCAATGGCTGTTCTTACGCGCAGGGTATGTGCGGTAAAACCGCAGAAACATCAGACCTGCAGGATCTGCTGATTGCTGCCCTGCAGGGACTTTCCGCCTGGGCATTCAAAGCCCGCGAGTACGGTATTGTCGACCACTACGTAGACAGCTTTGCGCCGCGCGCCTTTTTCTCCACGCTGACTAACGTTAACTTTGATTCGCCGCGCATTGTCGGGTACGCCCGTGAAGCGATTGCCCTGCGCGAAGCGCTGAAAGCGCAGTGCCTGAATGCCGATGCCAGCGCCCGCGTGGACAACCCGATGTCAGAACTGCAACTGGTGAGTGACGACCTGGGCGAATTACAGCGTCAGGCCGCAGAATTTACCCCGAACAAAGACAAAGCGGCGATTGGCGAGAACATTCTCGGCCTGCGCCTGCTGTGCCTGTACGGCCTGAAAGGTGCCGCAGCCTATATGGAGCACGCGCACGTGCTTGGCCAGTACGATAACGACATCTACGCGCAGTACCACAAAATCATGGCGTGGCTGGGCACCTGGCCTGCCGATATGAATGCGCTGCTTGAGTGCTCTATGGAAATCGGCCAGATGAACTTCAAAGTGATGAGCATTCTGGATGCCGGTGAAACCAGCACCTACGGTCATCCAACGCCAACGCAGGTCAATGTGAAAGCGACCGAAGGCAAATGTATTCTCATTTCCGGCCACGACCTGAAAGATCTCTACAACCTGCTGAAGCAGACCGAAGGCACCGGCGTTAACGTCTATACCCACGGCGAAATGCTGCCCGCACACGGCTACCCGGAACTGCGTAAATTCAAACATCTGATCGGGAACTACGGCAGCGGCTGGCAGAATCAGCAGGTTGAGTTCGCCCGCTTCCCGGGCCCAATTGTGATGACCTCTAACTGCATCATCGACCCGACCGTCGGCGCGTATGATGACCGCATCTGGACCCGCAGCATCGTCGGCTGGCCGGGCGTGAGCCACCTTGAAGGTGACGATTTCGGTCCGGTGATCGCCCAGGCGCAGCAGATGGCGGGCTTCCCGTACAGCGAAATTCCGCACCTGATCACTGTCGGTTTTGGTCGCGAAACGCTGCTCGGCGCCGCAGATTCGCTGATTGACCTCGTCAGCCGTGAAAAACTGCGCCACATCTTCCTGATTGGCGGCTGTGACGGCGCGCGCGGTGAGCGTAACTACTTCACCGATTTCGCCACCCGCGTGCCGGAAGATTGCCTGATCCTGACGCTGGCCTGCGGTAAATACCGTTTCAACAAGCTGGACTTCGGTAACATTGAAGGGCTGCCGCGTCTGGTGGATGCTGGTCAGTGTAACGATGCCTATTCAGCCATCATTCTGGCGGTCACGCTGGCGGAGAAACTGGGCTGCGGCGTGAACGATCTGCCGCTGTCGCTGGTGCTCTCCTGGTTCGAGCAGAAAGCGATTGTGATCCTGCTGACCCTGCTCTCTCTGGGCGTAACCAATATCGTCACCGGCCCAACCGCGCCAGGCTTCCTGACGCCGGACCTGCTGGCCGTGCTGAACGAGAAATTCGGTCTGCGTTCCGTGACCACCGTAGAAGAAGATATGCAGCAACTGCTGAGCGCGTAAGGAGTATTTCATGACCATGCCAACCTCTCAGTGCCCGTGGCGGATGCAGGTTCACCACATCCAGCAGGAGACGCCGGATGTGTGGACGCTGTCGCTGCTGTGCCATGACTACTACCCGTACCGTGCCGGTCAGTATGCGCTGGTCAGCGTCCGCAACTCCGCGGACACATTGCGCGCCTATACGATCTCCTCGACGCCGGGCGTGAGCGAATACATTACGCTCACTATCCGCCGCATCGGTGACGGTGCAGGCTCGCAGTGGCTCACGCGTGACGTCAAGCGCGGGGATTACATTTGGCTGTCTGACGCGCAGGGGGAATTTACCTGTGACGACAAAAGCGAAGATAAATTCCTGCTGCTGGCCGCAGGCTGTGGCGTCACGCCGATCATGTCAATGCGTCGCTGGCTGGCCAAAAACCGCCCGCAGGCTGACGTGCAGGTGATCTACAGCGTGCGCTCGCCGGACGATGTGATCTTTGCCGATGAGTGGCACAACTATCCGGTGACGCTGGTGGCAGAGCACAACGCGACGCACGGTTTTGTCGAGGGACGTCTGAGCCGCGAGCTGCTGCAACGCGTGCCCGATATAGCGAACCGTACCGTGATGACCTGCGGCCCGGCACCGTATATGGAGATTGTGGAACAGGAAGTGAAAGCCCTGGGCGTAACCCGCTTCTTCAAAGAGCAGTTCTTCACGCCGGTGGCGGAGGCGGCAACCAGCGGGATTCAGTTCACCAAACTGCAACCGGCACAAACCTTCTTTGGCCACGTGGGCACCACGCTGCTGGAGGCGCTGGAAAGCAATAAGGTGCCCGTGGTGGCTGCCTGTCGCGCGGGCGTATGCGGATGCTGTAAAACGAAGGTAGTCTCCGGGGAGTACAGCGTGACCAGCACCATGACGCTGACCGATGCAGAAATTGCTGAAGGTTATGTGCTGGCGTGCTCATGTCATCCGCAGGGGGACCTGGTCCTTGCATAAACGTTAAATGTTCGATCGTAGGCCCGGTAAGCGTCAGCGCCACCGGGCTTTTTGTCGGGTGGCACTACGTTTACCCGACCTACAACAACCCTATCGCCACGCAGGACCTTTCCCTACCGCGTACCGCCCTGCCCCTAAAAACGCCACCGCCAGCGAGCCGATAAAGAAATACACCAGGCTCTCAATGGCCCACGCACCGACGGCATCGAGTGCAAAGGTTTTGCCCGTGCCCACCATCAGCCATGCCACAATCATGGTAAACGCCAGAACCAGCGCCGCCGGGCGCGTAAAGAGGCCGACAATAATCAGGATCGGTGCCACCACTTCGCCAATCAATACGCCGTAAGCAATAAACCCCGGCAGCCCTTTTTCCACCAGCAGGCCGCTGATAAAGCCCACACCGCCAAATAACTTGTGTAATCCGTGAAACAACATCAGCCCACCGACGGCAAGTCGTAACAAGAGTTTGCCGAGATCGTCGCACGTTAGCTTTTCGTTTACAGCAATTAACAATGATTTAACCATCTGAAATGATTCCCGTTTTCACCCAATCTGTCGCCAGATTATGCCGAATCATTGCCGGTGAAAACCACCCTGAAATGAGGGGTATTGTGCAGGCAATACAGTGACTTTCTTCTAAGCTTGTAAGCGATATCACAAAAAGGAGACGGACAACCATGAAACAAACCGTGGCTGCATACATAGCGAAGACCCTTGAACAGGCAGGTGTAAAACGTATCTGGGGCGTAACCGGCGATTCACTGAACGGGCTGAGCGACAGCCTCAACAAGATGAAAACCATTGAATGGATGCCGACCCGTCATGAGGAGGTCGCCGCCTTTGCCGCCGGGGCCGAAGCACAGCTCACCGGGGAGCTGGCCGTCTGCGCCGGGTCGTGTGGTCCAGGGAACCTGCATCTGATTAACGGGCTGTTCGACTGTCACCGCAATCACGTGCCGGTGCTGGCAATTGCCGCCCATATTCCCTCATCTGAAATCGGCAGTGGCTATTTTCAGGAGACGCATCCGCAGGAGCTGTTCCGTGAATGCAGCCACTATTGCGAGCTGGTGTCCTCGCCGGAGCAGATCCCGCAGGTTCTGGCGATAGCCATGCGCAAGGCGGTGCTGAACCGCGGTGTTTCTGTGGTTGTGATCCCGGGGGATGTGGCGCTCAAGGCTGCGCCCGAAGGGGCCAGCACCCACTGGTATCACGCCCCCCAGCCGGTCGTTACCCCAGCTGAAGAGGAGCTGAAAAAACTGGCGCAACTGCTGCGTTACGCCAGCAATATCGCCCTGATGTGCGGCAGCGGCTGTGCTGGCGCGCACAAGGAACTCCTTGAATTTGCAGGTAAGCTAAAAGCCCCAGTGGTTCATGCCCTGCGCGGCAAAGAGCACGTTGAGTACGATAACCCCTACGACGTGGGCATGACCGGGCTGATCGGTTTTTCGTCCGGCTTCCATACCATGATGAATGCCGACACGCTGATCCTGCTCGGTACCCAGTTCCCCTATCGCGCGTTCTACCCGACAGATGCCAAAATCATTCAGATCGATATTAACCCGGCCAGCATCGGTGCACACAGCAAGGTCGATATGGCGCTGGTGGGCGACATTAAATCCACCCTTGCCGCCCTGCTGCCGCTGCTGGAAGAGAAAACGGATCGTAAATTCCTCGACAAAGCCCTGAGCGATTACCGCGATGCGCGTAAGGGGCTGGACGATCTCGCCAAACCGAGCGACAAAGCGATCCACCCGCAGTATCTCGCGCAGCAGATCAGCCACTTCGCGGACGACGATGCCATCTTTACCTGCGACGTCGGCACGCCAACCGTCTGGGCGGCACGCTACCTGAAGATGAACGGCAAACGCCGCCTGCTCGGCTCGTTCAACCACGGCTCGATGGCCAACGCCATGCCGCAGGCGCTGGGCGCCAAAGCCACCGCTCCGGAGCGTCAGGTGGTGGCGATGTGCGGTGACGGCGGATTCAGCATGCTGATGGGCGATTTCCTGTCGGTGGTGCAGATGAAGTTGCCGCTGAAAATCGTGGTCTTCAATAACAGCGTGCTGGGCTTTGTGGCGATGGAGATGAAGGCCGGGGGCTATCTGACGGACGGCACCGAGCTGCACGACACCAACTTTGCCCGCATTGCCGAAGCCTGCGGCATAACCGGTATCCGCGTGGAGAAAGCCTCCGAGGTGGATGAAGCTCTGCAACGGGCGTTTTCCATCGACGGCCCGGTGCTGGTGGATGTGGTGGTCGCTAAAGAGGAGCTGGCCATCCCGCCGCAGATCAAGCTGGAGCAGGCCAAAGGCTTCAGCCTCTACATGCTGCGGGCGATCATCAGCGGCCGCGGCGATGAAGTGATCGAACTGGCAAAAACTAACTGGCTCAGGTAAAACATTTCGCATGACCTCTTAAAATAAAGGGATGTGAAATGATTGATTTACGCAGTGATACCGTTACCCGTCCGAGTCGCGCCATGCTCGAAGAGATGATGGCCGCCCCGGTCGGGGACGACGTCTACGGTGACGATCCAACGGTCAACGAACTGCAGCGCTATGCCGCAGAACTCAGCGGTAAAGAGGCCGCCCTGTTCCTGCCCACCGGAACGCAGGCCAACCTGGTGGCGCTGCTCAGCCACTGCGAACGCGGTGAAGAGTACATCGTCGGCCAGGGAGCGCATAACTACCTGTACGAAGCGGGCGGCGCGGCGGTGCTCGGCAGCATTCAGCCGCAGCCGATCGACGCCGCACCGGACGGCACTCTCCCGCTCGACAAGGTCGCCGCAAAAATCAAAGCCGACGACATCCACTTCGCCCGCACCAAATTACTCAGCCTTGAAAACACCCACAACGGCAAAGTCCTGCCGCGCGAGTACCTCAAAGCGGCGTGGGAATTTACCCGCGAGCGCAGGCTCGGCCTGCACGTGGACGGCGCACGAATCTTTAACGCCGTGGTGGCCTACGGCTGCGAGCTGAACGAGATTACGCAATATTGTGACTCGTTCACCATCTGCCTCTCAAAAGGGCTGGGCACCCCCGTGGGTTCTCTGCTGGTGGGCGATGCGGACTACATCAAACGCGCCAACCGCTGGCGTAAGATGACCGGCGGCGGCATGCGCCAGGCCGGTATTCTGGCCGCAGCGGGTCTGTATGCCCTTAAAAACAACGTGGCACGTCTGCAGGACGATCACGACAACGCCTCGTGGATGGCCGGGCAACTGCGTGAAATTGGCGCCGACGTGATGCGACACGACACCAACATGCTGTTTGTTCGCGTGGGTGATGAGCACGCCGCTGCGCTTGGGGAATTCATGAAAGCGCGTGGCGTACTGATCAACGCGTCATCCGTTGTGCGTCTGGTGATGCATCTCGACGTCAGCCGCGAGCAGCTGTTGGACGTCGTGAAACACTGGCAGGCGTTTTTACAGCGTTAAGGAGCAGAACGTGCCGCAACGTATTCTGGTGCTTGGTGCCAGCGGGTATATCGGTCAGCATCTGACCACGGCGTTAAGCCAGCAAGGGCATCAGGTGCTGGCGGCGGCACGCAACACGGAACGCCTGCAAAAACTAAACCTGCCTGGCGTCACCTGCCACAACGTCGACCTTAACTGGCCAGAGTCGCTGCCAGTGCTGCTGGAAGATATCGACACGCTGTATTACCTGGTGCACAGCATGGGCGAAGGCGGCGATTTTATCGCCCACGAACGTCAGGTGGCCCTGAACGTCCGCGATGCCCTGCGGCAAACGCCGGTTAAGCAGGTGATTTTTTTAAGCTCGCTCCAGGCGCCCGAAAATGAGCAGTCGGACCACCTGCGCGCCCGTCAGCTTACCGCGGACACCTTGCGCAGTGCGGATATCCCCGTCACCGAACTGCGGGCGGGGATCATCGTCGGCGCGGGCTCTGCCGCCTTCGAAGTGATGCGCGATATGGTCTACAACCTGCCGGTGCTCACCCCACCGCGCTGGGTGCGGTCGCGCACCACGCCGATTGCCCTGGAAAACCTGCTGCATTACCTGGTGGCGCTGCTGGACCATCCCGCCGAACAGCATCGCGTGCTTGAGGCCGCGGGGCCGGAGGTGTTGAGCTATCAGGAACAGTTCGAGCATTTTATGCGCGTCAGCGGCCGCCGACGCTGGCTCATCCCCGTTCCCTTTCCGACCCGCTGGATCTCCGTGTGGTTTTTAAACGTTATTACCTCAGTGCCGCCGACGACAGCGAAAGCGCTGATCCAGGGGCTGAAGCACGATCTGCTGGCGGACGATGGCGAACTGCGCGCATTAATTCCGCAGACGCTGATCCGTTTTGACGACGCGGTACGCCATACCCTGAAAGAAGAAGAGAAGCTGGTGAACTCCAGCGACTGGGGCTACGACGCGCAGGCGTTTGCCCGCTGGCGGCCGGAGTACGGTTATTACCCGAAACAGGCGGGCTGCACGGTGAAAACCTCGGCCAGCCTGGCATCGCTGTGGGAGGTGGTGAACCAGATCGGCGGCAAAGAGCGTTATTTCTTCGGCAATATTCTCTGGCAGACACGCGGAGCGATGGATCTGCTGGTGGGCCACCGGCTGGCGAAAGGCCGCCCTGCGCAGCCGTACCTCAAAGTGGGTGATACGGTCGACAGCTGGAAAGTCATCATCGTCGAACCGGAAAAACAGCTGGCGCTGCTGTTCGGCATGAAAGCGCCGGGGCTGGGACGGCTCTGCTTCACGCTAAAAGACAAAGGCGATTGCCGTGAATTGGACGTCCGCGCCTGGTGGCACCCACATGGGATGCCCGGTCTGTTCTACTGGTTACTGATGATCCCCGCACATCTGTTTATCTTCCGCGGGATGGCAAAACGGATTGCGCAACTGGCAGAACAAAAAACGGAAAAGAACTAAATAAAACTCGCTTTCTTTCACCTTTCCCATTGCAACCCGCCGTAATTCACGAAAGAATGCGCACGAAATTCTTTTCAACACAGTGGATTGTTATGAAGGTACTGGTTACCGGGGCGACCAGCGGCTTAGGCCGAAATGCGGTCGAATTTCTGCGCAACAAAGGCATTAGCGTCAGGGCTACCGGTCGCAACGAGGCGATGGGTAAGCTGCTGCAAAAAATGGGCGCAGAGTTTGTCCATGCCGACCTGACGGAGCTGGTCTCCTCTCAGGCGAAAGTGATGCTCGCCGGAATCGACACCCTGTGGCACTGCTCCAGTTTTACCTCTCCGTGGGGAACCCAGGAAGCCTTTGATCTCGCCAACGTGCGCGCCACGCGCCGTCTGGGCGAGTGGGCCGTTGCCTGGGGCGTGCGTAACTTTATTCATATCTCCTCTCCGTCGCTCTACTTCGACTATCACCACCACCGGGATATCCAGGAAACGTTCCGTCCGGCCCGTTTTGCCTGTGAGTTTGCCCGCAGCAAGGCGGCCAGCGAAGAGGTGATCGACCTGCTGGCGCAGTCGAACCCGCATACGCGCTTTACGATCCTGCGCCCGCAAAGTCTTTTCGGACCGCACGATAAAGTGTTTATTCCGCGCCTGGCGCAGATGATGCACCACTACGGCAGCGTGCTGCTGCCGCGCGGCGGTGATGCGCTGGTGGACATGACTTATTACGAAAATGCCGTGTACGCCATGTGGCTGGCGAGCCAGCCGGACAGCGATAAACTGGCGTCCGGTCGCGCGTATAACATCACCAACGGCGAACCCTGCCGCCTTCGCACCATTGTGCAGCGCCTGATCGACGAGCTGCACATCGACTGCCGCATTCGCTCGGTGCCTTATCCCATGCTGGATATGATTGCCCGCAGCATGGAGCGTTTTGGCAGCAAAACCGCCAAAGAGCCTGCGCTGACGCATTACGGCGTGTCGAAGCTGAATTTTGATTTCACGCTGGATATTTCGCGCGCGGAGAATGAGCTGGGGTATAAGCCGATTGTGACGCTGGATGAAGGGATTGTGCGCACCGCGGCGTGGCTGCGGGACCATGGGAAGTTGCATCGGTAGTTAATTGGGTGCGGCCTGATGCCCTCACCCCGGCCCTCTCCCACAGGGAGAGGGAGTAAAGATTAAAACGGCAACCTTTCGGTTGCCGTTTGCTGTTTATAATGCCGTCCAGGCCTCAGACCATGCCAGACCTGCGCCTGGTTCATAGTACATTGGTGCGTTGTTACACCAGCCGCTGTACGGGAACGGTTTGCACTGGAACAGTTTACCGTGGTTGTTCACGATATCGCCTGCGCTGTACTTGCTGTTCGCGCTCCACGCCGGGTAAGAGCCGGAAGTGCCTTCGTCCTGAGACGGGGTGGCTGCTTTGGCTTTTACGTTCAGCAGGTATGTGGTGGTGCTGCTCAGCTCGCCGTCGCTGACGGTCAGGCTGATTTCATACTGCTGCGCCGTCGCGGCTTCAGGCGCGTTGAAGGTCACTACCGCTTTATCGTCGCCGGTAACGGTCTGGCCGTCCTGGGAACGCCAGGTGTAGGTCAGCTTGTTGCCGTCTTCGTCGGTAGAGCCTTCTGCGCTCAGGGAGACCTGCGCACCGGCTTCAACCGCACCGATCGGACCGGCAATCTGCGCTACAGGCGCATGGTTTACCACCGCCGGGATGTCGTCTGGCACAGGTGCCGGGGTTTCATCCGGTGTTGGTGTCGGCGCTGGCGTCTCATCTTCAGACGGGGCTGGAGCAGGAGCCGGTGTTTCATCCGGCACGACCGCGGAACCGTCGTCGTTAACGATGTTCACGTTAAAGAACTTCTGTACACACTTGGTGTAGTCGCCGTCTTTGAACGCGCTAAATGGCGTCTGGTAACCCACCAGCTGGCAAGCGTAGGTCTTGCCATCAGGGGTATCCGCGCTCCATCCCCAGTCCTGTTCCCAGTAGATCTTCAGGGCGCCTGCGCCACCTTCATCGAACTGCTTCATGTTGGCACAGCCAAGCACTTCGTCAGCCGGTACAGGGACTTTCAGGTAGTTAGCGAACTCTTTGTAGTATTTGATACGGTTCTGAGACTGGGCAATTTCAGTCGGGCCACCGCACTCTACGCCGCCGTTGATGATCTGGGTGGTCACGCCGAAGCCAGGGACAAGACCGTTGGCTTTATCGTGGTCGTTCGGCTGCCAGGTGCCGTCGATAACCTGAAGCATGCTTGGTTTTGGCGGCTGTGGATAAGCGAAGAAGAAGATGGCGCTCGCCAGGTTCAGCCAGGTGTCGGCCACCAGCTCAGGTTTGTCGAGCAGCGTGCGGACATCGCCGTACATTGCTTCAGAGAATGGACCGTAGTTGTAGTTGTAAGACAACTGCTTAGCGCCGCGGCCAAAGTAGCTCAGGAAGTCGCCATCTTTGTCTTTACCGCACGGCCAGGTCTGACCCTGCCAGACGTCCGGGTTACACTCCCCGTTATAGCCGCCCTTCTGGCCTTCGCTCCAGCCCATCTCACGCACATAGACCAGTGCCTGACGCCATTCCGGCTCCGGACGCCAGCTTTCGTGGCCGCCGGTTTCCTGTGCGAAGTGAGCAAACATGGTTGCCAGCTCTTTACGGCAGATAGCTTCGCTGTCGCGGCCATCGTTGTAGGTATCACACAGCGCCGGGAATTTACCCACAGCTTTCAGGAAGTTACTGTAGCTGTAATCCTTCGCGCGCAGCGGGAACAGGTATTCCCAGTCGCTCTCTTTAAGGATCCCTTCAACGCGTTTCACGTTTACCGGGTTGGCTGCACGGCCTGGCTCAATCTGCTCGACCTGAGCGTTGTCCAGCGTACGGATGGTATCCTTCACGGATTTCATCAGTGGGAAATCGGTGAGCTCTTTTTCCTTTTTAGCCAGATCGCTGGCTTTCATGGTGTAAGGCACACTGCTTTCCGCCTTCAGCATGGTGGCCTGAGCAATCACCGGCGCTACGCAGGCACCGGCAATAAGCACGCTCAGTAATGTCCTTTTATTCATCTCGGTTATTCCTGTTAATTTCGATAAAGTTAAATAAATCTAAATTCATTTATTAATCCGTTAATAAATAAACTTCAGACAGCTGCTTTTCATTTTCTGAAGAATACGGGTGGGTACTCTTCAAAAAACAAAAAAACTCACCAGTTGGTTCTGTCGCGGGCGGCTAATTTTAACTGCTGATACTTTTTCCAGACCTTATGGGCATAGACCATGCGCTTAGGGTAATTTTCTTTTTTAAGCCCGGCGTTATACGCACCTACCGCTTCCCAGTTGTATCCATAAACCTTAATCATGCCTGACAATATAGAGGCGCCGACCATAATAGAGGTGCAGGGCTCTGTCATCAGACGGTTTTCATTAATGCCTTTGCGTTCAAGTTCAGGAAAGTGCGAGCTGTTGATTTGCATTAATCCGACATCGCGCGTTCCGTCATGATTGATGCCAATGGCGTACGGGTTCATTCTCGATTCCACATTCGCGATGGCATAAAGTAAAAACGGATCAATATGATAATAATGCGCCGCTTTATTCCAGCAATTTGCAAATGTGCTATGACTTAATATCAATAACAAAAACAGAAACCTTTTCATTCTTCACCTGCGTGGCCGTTTTTTTATTCTCCTCAAACACGTCCTGTTAAATTAGTGGAAGGTACTGGCCACACCCGAAGCGGGGTGTGACCAGTGATTGTGGGCTGATATCACACCCACAATTTCAAGCTCAGAAGATTATTTGCAGTCTGCTGACGCGCCTTCTTTCACCCATACATCGCTGTTGCCTGGTTTGTCACCTTTTGTCCACCATTTCGCGCGGTACTCGAAACCTTGATAGGTTGTCTTGTCACCACCGTTGTAGACCATGTCGGAGCGCCAGTTCATTTTCACCTGGCTGACCAGTTCCCATGCATCGGCGTTAAAGCCAGGTTTGTTGCCCTGAGTCCAGTACTTCGCTTTCCATACCAGATTATCGGAGCTGACCATGTCGCCGTTGTTGTAGATTTTGCTGGATTCCCATGCCGCGTATTTGCTGGCATTGGCATCTACCGGGTTATCGCAGCTGCCGGTTGCAGTGCCTTCATCAGATGGAGTGTTACCTTCATCAGATGGCGTGTTGCCTTCGTCAGACGGGGTATTGTCTTCATCAGGCACAACCGGGGTGGCTTTCGGCGTTACGGTAACCTGTACGTTAGACTGTACGCTGGTTTTACCGTCGCTTACGACAACGCTCAGGGTGTAGGTTGAGTCAGTTGTAACGTCCGGCGCGGTGATCTGTACGCTGGAGGTATCAGTACCGGTCGCGTGCATATCAGATGGTACGCTCCAGGCGTAGGTCAGTGCATCACCGTCTGGATCCGCTGCCTGCACGTTCAGGGCGTAGGTCTGACCGGCTTCCAGAGTGACGTTCTGCATCTGGTTAACCACAGGGGCCTGGTTGGCTTTCGGCGCTTTGTTCAGAACCTGTACGTCAGCGGTGCTGCTCAGACCTTTTGGATCGGTCACGGTCAGACGGAATGCCAGGGTCTGGTTGCTGGTCACAGCGCCAACGGAGAAGGTCGCCTTCGCTTTGGTGCTGTTGGTCAGGGTAACGCTTGGGCCAGAGATCTGGGTCCATTTGTAGGTCAGCGCATCGCCATCAGGATCGGTGGAGGCAGAGCCATCCAGAGTCACGGTCGCAGGGCCGGTCACGGTTTGATCCGCCGCAGAAGCAACCGGCGCATGGTTGGTCACTACCGGATCTGGCGTGGAGCTGCCCAGCAGGCTTTCGTTCATCGCGTTCAGGATATCGCCGTTATCGGAGTCGATAGACCACGCGAACAGGCCGCCCAGGTTTTTCGCCAGAACGTACTTACCTTTTGCGGTTGCGGAACGGGCATCTTCATAAGAGATCAGCTCGCCGGTGGATTTGTTGAAGACGTATGGCGCTTCAGCGTCTGCGTCATAGCCATATTCCCAGCCTGGCTTGCCTTTGTACTCGTTCACAATCTGACGATAGTCAACAACGCCTGGTTCCCAGGTGCCTTTCACGCCGTCAGTCGCGGTACCGGTGAACGGGTTGTTGCCGGTATAGCCGTGAACGCCAGTCCAGCCACGACCGTACATGCCGGTACCCACCACGATTTTGCCTGGCTGTACGCCCTGCTCCAGCAGCGCGTTAACGCCATTTTCGGTGGTGTAGTTGGTGTCCGGACGCCATGCTGGTGCATGCAGCGCAGCCTGGTGGCCCAGATCGGTCATGCTCCACGCGCCGTAGAAGTCGTAGCTCATCAGGAAGATGTGATCGAGGTACTGCTGCGCCGTGGTGTAATCCACGTCTTCAATCTTATCTTTACCGGCACCGATGGCGCTGGTCAGTTCATAGGTGCGTCCGGTTTCAGCGGACAGTTCGTTCAGCATGGTACGCAGATCGCGAATCACGGCAGTATAGGTTGCCTTATCCTGCTGCGGGTTACCCAGTGATTCGTTCACACCGCCGCCGCCCGGGAATTCCCAGTCGATATCCACGCCGTCGAAGAATTTCCAGGTTTTCAGGAAGTCTTTAACAGAGGCCACGAAACGTGCACGGATCGCGGAATCATTCATGTGATAGAACGGATCGGACATGGTCCAGCCGCCAATGGATGGCAGAATTTTCAGGTCAGGATGGGCTTTTTTCAGCGCCATCAACTGGCCGAAGTTACCTTTGTACGGGTCGTCCCAGTTAGATACGCCGGACTGTGGTTTCTGCAGCGCAGCCCACGGGTCGTGGATCGCCACGGTGTAGTCAGGACGGCCAGCACAGGCTTTCTGCAGGTTGGCGAAGCTGTTGCCGTTTTCAACGGTTTTCAGGCCGTCGTTGATGCCGTCGCCGCCACAGATTGGAATGAAGCCGTACAGGATGTGGTTCAGGTTAGCGGCAGGGATTTTATCGACCGGGAAGTTACGGCCATAAACGCCCCACTCAGGGAAGTAGGCGGCAACCACTTTATCGGTATGTTTTGCGAAGGTTTTGTTGTTTTCCTGCAGAGGCGCATTCAGCGGCAGGAGGTGGCTACCGTCAGTATCCGCCACGATGATCAGCTTGCTTGCGCTTTTGGTACAGCCGCTGTTGTTACAGAGTTCAACCTGCTCCTGGTAGCGACCGCCTTTTTTCACTTTAAAGGTGGCAGAACCGGATGCACCGGCAGCACCGGACCAGACGGTCTTGCCATCCAGCAGCACTTTACCGGAGGTCGGCGCGTCGCCGCTCCAGACGTTCCACTCGACTTTTACGTCGACACCGTCGTTATGAACCTTAACAAGATTACCGTAGTCCACTACGGCCTGGTCCACTTCAACGATGGCAAATTTATCGTTACCGCTGCTGATTGAAGGCGTACCTGGCGCTGCGGCGAACGCAGAGCCGGAAACGGCTGCGACAAAGAGTGCCAGATAGGTTGGCTTCATAAATTTCATTATTAATTCCTGATAATCTTATTTTTGATAAATGAAAAGGACCATGTATTCCATATAACATGGGCGAGTACTGAATAAGCTATTTAATTAAAACCACAAACCCAATTTAATTTTACTAACCATGTATAGTGCTAATATACCCTCCATAAAAAGACATGAGCGGCAATCCTTACAGCTTATGTTTCTTACAATACTCCGGGAATTAATTGATGTCCTTTTATTCCCTCAGCGAAATAATTTCAAAAAAAACTTGACCACATAAATCAGAATGTGAATTGCAAGGTCTGCAGAATAAAAATAACCAAACCGGCGAGTGACAACAGAGGGCCAAACGGAATAACGCTATTTTCTTTAACCGCTTTATAAAAAACAAAATACAATGCGATACCGCTTAATGCCGCCGCGAGCAATAACGAAGGTAACGCCTGCCAGCCGCACCACGCGCCCAGCGCAGCCAGCAGCTTAAAATCACCGTAGCCCAATCCCTCGCGTCCTGTTGTCAGGCGAAAGGCCCAGTAGAGAAGCCACAGCGACAGGTAGCCCGCCGCTGCGCCAAACAGGGCATCCGACAACGGTAAGGTATGAAAAAGCGCATGATTCAGCAGGCCCGCCCACAGCAGCGGCTGCGTCAGGCAGTCCGGCAGCAGCATGTGTTTTGCGTCTATCGTCGCCAGCGGCAGCAGTCCACACCAGAGCACCCATAGCGACATCAATGCGGCCGCAGACGGGGCGTACGCCGCCGTCAGGGCAAAAAACAGGGCGCTGGAAAGTTCAAGCAACAGCAGACGCAGCGGGATCGCGGTCTGGCAGCAGCGGCAGCGACCACGCAGGCAACACCAGCTCAGAACCGGGATATTTTCCCACCAGGCGAGCGTGTGGGAGCATGCGGGACAGTGGGAGGCCGGAAACAGCAGGTTTCCGGCGCCCTCCTCCTCTTTAATGAGCGGGGGAATGCGTTCGACCACCACCCCCAGAAAGCTGCCGATAATGCCGCCAAGCGTGCCGCTGAGCAGGCAAAGGGCGGACATCTGGCTGCCCTGAAGCAGCGTCAGCGAGTTCATGCCACTTTCGCCCAGGAGAGCTTAATCTGGGCCTTTACATCGCTAAGGTGATCAACCGGCGTGAGATCCATTTTCTCCAGACGAACCCCGGTGGTTAAATTCACCTCCCGAAGCCAGTTTTTAAGCTCATAGACGTTGACCCGATCAATATTAAACGTCAGGGTTTGCCCGTCCTGCTGGATATTACTCAGCGCAACGTGGATCTCTTTGGCGCTCTCTTCCACCACGCTTCTCGGGTTACTGGTTTTTAAGACTTTCGCCTGAAGGTGATTTTTATTAATTTCTGCACGCATCCAGTTCAGGGTCTGTTTCTGTTTTTGCAGCGTGGCTTTCTCATTTTTAATAATATTATCCAGCGGGGTCATCACACCGTACCAGATAATGGCGCAACAGAGCGCCGAACCACAGAGTTTAATCAGCGTTCGTTCGCGCGGGCTGTAACGCAAATAGCGTGCTTTTAATTGTCCAATTTTCTCTTTCATTTATATTTCCCTGTGATGATAGCGGTATAAGGCGCTTCACTGGAGACCGGCTGCAGCGTAAAGTCGAAGGTATCACTCGCCTTATTGACGAACGCCTGCAACGCCGTGGGATCCATCGAACGGATGTTCAGCGTGAGCTGATTCTGGGTGTCGTCGTATCCCACTTCACTCAGTTCGACCGCCGGGAGCGATTGCTTGACCTGCTCCAGTGCGTCCAGTTGAAGAAAGATCCCTTTCTTCTCTTTCTTGATGTTCTGCCCGAAGTGGTACTTCAGGTTGGTGGTCTGGCGCAGCGTGGGGAAATAGTGCTGGGCCAATTCCACCATCTGCTGCTGGGCCAGGTTTTCCTGGTTAGAGAGCATCCAGGCCATGCCGATACGAGGGCCAACCAGCAACCCGAGACTCAGCACCGCCATGGCGGCAAGGGCCGGTTTCGCATAACGGAAACCGGTCTGTGCACCCGTGGCGCTAAAAACGCCGTGCAGCAGGTTTGCTTTGCTGCTTTTCCACTGCGGCTGGATCAGCACCAGCGGATGCTGCCAGGCCCGTTGCTCATCCACCTGCACGTCCGCTGGCGCATCGCCGTAACAGACGAGGTTACCGGCGCACTGCTGGCTCAACAGCAGCGGCAACAGGGCGGCGTCGGTTTCACAGGCGCCAAACGGCGAATAGCGCATCCAGTAGCCGCTGTCGGTGGAGACCAGCGTGCTGCCGCCTTCGGTTACCGGCAGAAGGATCGCATCGGGCAGCACCTGCACCACCGTCAGCCCGGCATCGGCACAGCGCTCCAGCCAGTACTGCAGACGCGCCGCATCAATGGCCACCGCATCCACTTCCCGCCCCTTCTTGTTGAGCACCGTCCAGTGAAGCGTGTCCACATCGCCAATCAGCGTCTCTTCTGCCAGCCAGGAGAACTCAACGCTGCCTTTTTTGGGCAACGTGAAGCGACGGAAGATCATTTCGCTGGCCGGCAGTAGCAGGCAGACGCGTGCGGCTAACGCGTGACCGGCAAGCGCCGCCAGTGACGCCCCGCCCTGACGCTGTTCCACCTGGTCGCTACCGGACTCGCACCACATTATGTTCCCGTCCTCATGCGTGTCGGGACGAATAAAAAGCACCTGTTTCATAGAATTCGTCTTGTGTTATTCAACCATTCGGTAGCGACGTTGCCAGGTAATCACCTTCCCGGCTTCATTATCAACATGAAGCTGGCTGACGACGCGCAGCGTTAAATCATCGGTATTGCCGGTACTGTTGACCCGGAAATAGTGACTGTTTACCGCAAGAAACGCCTGAACCTGCTTGAGGGCGTCTTTGGTCTGCGGATAATTTGTCTCAAGCTCTTTCTGGAATGCCTCCATCGACTCCCAGCCCTCTTCCGGGCGGGAGGCGATCAGACGGGCGGCCTCGTCCTCGCTCAGCGAGCCGATAAACAGGGCTGCCAATAGCGGTGCCTGTTCTTCGGTCAGGGTGTTGACATCCACCTTGCTGGCGGTGTCGGGTAAGGCGCACAGCACTTTACTGACCTTGCCGTAGGCCGCCACCGGAAACGCAGGCAGCAGCTTTAGCTCGCCCGGGGTGCGCATCATCTGATTCGCAGGCAGCCGCGCGGGCTCAACGCCGGCCCAGGCATCTGTCTCCAGCCCCTCTTTTGCCGTTGTGGTATCACCGTCGAGATAGTCCATCAGCTGCTGGTAAATCTCTTCTGCGTCACCGGCGGAAATGCCGCTGTCGGTCAGAAGCTGCTCAACGATGCGCGCTTTGACCGGTTTTTCCGGCAGCGCCCCTGCGGTCTGTACCGCGGGGGTCGGATCGGCCGCCAGCAGGTTATTGACGTTAAAGCAGGTCTGGGCATCCTCAATCTGGCTCACCACGGTGTAGTGTTCACCCTCTGTCTCCACCGGCTCTGTCCACTCCCCTTTGGGCGACAGCCCCTGGCTGTCACCGCTGGCGTAGGTCTGAAGCAGACCTTCAATGGTTTTTTGCTGGCTCTGAATGGCCCAGCGCAGCTGCTGCTGGCTTACCTGATAACGGGTTTTCTGCAGATTGCGGCAGAACTGCTGGCTGATTTTGGCCGCCAGCGCCGACATCATGACCAGCAAAATTAGCACCACCAGCAGCGCGACACCGCGCTGTTTTCGAACCGATTTTCCGCTCATTTGTTCTCTCCTGACGGAGCGGGCACCGGCTGCGGTTGTGGCTGCGCTGGCGTGGCCGCATCCCCCGATGGCCCAGGCGTTTGTTCTGCTGGAGCCGCCGGGGCGACCGGCATATCACCCGGCGTGGTAAATACCCAGCGCCAGGTATCGCCATTCTCCATGGTCAGCAGAAGCTCTACGCCGTCCGGCTGATGCGCCGTGTCGGTCCATTTGTCCTGCCAGCCCTCTTTCCAGAAGCGCCACGTCATCTCTTTGACATCGCTGAGGATCGGCACCTCTTCCGGCTTCACATCGGCAGGGCTGTCGATAACCGGCCAGATATCGCGCCACAGTTTTTTGTCCTCAAGCCGCCAGCGCACGCGCTCCAGCTGGACCTGACCGCTCACGCCGTTCAGCGTGGTCAGCTCCAGCGCATCGTCGTGCTGGACAAATACGTCAGGCTCGTTGCGTGGCGCGCGTGCCTGAAGCTGAAAGAAATCCCGCTCCAGCAGGTTATAGGCGCGCTGAAGCTGGTTGAGTTGAGTCGCCGCCACGTCGGTGGCGTTCGAGGTGCGCATCGCCCCGTCCAGAATTTGCCAGGCAAGCGTGCTGATAACCGCGAAGATGGTCAGCGCAATCATGATCTCCAGCAGCGTAAAGCCCTGCTGACGCTGAATGTGCTTACTCATTTCACCTCTCCGGGTTCCGGTATCTGCAGGGTCAACACCGGTTTGTCTTCATCATCCTCGGCGTACACCTGCACTTCATCGGCAAAGCGATTTTCGGCGGTTTTCACCCGCTGCTTGCGCCAGATCCAGCTTCGCCCCCCCATGATTTCTGTACCTGTCTGCAGGGCATCCGGGAACGGCGTGTTGCTCAGCTTTGCTTCCGCCAGCTGGTTTTCCGCCACCCAGCTCGCCTGCAGCGAATCGGCCAGGCCATGGGTAAAGCGCACGTTCAGCGAGACGGAGTTCATCAGCGCCAGCGCGGCGGTGGAGAAGATGACCAGAGCGACCATCACTTCCAGCAGGGTCATCCCCTGTTCTTTGCGTTTAGTCATCGTTCTCTACCGAAACCGGTGATGCCCCCTGCGACACCACGCGAAAGCGCTGCTTTTTATCGAAACTCTGCAGGGACAGCGTGAAGCGGCTTATCTCCCCGTCCGGCAAAAAGACAATCTGCGGCGTGGCGTCGGTTGTGGCAGCAATGCGCTGCGGTGACAGCGACACGTGCATCTCTTCCGGGAACTGGCCATGGGTGACAATGCGCCCGGCGGTTAAGGGTTCCCAGTGTCGTTCGCCCTCTTTTTCGGCCCAGGTCACCAGCTGATATTCTGAGGTGGTGATCACCAGCCCAACGATATTTCCGTCCATTACTGCACGGTCTGAACCATATTCAACGAGGGCTTTTAACTGCTGACCGAAAATATCCGCGCCGCTGCGCGAGGGGATTGTCGACACCACCATCATGGCGCAGGAGGCAAATATCACCAGCGCCAGAATAATTTCCAGCAAGGTAAACCCACGTTGCTTATTCATTACTTCTCTTTTTTATCTAAAGACCAGTTGGTAATATCATCCGCGGTATTCGCTTCGGCATCCGGGCCCGCAGAGAAAACATCCACTGCGCCATGTTCGCCCGGGCTAACCAGAATATAATCATTGCCCCACGGATCTTCCGGCAGGCGGCGAATATAGCCATCATCACGGTAGTTTTTCGGGATTGGCGCGATATCAGGTTTGGTGACCAGCGCCTGCAACCCCTGCTCCGTCGTGGGGTAACGGTGGTTATCCAGCTTGTACATATCCAGCGAACCTTCCAGCGCCACAATATCGCTGGTTGCTTTCTGGGCATCGGCTTTTTCTTTATTCCCCATTAAATTTGGTACCACCATACTGGCGAGCACACCGAGAATAACGATCACCACCATTAATTCGAGCAAGGTAAAGCCAGCCTGACCTTTCAGGCTATTTCGTTTTAAAGACATATTTAACCCACCATATTATTGAGCTGAAGAAGCGGTTGTAATATTGACAGCACGATAAATAAAACCACTGTCGCCATTGTCACCACCAGTGCCGGTTCAAATACCGACAGCGTTAACGTAATTCGATGCTGTAATGCCGATTCCTGGTTTTCCGCGGCGCGATCCATCAATGAACCTAATTCCCCGCTCTCTTCGCCGGAGGCAATCATGTACAGCATGGTCGGCGGAAAGAGCTTCGCCTGGTCCAGCGCGTTATACAGAGAAGCGCCCTGACGTACGGTATCCGCCGCCTGCTCCAGCACCTGCCGGGCATAGAGGTTTTCGATCCCGTCCATCGCGATATACATCCCCTCCAGCAGCGGGACGCTACTGGCCTGCAGTATGCTGAGCGTACGGATATAGCGGGCGCTGTTGATGGCGCAAACCAGCTTTTTAATCGGCGAGCCATTCACCAGCCAGCTGTGCCAGCGAAAGCGGTTTGTGGTTTTCTTCACCCACGTCTTAAAGCCCACGATTGCACCGAACAGCCCCCCGGCAATGTAGATCCCGTACGCCTGCAGAAAATCGCTCACCGCAATCAGCGTGCGGGTGGTGATCGGCAGCTGCTGTTTCATGTGCACGAACTGCTCGATGACCTGCGGCACCACCGCCACCAGCAGGATGCTGATCACCGCCACGGCAACCACCGTCAGGGTGATCGGGTAGACCATCGCCTGCGTCAGCTTGCTTTTCATCTTCTGGCGCTGCTCGTTGTACTCCGCCAGCTTCTCCAGCACATCGCCGAGGTGGCCGGTTTTTTCCCCGGCCATCACCAGCGTGCAGTACAGCTTGTCAAAGGTGCGCGGGAACTGGCTGAAGGCATCAAACAGCGTATGGCCTTCCACCACTTTCTCGCGGATCTCCGTCACCATAGCCGCCAGCTTTTTGTCTTCCGTCTGCTTTGAAATGGCCTTCAGGGCGCTTTCCAGCGGCAGCGACGCGTTAACCAGCGTTGACAGCTGACGGGTGAACATCGACAGCACCGGCACAGAGAGTCTGGCGCCGGTTTTGGCTTTAGCGCTGGCCGCATTTTCACGGGTTTCGGTGATGGTGAGCGGCATCAGCTTCTGCTCACGCAGCGACTGGCGCACCTGCTTAGGTCCTTCCGCCTGCAGCGTGCCGCGCTGGGTTTTCCCGGCGGCATCGGTCGCGGTCCACGCGTAGAAAGCCATTATTCATCGCCTCCACGCTCGGCGGTCACGCGCATCACCTCTTCAAGGGACGTGATACCGCTGATGACCTTCATCAGCCCGTTTTCGCGCAGGCTGTAGGCCTGTTTGAACAGCTCGGTCTCAATGGACATCTCATCTTTGTCTTCATGAATGGCGCGACGCATGGCGCTGTCGACCACCAGAAACTCGTGAATGCCCGCGCGTCCCTGATACCCGCTCTGGCGGCACTGGTCGCAACCAACGGCGCGATAGATGGCCTTTGGTGGCTTATCCATAAAGCTAAACAGCGCTTTTTCATTGTCATCCAGCGGACTGGTGGTACGGCAGTGCGGACACAGCCGACGCACCAGACGCTGGGCAATGACGCCGAGTAGCGACGAACCAATTAAAAAGGACTCCAGCCCCATATCCCGCAGACGGGTGATGGCCCCCGCCGCACTGTTGGTGTGCAGCGTAGACATGACCAGGTGACCGGTGAGCGACGCCTGCACCGCGATTTGCGCGGTTTCACCGTCACGAATTTCCCCGATCATCACCACGTCCGGATCCTGACGCAAAATGGCGCGCAGGCCGCGGGCAAAGGTCATGTCCACGCGCGGGTTGACCTGCGTCTGCCCCACCCCTTCCAGTTCGTACTCAATCGGATCTTCGACGGTCAGAATGTTGCGTTCATGTCCGTTCAGGGCCGACAGAATGGCATACAGGGTGGTACTTTTACCGGAGCCTGTCGGCCCGGTGACCAGGATGATGCCGTGCGGGCGGTTAATCAGCCCTTTCAGTTTTTCCAGCTCTTCATCAATGAGTCCGAGCTTGTTGATATCCGGTTTCAGGTTGCTCTTGTCGAGCAGACGCATGACCACGCGCTCGCCGTACTGCGACGGAATGGTCGAGACACGCACGTCAATCGCCTTGCGGCCAATGCGCAGGGAGATACGGCCATCCTGCGGCAGTCGTTTTTCGGCGATGTCGAGTTTCGACATGACCTTAATACGCGAGACCAGCAGCGGGGCCAGTTTACGTGCGGGCTGGAGCACCGGGCGCAGCACGCCGTCAACGCGGAAACGGATGCTCAGCGTGCGTTCAAAGGTTTCGATATGGATATCCGATGCACCGTCTTTTACCGCTTCGCCGAGAATGGCGTTGATCAGGCGGATCACCGGCGAGTTTTCGTCGTTATCCAGTAGATCTTCGTTGTCCGGGATCTCCTCGGTTAACGCCATCAGATCGATATCCGCATCCATATCGTCCACCAGTTGCTGCGAAACGCCGCTGTTCTGCTGCCAGATTTTGGCCAGCATCTCATCAAACGCCTCCGCGCTCAGCGTCTGGGGCACAAAGGCGCGCCCCAGTACCCGGCGCATCTCCAGTAGCGCAAACGCGGGGACGTCATCACGGATATAGACCGTGTCGTTCCAGAAAAGGATGCCGTTCTCCTTCGCAAAGCCGCTGGTGCAAAGCTGTTTCGTCAGTTCATCCACGCGTCACCCCCCCTTACTCTTTGAAGGGGTTGCGCGTGGTGGCAGGTGCGCTCACGCCGACCGGCATGGAGTGATCCTGCTTTGGATAGGCAGGCAGGACGGCGTTATCGGTGTTCTCAACAATGCCGAGCTTTTTCTCCTCCAGACGCTGCTGTTGACGGGCGCGGATCTGGTCGTATTTCTCCTTCGTCGCCGCGCTGTAGTTGTCGTCATCACGCAGGACGGTGGTATGGATAAAGACCATCAGATTGCGCTTCGACGTATCCTCCGAGGTATAGCGGAACAACTGTCCCACCAGCGGCAGATCGCCGAGCAGCGGCACTTTCGACACGTTCTGTTTGCTGACGTTTTCCATCAGACCGCCCAGCACCACCGTCTGGCCACTGTGGACCATCACTTCGTTGTTGATGGTACGGGTGTTGAAGGTTGGGCCGAGGCTGGCGTCTTCGGTGGCGCTGGCGTCAACGCTGGAGACCTCCTGCTCGATCTTCAGGTGGATCATGTCCCCGTCGTTGATCTGCGGAACAATCTTCAGCTTGGTACCGACGGTTTTACGCTCAACCGAGTTAAAGACGTTGTCGCCGCTGGTGGTCTGAGAACCCGACAGCACCGGCACATCCTGACCCACGTTGAACGACGCTTCTTTGTTATCCAGCGTCACCACGCTTGGCGTGGAGAGAATATCGTTCTTGCCGCTGGTGGAGAGCGCGGTCAGCAGTGCACCATAGTCACCGTTGAAGAAACCGGTCGCCAGGCCAGTAAAGGAGGCCCCTTTGATCGTGCCGTTTTTGACCTGGCTAATGGGCAGACCGGTTGAACCGAACTGCACGCCGCCGTGTTTGCCGGTCCACTGCACGCCGAGATCCATGCCGTTACCGTCCTGCACTTCCGCAATGATGGCTTCCACCAGCACCTGCGGACGACGAATATCCAGCTTGTCGATCACCTTCTCCAGCGAGTTCATGACGTTTGGCTGAGCGGTGATCACCAGCGAGTTGGTGGACTCATCGGCGGTGATATTCAGCTCGCTATTGGTTGTGGCGGTTTTGCTTTTCGCGGTACCGGCTTTGTCTTTCAGCTGCTCACCGATACCGGTCAGCACCGGCACCACTTTCGAGGCGTTGGCGTATTTCAGGTAGAAGACGCGGGTATTGCCCTCGTTGTTCTGTTCGCGGTCGAGCTGGCCAATCAGCGAGCGGGTACGCGCGCGGGCATCTTCGGTGCCGCTGATCACCAGGCTGTTGGTTTCATCATCGGCCACCACTTTAGTCGCCAGCTGCGGGGCGTTTTGCCCTTTCTGCTCTTCATTGTTGAGATTATTCAACATATCGGAGAGCTCTTTCGCCGAGGCATAGCGCAACGGTACGATTTCACGACGCTGCATACCGGAACGGTCCACGCGCTCAACCAGATCCACCAGGCGGTTCACCACCGAGGCTTTCCCGGTTAACAGCAGCACGTTAGAGGGTTCAAAATGGACCACGTTGCCGATCCCCGAGGCATCGTTCAGCTGGCGCAGCAGCGGGGCCAGCTCGCGCACGGGGACGTTCTCCATGCGCACTACGCGGGTGATGATCTCATCCCCTTTGCCCGGGTTTTTACTGTCGGCCACCGGCACCCCGGCGGTACGCGCCACGCTGGAACGCACCACTTTGATCATGCCGTTATCCATTGGGATCACCGACAGACCGTAGAGATCCAGCACGCTCAGGAAGAACTGATAATATTCCTCTTCCGACAGCACGTTATAGGTTCTCACCGACACCGTGCCCTGAACGGACGGATCGACGAGAATCGTTTTATTCAGATTGCGACTTACCGTATCGATAAATTCGCGAATATCGGTATTTTTAAAACTGGCGCTAAAGTTGGCTGCAAACAGCGAACCGGAATATAACGACAATGCGGTCAGCGCCACGCACGCCCATGGAAATTTCTTCATGATTTACACTTGTTAATTGTTTAGAACATTAACCCGAATATTTTCAAGGTGAGCGTGCCGTCTGACGACGACCTCCGCTTCTTTCATTTTCGACCAGTTGGCGATAATATTTTTCGCCTGCGCTTCTTTCGTCATATCGACGTCATTCACTTTCACCACCACATCACCCTGTTTCAGTCCTGTTTCACTGTAAAAAGGCGAAGCATTGCGTGGATTAATGTTAAAGCCTTCCAGTTGGCCTTTATCGATTAACGGTTTTAACACCAGATAATCATCGAGATGCAGACTGTCCGCGCCGGCATCTTTTTTCGATTTCGTCACCGGGCTATTGCCTGCATCGCCCTTAAAATAAGGCGGCTGTTTGAGGGCGAGCGTTTGCTTCGTGCCTTCATACTGAACAACCACGTTATCTTTATTAATTTCATCCACATACGCGTCGTCGAACCCCACCAGCGGTTCCCCTTCCCGGTAGCTCTGCTGCCCGGCGGGGGTCTTAATCACGGCGAACGACAGCCACGACTCATCGCTGCGGATGATGCCTTCAATTTCTGCAGACAGCGGCGCTTTTACTGCCGCCGGAACGTCGGCCTGACGGACCGCAGCCGTAAAAAGACCAAACGTTTTGTCACTGTTACGCGGTTTTAGCGGCGCTTTATCAGCATTCGCTAACTTATTCGTAACCTTTTTATAATCTTTAAAAACGACATAACCCTGCTGGCTGCAAAAAATTAGCATGACTAGCATTATGCAGGGCGTCATTAGCCTGGAAAGGAATGCGTTCCTCATTATTATCGGGCCTTTTAGCAAAGCAGGAATTCGCAGCGGTATGCTGCATAACTTAGTGAGCAAATAGTAATAAGCGTGACCAGTGCAAACCACCGGCTTCGCTATTAACTTTAATGAAGAAAATGATTGACCGGAAAAAAAGGGAATGTTAGATGCAGCCTGACAGGTTATTTTTACTCTGGTGTTAAATTGACCATGACAGGGGCTTACCGTACTTTTCGCCCATTGCTATTAAAGAGAAGAGACGGTAAGTCGTTATGTATCAGAGCCATTTTAAATTCAGTACCCCGCCGTTCAGAAATATCACCCGCAAGTCGGGCGATTTTCTGGTGCCTTATCATCAGGATGTGTTTAATCTTCTGAAAGAGAAAAGCCAGCAGGCAGGGATCACCGGGCTCTTTTACCACGACAGCGAACTGCTGGGGCAGTTCAGCGATGCCCTCAAAGCCAGCAGCAAGTCGGTGCTCTGCATTAATGCCTTTCCGAAGCTGAGCGCCAGTAGCCTGCTCTTCAAACTCAACCCGGTAGCGAAAGAGAAGAACAAGCTCCAGGCGGTTGACGCCATTATTCGCCTGTGGCGCGATGCGAAGTCGACCCACAAGGTGCTGGTCATTTCCCAGGCGCAGGCGATGAAGGCCAGCGGCTATGACGTCCTGGGCATACTGCTTACCCGTGCGCAGGAGCTGGATGTTCGCCTGTCGATTGTGCTGATGGGCACGGCCGACCAGGAAGTGATGCTGAAAGCCTCTGCCCTGCAGGAATATGTGCTGACCTGCCACACCCTGCGCAACCTGACCTGCCGCGAGTTCCTGAGCTACGTTGACGCCCAGTGCCACGAGCACGGCGCGGATGTCTCTCCGCTGACGCCCGCTCGCGTGAAAAAAATCCACGCCCTGACTAAAGGCAACATCAGCAAGCTGAACGAACTGGCTCATCTTTCCATGCTGGCCGCCTGGACCGAACGGGCGCCAAACGTTGGACCGCGTCATTTGCGTCTCGCCACCGGTGAAGCCCTGCCAGCGCCTAAGCGTGGTAAAACGCTGGCCTCCATCGGGTTGTTCGCGTCCGTCCTGTTCGCCGCCTGCGGCTGGATGATGACCTCGTCCATTACGGCAAAACTGCCGGTGGCGCTGCCGGTACCGGCCAGCTGGAAACAGCAGGTAAAAACGCCAGACGCGCCGGTACTGCCGGTTATCGAACAGGAGGTGGTGAATCAGCCCGATGCCATGCACCAGCTTTATGCCATGTGGGGCTATGACGCCTCTGCCGACGATGCCCTGTGCCAGAATGCCGCAAAAGTGAACCTGATGTGTAAACAGGGTAATGCCTCCCTGGACACGCTGGCTAATGACGGTTACCCGTGGGTGAGCGAGATTAAAACAGGCGATCACATTAATTACGCCGTCGTGGCGCGTGCCGGGAAAAATTCCCTCGATCTGCTGATGAACAACCGCACCTGGCAGGTGAGCCGCACGTGGTATAACCAGCACGCAACGGGCAATTACACCCTTCTGCACCGCCTGACCCCGTCAGGCAAAGACGAAATCACCGCCGCCAGCGACAGTAAAGATCTTGAGTGGCTGGATCAGCAGCTGAGCGTGGCGCTGGGCGAAAACGAAACGCACGATAAAAACTGGACGGCGGAACTGATGAAGCGCACCCGCGAATTCCAGGAAAAAATGCACCTCCGCGTCGACGGTATTCCGGGTGAAGACACTCTGATGCAGCTGATGCGCGAAACCCATACCACGCCGAGCGTGTTGATCCAGACAACCCAGGCTAACCCGACTACGCAAGAGAAGCACGCATAATGTCTACCATCTGCCTCGCTGCCCAGCGCAGCTATACCACCGGGGAACCGGTCTGGTTCTCATGGCGTTTGCCGTCATTCAGTAAAATTATCAGCGTGGTGACGCTCTGGTGTCTGGGGCTGTGCGCGCTGATCGTCGCAGGCCTCTATGCGCACGTGTACTGGAACCTGCGCCACCCGGCACCGGTGATAAAAAAGGTGAGCGTCGCGAAGCCAGACACCACCCTTTCTGATATGCATTACGTGTATGTCACCAAACCGTTCCCGCACCCGCAGCCAAAGCCACAGTCGGTAAAAGTGCAGGAAGATTTACCGCCGATGGACAATATGCCCATTAATAGCGACGAAAATGACTGGCAGCAGGCACCTGATGGCGCATTGCCGGACAGCCCCGTCACGCATGATACCTCGCGCGATACCTTACCCGGCACCGAAGCGCACGAACAGGCGATGAAACACGCGCAGGCAACGCAGCCGGATGAAGACAATTCATTAAAAACGTTATTTATGCAGGCGCTAAAACAGCAGCAGGATGATATGGCGAAGGGAAAAATGCCCGCACCACCGGTTGACGAAACGCAAAATGCGTCTCCTTCGATAATAAAAGGAGACGCGGGAGGGGATTAATATTTTTCCGGCAGGGTGGTCAGGCTAATCAGTCGCCCTTTTTCGACCACAATATATTGACCTTTTTTCAGGTCTGAGAGAATTTTAATAATGGTGCTACGTGCCAGGTTGGTGTATTCCTGAATATAATCATAAATATTAATATCTCGCTGATGATCAACAATCAGTTCGTTAATTTCTATCAGGAATTCACGGACGACGGAGTACGCGCTGCGGGCAACCAAAACATCATCACGCTTGCTGAGCAAACAGATATACCATGCCAGCACTTTAGTCAGTTCAGGCCACAGCCCGTGCTGAGTCATTAACTGCTGGAATTCGTCCTTATGTATGGTACGAACCACGGTATTACTGCGTACCACGCCCTGCATATGCGTAGAGTTGTAGAAAATAGCGGAGAGACCAAAGATACATTGTCCCTGTAGCGTAAACATACATAAGTCATCAGAACTGCGGCGGAACTCGACTTCTCCGCTGACGATAATGTGAATATTATCGGAGTTGCAGGTTGATATTTTTTGCCATTTTCTTAACGTTTTTTCTTCATACCCGGCCGTTGCAGAAATAATGGCTTCCATTTCATGATGGGGACGTGTTTTTTTACCAAAAATGCTTAACATTATTATACCCAATTAAGATGTTTAAATAAGAAAATTATCCGACAAGGCGTTACGTTGCCGTAAAATGTGTTGGTATTCTTTTTGAAATTAAAAAAACCAGAAGAGGACTGTTTCTTTAATTTGATTCATGCTGTGAATCGATGAATCAATCTTAGATGAGGGCGATTTTAAATCAATTTACTTAAAATGAATTGAGAATGTACTTAAGATTAATCTTATGATCATGCTCACAAAAACGAGGCATTCGGGTTAATCCCGAAGGATTACCCCTGCCCGTATTTCTCTAAAAGTGCTTCGGCAATGGCCAGCGTTTCCACATCTGCCACGCCGTTCCACAGCTGCGGCCTGAAGTGCATCTGGAAGACCATAATGATGCGCTTCTGCTGAGCGGGGGTGCTGTTGTCGGGAACCTCGTAACCGTAACGCGCGAGCAAATCGAGTAACGCTGCGGTCTCCACGGCCTGATACCGTGGCCGCCCGTTCATATAGAACGCCACCCGGGACGCGTCGGGCCAGGCGCCAATCCCCTGCTCTGCAAGCTCGCGCCACGGGAACAGCGGACCGGGATCGTCCTTGCGCTGAGGCGCGATATCCGCATGGGCCACCACGTTCTCGGGTTTAATCTGATAGCGGGCGATAATGTCTTTTGCGAGCGGCACCAGGGCCGCAATTTGCGCGGGTTCGAATGGCGAAAAGTGTTTTACCCCGGCCGTTTTTTGCCAGCCGCGATTCTCAAGCTCAATGCCAACCGACGTATCATTAATACGGTTGGTGCCGCGCCAGAAGCTGATGCCCGCATGCCAGGCCAGTTCGTTCTCGGGAACCAGCTGCCAGATGCGCGGTTTACCGTCCGGTGCGGGCGGCTTCGCCGGGATCAAATAGTGGGAGCTGACGTTCTTGTCCGTCAGCGTGGCCAGCGAACTGTCAAAGTCATCCGCCGTATAGTGGATAACCAGCACCTTGATGCGCGGATAGGCCGCCTGCGCCTGGTGGCGGGTATCCAGTTCATAGGCGCCTTTATCCACAATGCCTTTTTCCGTGGCGCACCCTGCCAGCAACAGCGCCAGCAGGAGTGTTGAAAACGCGCGTTTCATCGACGGGTTTTCACCGCCGTACCACTTACGCTCACCATCAGCATGCTGGCATCTTTACCGACGGTTTCGTAGTCGATATCAATCCCCACAACCGCATCCGCCCCCAGTGCTTTGGCCTGTTCGCCCAGCTCCTTAAAGGCGATTTCCCGGGCTTTACGCAGCTCTTTTTCATACGCGCCAGAGCGGCCGCCGACGATATCGCGGATACCGGCAAAGAAATCGCGAAAAATGTTGGCCCCCAGAATGGCTTCGCCCGTGACCACACCGCAATACTCGGTGATCGGCTGCCCTTCCAGGGTTGGCGTTGTTGAAAACTGCATGGTTTCTCTCCTTCTTTAGCGTTCAATGCCTTAGCCCATAACTTCACCAGCATTATCGGTTCGTTACGCTATGATTGAAAGGATAGTTAATAAATAAGGAAATCAACATGCGCTACTCTGCTTTAACGCTTTTGGTGCCCTGCGCGCTGGTGCTCAGCGCGTGTACCACCACGGTCACGCCAGCCTTTAAGGATATCGGTACCCGCAGCGGCCCCTGTATAGAGGGCGGCCCGGATACCGTGGCGCAACAGTTCTATGATTATCGCATTCAACACCGCAGCAACGATCTCACCGGCCTGCGTCCGTATCTGAGCGATGGGCTGGCAAAACTGCTGAACGATGCCACGCGCGATCCGCAGCACAACGCGCTGCTGAAATCCGATCCGTTCTCCAGCCGCACGACGTTGCCGGACAGCGCCGAAGTGGCCAGCGCCTCGACCATCCCGAACACCGATGCGCGTAACATCCCCCTGCGCGTGAAGCTGACCCAGGGCACCCAAACCTGGCAGGATGAAGTGCTGATGATCCGCGAAGGCCAGTG
This sequence comes from Enterobacter cloacae complex sp. SHL021, assembly GCF_049237765.1. Taxonomy (NCBI): domain Bacteria; kingdom Pseudomonadati; phylum Pseudomonadota; class Gammaproteobacteria; order Enterobacterales; family Enterobacteriaceae; genus Enterobacter; species Enterobacter cloacae complex sp. SHL021. The sequence continues at coordinate 49,233 of NZ_JBMKJG010000001.1, read as the reverse complement.
CTGGGCGGTGGATGACGTACGCTATATCGGCGGGAGCGTACATGCCCCGGCAGGCACGCTGCGCCAGTCGATTGAGAATCGCTAAACCCACTGTTTCAGAATTGTAAACCCCGAAAAATGTGCGGCATTTCATGCGGAATGCCGACATTTATACTCGCCGACCATGGGCTTCGCTATTTTGTGCTATGTTTAAGGGGTATTACGGGTTATATTTAACTTTTAACGCAGAAATATTGCATAACTATTCTGTCAACGGTACTATCTGCGGCCTCAATTGCTATAGATTGCCTGGATGAGTAAAGACTGCCCCGATGAGTATTAAACTAAACGGCATTAACTGCTTCTACGGCGCACACCAGGCGCTGTTCGACATCACGCTGGAGTGCCCGGAAGGCGAAACGCTGGTTTTGCTTGGCCCAAGTGGCGCGGGTAAAAGTTCTCTTTTGCGTGTCCTTAATCTGCTTGAAATGCCCCGTTCAGGAACGCTGGCTATCGCCGGTAACCACTTTGATTTTGCGAAAACGCCGTCCGATAAAGCGATTCGTGAACTGCGTCAAAACGTTGGCATGGTCTTCCAGCAATACAACCTCTGGCCGCATCTGACCGTCCTGCAAAACTTGATTGAAGCGCCCTGCCGCGTTCTCGGTTTGAGCAAGGATCAGGCGATGGCGCGTGCTGAAAAGCTGCTGGAGCGTCTGCGCCTTAAGCCCTACAGCGATCGTTATCCGCTGCACCTCTCCGGGGGTCAGCAACAGCGTGTGGCGATTGCCCGTGCGCTGATGATGGAGCCAGCGGTACTGCTGTTTGATGAGCCGACCGCTGCGCTGGACCCGGAAATCACCGCCCAGATCGTGAGCATCATTCGTGAGCTGGCGGAAACCAACATTACTCAGGTCATCGTCACCCATGAAGTGGAAGTGGCGCGTAAAACCGCCAGCCGTGTGGTCTACATGGAAAACGGGTATATCGTTGAGCAAGGTGATGCGAGTTGCTTTACCAACCCGCAAACCGATGCCTTCAAAAACTACTTATCTCACTGAGAGTGCCAGGGAAAATGATAATGAAAAAAGTATTGATTGCCGCGCTGCTCGCTAGCGTCAGCCTTTCCGCTACCGCAGCCCAGACCATCCGTTTCGCCACCGAAGCGTCCTATCCTCCGTTTGAATCTATCGACGCCAACAACAAGATTGTGGGCTTCGATGTCGATCTGGCTAACGCGCTGTGTAAAGAGATCGACGCGACCTGTACCTTCAGCAACCAGGCGTTTGACAGCCTGATCCCAAGCCTGAAGTTCCGCCGTATCGACGCCGTGATGGCCGGTATGGACATCACCCCAGAGCGTGAAAAGCAGGTGCTGTTCACCACGCCGTACTATGACAACTCCGCCCTGTTTATTGGTCAGAAAGGGAAATTTACCTCTGTTGACCAGCTGAAAGGCAAAAAAGTGGGCGTACAGAACGGCACCACGCACCAGAAATTCATCATGGATAAACATCCGGAAATCACCACCGTGCCTTACGACAGCTACCAGAACGCGAAGCTGGATCTGCAGAACGGCCGTATCGATGGCGTGTTTGGTGACACCGCGGTAGTAACCGAATGGCTGAAAGCCAACGATAAACTCGCGCCAGTGGGCGACAAAGTGACCGATAAGGACTACTTCGGCACAGGTCTGGGGATTGCCGTTCGTCAGGGCAACACTGAGCTGCAGCAGAAATTCAACGCTGCGCTGGAAAAAGTGAAGAAAGACGGCACCTACGAAACCATCTATAAAAAATGGTTCCAGAAGTAATTCCTGATGAATGAAATTCTTCCTTTAGCAAGCGCCGCCGGGATGACCGTCGGCCTTGCCGTTTGCGCACTGATTATCGGCCTGGTGCTGGCGATGTTCTTTGCGGTATGGGAATCTGCAAAGTGGTTCCCTGTCGCCTGGACCGGCTCCGCGCTGGTCACCGTGCTGCGTGGGCTACCGGAGATTCTGGTGGTCCTGTTTATCTATTTCGGTTCCTCACAGCTGCTGCTGACGCTGTCGGACGGCTTTACCCTCAATCTTGGCGTCGTGCAGATCCCGGTGCAGATGCAGATTGAAAACTTCGACGTCAGCCCGTTCCTCTGTGGCGTCATTGCCCTTTCCCTGCTCTATTCTGCGTACGCGTCGCAAACCCTGCGCGGTGCGCTGAAAGCGGTACCGCAAGGACAATGGGAATCTGGCCAGGCGCTGGGAATGTCGAAAGCGGCGATCTTCTTCCGTCTGGTGATGCCGCAGATGTGGCGTCATGCCCTGCCGGGTTTAGGGAACCAGTGGCTGGTGCTGCTGAAAGATACCGCGCTGGTGAGCCTGATAAGCGTTAACGATTTAATGCTGCAGACCAAAAGCATCGCTACCCGCACCCAGGAGCCGTTTACCTGGTACATTGTGGCGGCGGCTATCTACCTGGTGATCACGTTGCTGAGTCAGTACATCCTTAAGCGTATTGACCTGCGTGCGACGCGCTTTGAACGGAGACCAGGCTGATGCTGGACTATTTACCCGAGCTGATGAAAGGGCTGCACACCAGCCTGACGTTGACCGTGGCGTCCATCATCGTGGCACTGATCCTGGCGCTGATCTTTACCATCATCCTGACGCTGAAAACGCCGGTGCTGGTGTGGATTGTGCGCGGCTATATCACCCTCTTTACCGGTACGCCGCTTCTGGTGCAGATCTTCCTGATTTACTACGGCCCGGGCCAGTTCCCGTCGCTGCAGGAGTATCCGGTTATCTGGCATCTGCTCTCTGAGCCGTGGCTGTGTGCCCTGATCGCCCTTTCACTGAACAGCGCCGCCTACACCACTCAGCTGTTCTACGGAGCGATCCGCGCCATTCCGGAAGGACAATGGCAGTCCTGCGGCGCGCTCGGTATGAGCAAAAAAGATACGCTGGCCATTTTGCTGCCGTACGCCTTTAAGCGTGCCCTCTCCTCTTACTCCAACGAAGTGGTGCTGGTGTTCAAGAGTACCTCGCTGGCCTACACCATTACCCTGATGGAAGTGATGGGCCACGGGCAACTGCTCTATGGACGCACCTACGATGTGATGGTGTTTGGCGCGGCAGGCGTGGTGTATCTGGTAGTTAACGGACTGTTGACGCTGATGATGCGCCTGATCGAGCGTAAAGCGCTGGCATTTGAGCGCAGAAATTAATCACGTAAATGCATAAAACGGTATTGATAAAGCGGGTAACCTGATGGGTTATCCGCTTTTTTTTATTCCATGATAAATATTTAATCATTTATATTGAATATAAATTCATTAAATGGCATTGTACTTTCATAAGACCTACAGACGGGAGTATTACAATGAAAAAGTTAGTTCTGGCCGCATTACTGGCAACGTTTGCCGCAGGCGCAACGGCTGCCGATAAAATCAATTTCGGCGTTTCTGCCACATATCCGCCATTTGAATCGCTGGATGCCAGCAACCAGATCGTGGGTTTTGATATCGATCTGGCAAAAGCGCTGTGCAAACAGATGCAGGCCGACTGTACCTTTACCAACCATGCCTTTGACAGCCTGATCCCGTCCCTGAAATTTAAAAAATACGACGCGGTGATCTCCGGTATGGACATCACGCCAGAGCGCAGCAAGCAGGTGGCCTTCACCGACCCGTACTATGCCAACTCGGCGGTGGTCATTGCGAAGAAAGGGGCTTATAAATCCTTTGATGAGCTGAAAGGCAAACGCATCGGGATGGAAAACGGCACCACGCACCAGAAATACCTCCAGGACAAACATCCTGAAGTGAAAACCGTGGCCTATGACAGCTACCAGAACGCGATTATCGACCTGAAAAACGGCCGTATTGATGGCGTATTTGGTGACACCGCGGTCGTCAACGAATGGCTGAAAACCAACCCGCAGCTGGGTACGGCAACCGAAAAAGTGACCGATCCGCAGTACTTCGGTACGGGTCTGGGCATTGCGGTGCGTCCGGATAACAAAGCGTTGCTGGCAAAACTGAACGGCGCGCTGAAGGCGATTAAAGCTGACGGTACGTATCAGAAAATCAGCGACCAGTGGTTCCCGCAGTAACTTTTTTTGCCGGGTGACGGCTTCGCCTTACCCGGCCTACGGGGGGAGTTGTAGGCCGGGTAAGCGCAGCGCCACCCGGCACTCTCTCACAACGGCACGAAGAACCTGAACCGCGCCCCGCTCACCGACTCCATCAGCCTGATCCCTCCCCCGTGTAGTTCCAGCATCCGTTTGACAATCAACAGCCCTAACCCACCGCGATTCTCCCGCGATGCTTGCGGATTCAACGCTGAAGGCCGCTGGAACAGATCGTCGCGCAGCGCGGCATCCACACCGGTTCCTGAATCGGCCACCTCAACCTGTAGCTTTTCATTCTCCTGCCATACGGCGAGACGGATCTTGCCGCCGGTGGGGGTATGGCGGATGGCGTTATCCAGCAGATTGGTCACCACGCGCTCTATCATTGAGACATCGGCATACACCAGCGGCAGCGGCCCGGGAACGTCTATCTGGAGCTGAAGCTCGCGCGTGCGCGCCGTGAGCTCAAACTTTTGCGCCACGTCGGAAATAAGCTCTCCCATCGCAAAACGCTCGCGCTGGGGCTTGATGCCGCCGTGCTCAAGACGCGCAAGCTCAAACAACTGCTGTGACAGGTGACGCACCTTTTGCCCCTGACGCAACGCCGTGGCGAGGTATTGCTGATGCTCCTGCGGCGTCAGGGTGGCGGATTTCAGCGACAGCGTTTCCAGATAGCCCAGCAGCGAGGTCAGCGGCGTGCGTAAGTCGTGGGAAATATTGGCGATAAACTCCCGGCGCTGGCGGTCGCTGTCGGCCAGCTGATCCCACTGCTGAGTGATTTTGCGTGCCAGCTCGATAAAACTGTTACGCAGGAGCGCCACTTCATCTTTTGCTGTCGCATCCGGCTGTTGGACCGCCAGCGCGCGTATCGCGCTCATGCTGTCATGCTCCAGCCCGGCCACTTCACGCGTCAATCGTTTAACCGGACGCGTGACCCAGTACCAGATCAGTAAGCCCGCCAGCAGGCCAAACAGCGCCACCCACAGCATTGACCAGAGCACCGTACTCCACAGCGCCTTGTGCCAGGCCATGTCCGCCAGCGCGTTCGACTCCTCGCCCTGTAAAATAATATACAGATAGCCTTTAAGCTCGCCGTCCTGACGTAACGGCGTCGCGCTGAACACTTTCTTGTTCTGGCTACGCGGATCGTCGCCAAAAACCGGCATGGCCGCACCGCTGAGGAACTCCTGTACCGGCGCGAGATTGATGCTTTGTCGCTGAATATGGCCAGGCGGGGCGGCATCGGCCAGAATATCGCCATCCGGGGAGACGACGTACAGTTCCACGCTCGGGTTGAAGGTCATCAGCCTGTCAAAGAGCGGTTTCAGCGCGGTACGGTCGACCCTGCCCTGGGCGTTCAGAATGGGTTCGCGCTGCACGATCTGTTGCGCCAGGCCGCCAGAGAGACGCTGAACCATGGCGTTACCATACTGCATGCTGCTGTAGAGCTGGACGGCGCAGGCGACGGCGGCACAGAGCATCATCAATAAAATGAACAGCAGCGTCAGGCGCTGGCTCAGGCTAAAGCGGCGCATCATGGTGCGGCTCCGCAAATTTATAGCCTTTTCCCCACACGGTGCGAATGATCTCCGGCTCGGCAGCGTCTTTTTCAATCTTGATGCGCAGGCGGTTGATATGGGTGTTAACGGTATGCTCGTAACCTTCGTGCTGATAGCCCCACACCTGCTCCAGCAGCGCCAGACGCGAGAAGACCTCGCCAGGATGGCGGGCAAAGAAGTACAGCAGTTCAAACTCGCGCGGGGTGAGATCCACTATCTGGCCGTGAAGCAGCACGCTGCGGGCCAGCGGGTCGATCGTCAGGCCATGCGCCTGAATATTCCCGGCACTCTGCGCCTGCCCCATCGCCTGCTGGCGGCGGAACAGCGCCTTAATGCGCGCAATCAGCTCCTGCACCGAGAACGGTTTTGCCAGATAATCATCCGCGCCGGTTTCCAGGCCGGTGATCCGATCGGTTTCGCTGCTGCGGGCGCTGATAATGATCACCGGCAGGTAGCGGGTCATCTGGCGAATACGACGGCAAATCTCCAGGCCGTCGACGTTGGGGAGCATGAGATCGAGGATCACCGCGTCCCACGGCTGTTTTTCAAGGCACTGTAACGCGTTGCCGCCGTCGGGCTCGTGGGTGATGATGTAGCCTTCATCTTCTAAATTGAGTCGCAGAAGTGCCGCGATATCGTGGTCATCTTCCACCAGCAGGATCTGCTTCATGGGTAAGCCTTATTTCATCTCTTATGACGTAAGCTTACCTGATTTCGCAGGGTTGAAGAGTTCACATTTTGTTGAAGATTTTGCGGATGTCATGCCGGGTGGCGGCTACGCCTTACCCGGGATGCGGGTTAACAACGTCAACACTTCATAATGCGCGGTATGCGGGAACATATCGAAAAGCTGAACGCGTTCAACGCGGTAGCCCGGCAGGTGAGCGATATCTGTCGCCATGGTACGGGCGTTGCAACTGGAGTAGATAATGTAATCCGGCGCCATCTGGCTCAGATAGTCGCACAGCGCCTTGCCAATGCCCCGGCGCGGCGGGTTGACCAGCACCAGCTCCGGTACGTTGCCCTGGCCGGTCGCGAACTGCGTGGAGTCCAGCGCCTGGAAGTGCAGATTGGTTAATCCGAGCTCAGCGGCAGACTGTTTCGCACAGGCAATCGCTTCGGCGGCGATCTCAATCCCGGTCAGCTGCATCTCAGGCGTGGCGCAATGCAGACCAAAGCCCCCGACACCGCAGAACAGATCCCACATATGATGGATGTTTAACGCCCTTACCCAGTCGCGGGCGGTGGCATATAACGCACTCGCCACCGTCGGGTTGGTCTGGAAGAAACTTTGCGGACGGATCCACAGCGGCACGTTGTTGAACGTTTCCGCCAGCGCATGCTGCCCGGAGAAGAAGATCTCTGTCTCCCCCTCCATAATCGCCATATGAACCGGCTGAATATTGGCGGTAATGACCTTCAGCTGCGGAAGCTGCACCTGCAGCCACGGCAGCGCCGCGCGCAGTTGTTCCAGCTTGGCTTGCGAGCGCAGCACGAAACGCAGCATCATACCGCCGTCCATCTGGCTCTCGGTCAGGAGGAGATATTTCAGCTCGCCGCGCTTACGGGCAACGTTATAAGGTGTTAACCCCGCACGGGCAATAAATGGTTTGAGCGCCGCGAAGACCGGCTCAAACGAGGCAGGATAAAGCGGGCAGCCGGTGAGATCTTCCGGCGTACCGTCGCGATGCAGCATGCCCAGCAGCGGTTTTTCTACGCTGCCGCTGACCACCATTTTGGCTTTATTACGAAAACCCTGCTCCGGGCCGCTGACGGGGGCGCACCACTCGCCCACCGCATGTTCAGCCAGCAGCTGTTGCAGGTCGGCCATTTTGGCGGTGAGTTGTTGAGAGACCGGCTGTTCTATCCACTGACAGGAGCGGCAGCGTCCGGCGTCATAGAGTGCGCACTGCATAGGAAAACCTTAAGAATAACGAGGGCTGCGATTATACACATTATTGCAGGCGGAAGAACCGCCGGCTTGAAGCTGGAGCAAAGAGCAGCAGGAGCACCAGCATATCGGGTAATTTCTGCATGACCAGCGCATGGAAGATCTCACGTTTGGATCCACCGGCAATGCTGAACAGCTCCGGATAGCCATAGCCCAGCGAGGCGGCCCACAGATAGCTGGCGGCGGTCACCTGCGTCAGCAGATAGACCCAGCGCGCCCAGTTGCGCCCTTTAACCAGCGAAAACGCGCAGTAGATTTCGATAAACACCAGCACAAGGCTGCTGAGGAATACCAGCGTGAGGTTCCAGGTTTGCACGCTGCGGTGAATGAACTCACCGATGCCGCGCGCCCCCAGGGTGTTGAGGATCATCAGTACATCAAGACAGCGGATCATAATAATAGCGAGCGCCGCCACCTGCACCAGCGCAGGTACGTTTGGACGAGCGTGCGTAAGACGTGATTTTTTTAATAATCCCAATGTTTTACTTCCCTGAAAAACAGTGCCGCGTCATGCGCGGCACATCACTGGAAATAATAATTCCTTCAGCCGCGTCTTGCACGCTGGATATCGCGCACGCGCTGCTTTTCCGCGCGCGCCATCAAATACCAGGCGATAAATCCGACAATTCCGACCACGCCGAGGATTATCGACGCCAGGGCGTTGATCTCCGGGTTCACCCCCATGCGCACGCTGGAGAAGACCAGCATTGGCAGCGTCGTCGCCCCTGGCCCGGAAACAAAGCTGGCGATCACCAGATCGTCGAGCGACAGGGTAAAGGCCAGCAGCCAGCCGGAGATCACCGCAGGCATAATCATCGGCAGCGTGATGATGAAAAAGACCTTCACCGGCGTGGCACCGAGATCCATCGCCGCCTCTTCAATGGAGCGATCCAGCTCGCGCAGACGCGAGGAGATGACCACCGCCACGTACGCGGTACAGAAGGTCACATGCGCCAGCCAGATGGTGAGCATGCCGCGATCCGCCGGCCAGCCAATGGCATGCGCCAGCGCCACAAACAGCAGCAGCAGCGACAGGCCGGTGATCACGTCCGGCATCACCAGCGGCGCGGTGATCATAAAGGCAAAGCCGTTCGAGCCGCGAAAACGCCCGAAGCGCACCATCACCAGCGCGGCGATGGTGCCCAGCACCGCGGCCATCGTGGCCGCCAGCGCCGCGATGGTCAGGCTCAGCCCCACCGCGCTCATCATCGCATCGTCGTGAAACAGTTCGCTGTACCAGCGCGTCGACCAGCCAGCCCATACGGTGACCAGTTTGGAGCTGTTGAACGAGTAGATCACCAGCATCAGCATCGGCGCATACAGGAAGGTAAAGCCGATCACCAGGATCGCAATTCGCCACGGAGAGCGCACTACCGGTAAGTTGTTCATCCGTGGTCTCCCATCTGTTTCTGCTGATGCTTGTGGAACCACATGATCGGCACGATCAGCAGCAGCAACATCACGATCGCCACTGCGGAGGCTACCGGCCAGTCGCGGTTATTGAAGAACTCCTGCCACAACACGCGGCCAATCATGATGCTGTCCGGGCCGCCGAGCAGTTCCGGGATCACAAACTCCCCAACCGCCGGAATGAACACCAGCATCGACCCGGCGATAACCCCGCCTTTGGTCAGCGGCACAATCACGCTGAAGAAAGTCTTCAGCGGACGGGCGCCCAGATCCAGCGAGGCTTCCACCAGCGAGTAGTCGATACGCGTCAGTGCCGTATAGATCGGCAGCACCATAAACGGCAGGTAGGCGTACACAATCCCGATATAGACCGCGAGATTGGTGTGCAGAATAGTCAGCGGCTGATCGATAACCCCTAACCACATCAGGAAGTTATTCAGCACCCCGTTATTTTTCAGGATCCCCATCCACGCGTAGACGCGGATCAGGAACGAGGTCCACGACGGCAGGATCACCAGCAGCAGCAGAATGTTGCGCGTCGAGGGCTTACTGTGCGCCACCGCCCATGCCAGCGGGTAGCCCATCAGCAGACAGCAGAGCGTGGAGATGGCCGCCACCTGCAGTGACTGCAAATAGGCTTCGACATAAAGCGGATCTTCCGTCAGCTGCAGGAAGTTGCCAAGGTTAAGCGTCAGCGTCAGCTGGCCGTCTGCCCAGTCCAGCAGATTGGTGTAAGGCGGGATCGCCCGCGCCATTTCCGCCAGGCTTATCTTGAAAACGATCAGGAACGGCAGCATGAACAGCAGGATCAGCCACACGTAAGGCATGGCAATCACCAGCTTGCGGCCGTGGTTCATCTGCATGCGCGCCAGCCAGTGCGCAAAGCCGCCCGGTTTTTCGACGCGGGCTGGCGGTTCAAGTGTACTCATTGGCCGCTCCTTATACCGTCAGCACGACACAACTGTCCGCATCCCAGCACAGACGCACTTCGTCGCCCCAGGTCGGCAGTCCTTTACGGTAGCGATGTTCGTTTTGAAGCTGGGCGCTGAGCATCTGCCCGCTCTTCAGACGGACGTGGTAGATAGAGAGATCGCCCAGATAGGCAATGTGCACCACTTCGCCCACGGCAAAGTTAAAGCCATCGGCCGGAGGATCTTCACAGAGCATGATTTTCTCCGGTCGCAGGGCGATATAGACCGGCACGTTGTCTACCACGGAGTTATCCGGGTCGACCTTCAGCGGATGCTGCAGCCCCGGCGATTCGATGATCAGCCCGTCTTCTTCACGCGCTTTCAGCAGCCCTTCAAAAACATTCACCGAGCCGATGAACTCCGCGCTGTAGCGGGTAGTCGGGTGTTCATAAATCTCTTCCGGCTCGCCAATCTGTACGAACTTACCGCGGTTCATGATCGCGATACGCCCGGCCATGGTCATGGCCTCTTCCTGGTCGTGGGTGACCATCACGCAGGTCACGCCTACGCGTTCGAGGATATCCACCACTTCGAGCTGCATACGGTCGCGCAGTTTTTTATCCAGAGCACCCATCGGCTCATCAAGCAGCAGCAGTTTCGGGCGTTTCGCCAGGCTTCGGGCCAGTGCCACGCGCTGACGCTGACCACCAGAAAGCTGGTGCGGTTTACGCTTCGCGAACTCCTGCATGTGCACCAGACTCAGCATCTCCGCCACACGCGCGGTGATTTCGGCTTTTGGCAGCTTGTCCTGCTTCAGGCCAAACGCGATGTTCTGCTCCACCGTCATATGCGGGAACAGTGCGTAAGACTGGAACATCATGTTAATCGGACGCTGATACGGCGGTACGCTGGAGAGATCCACGCCATCCAGCACAATCTGCCCGGCGGTAGGTTGTTCAAACCCGGCCAGCATGCGCAGCAAGGTTGATTTACCGCAACCAGACGCCCCGAGAAGGGCAAATATTTCGCCTTTGTAGATAGTCAGGCTGACGTCGTCCACGGCATGCTGGCCATCGAAAGATTTGGTGAGGTTACGAATTTCAAGTAGCGGGGTCAGCGCTTTACGGACTTTCGCCTGCGGGCGGGGGATCGCGTCATTCACGGGGTGTTCTCCGGCATAGATCAAAACTGGTGCAAACGCACCGTCAGGGTGCGCATCGCCGGGCGGCGCGAACGCTTGCCCGGCCTACGGGTTGTGTCGGCCCGGTAAGCGATAGCGCCACCGGGCAACGTTACCAAACGCCGTTATTTCCCGCTTTTCACCTTGGTCCACGCACGGGTACGTACGCGGTCAATTTTTGGATCCTGTACTTTCAGGGTGAAGAGCTTGGCAAACACATCCGCTGGCGGATAGATAGCCGGATTATTACGGATCTCTTCGCTAATCAGTGGCAAGGAGGCCTTGTTACCGTTGGCGTAGTAGACATGGTCGCTGATATGGGCAATCACTTCCGGACGCATCAGATAGTTAAGGAACTGATACGCTTCATCTTTGTTTTTCGCATCGGCAGGCATGGCGAAGACATCAAAGAAGGCCAGCGCCCCCTCTTTCGGAATGAAGTAGGAGACATTCACGCCGTTTTTCGCCTCTTTCGCACGGTTAGCCGCCTGCCAGACGTCCCCTGCCCAGCCAATTGCCACGCAGATGTCGCCGTTAGCCAGGTCGTTAATGTACTGTGAAGAGTGGAAGTAACGGATATTCGGACGCAACTTCAGCAACAGATCGGTCGCCGGGCCGGTGTAATCATCCGCCTTGTTGCTGTTCGGATCTTTGCCAAGATAGTTCAGCACGGTGGCGAAAATCTCTTCCGGGGCATCCAGGAAGGAGACGCCGCAGCTTTTCAACTTGGCGAGGTTCTCCGGCTTCAGCACCACGTCCCAGCTGTCCAGCTTGACGTCCGGGCCCAGCGCCGCTTTGACTTTATCCACGTTGTAGCCAATACCGGTGGTCGCCCACAGATACGGCATGGCGTATTTGTTCTCCGGGTCATGCTTAGAGACCAGCTTCAGCACTTCCGGGTCGAGGTTTTTCCAGTTTGGTAACTTGCTCTTGTCCAGCGGCTGGAAAACGCCTGCGGTCAGCTGACGCTCCAGGAAACTTGCGGACGGTACCACCAGGTCAAAACCGGTGCTGCCTGCCATCAGTTTGCCTTCCAGCACTTCGTTGGAATCGAACACGTCGTAGACCACTTTAATGCCGGTCTCTTTTTCAAAATTAGCCACCGTGTCCGGGGCAATATAGTCAGACCAGTTATAAACATGCAGCGTTTTTTGTTCCGCAGCGAGCGTGCCGGCAGAGACGGCCATCAGAGCACCCGCAACCAGACCCGATAACCATTTTTTATTCAAGGCGATCATAGTGTTATTCCTTCTGAAAGCTCGTTAACAAACGAACTAAAACTGTGCAATCTGGATATATGCAAAAATCATGCATAGTTTGTCGCTCTGCTCAAAATAAAAAGAAACCTCTTTACCCGGCAGGATCCGCTCGCTTTTTTAAGCATCGCAAGAATAACTGTAGCCCGTGTCTCCGGCTATAGCCCAGACGAAAAAACGCCTTTTATCAATTTTTTATGCAGGTTATGTCTACGTGATAAGCCGAAATGGCCTTTGAGGAGGTGAAAAATTCTTTAAAGAAAGGTTAAAAGCAGCAGAATAAATGGCGTTATGCAGCCGCTCTGGCAGCGACTGCGCAAAAGTCAGACAGGCTTAGTGAAGAAAATTGGGAGATGCATCATTATTCTCTGCATCGTCTTCCGCGCTGTACAGCAGATGGTGTGCATTGGCTTCCATCATAACCATTGAAATTTGCTCTTCACTCAAACGCATAAACCAGGCGAACTGCTTGAAGGAGAGCCCCGCGCCGGAGAACAAAGACTGGCAAACGACCAGTTTTGGCAGATTATCATCCTGTATATCGAGGAATGCTTTCACCGTCAAAGAACTGGCGTTGATCGCAGAGAGGTCAGAGGCCAGCGCCAGCAGCGCAGACGGCTTAACTTCTGCCAGCGCAGAGAAGAGGATCACGTCGTTAATGAGATCGATTTTGGCATCAAAAATGCCGTCGAAATTCTGCATGTGAGGCAGATGCAGCGCCTGGCAGGAATCACATTCAAAGAAGGTGATACCGGCATCATCAAGCCATTGACGTAACGTATCCAGTGTTGGAACGACCTGTAAATCCATCGCGGTGGAGCCTCTTTAGTAAAAACTTCGCATAGGGTACTCAAAAAGTGCGCGGTAATCCATTTAACCACCCGTTTTAAGACAGTAGCCCGGCGTGGCATGACGCTCAATCCATGCAATCATTTTACCTGCAATATCGACACCGGTGGTTTTTTCTACCCCTTCCAGCCCGGGCGAGGCATTCACTTCCATCACCAGCGGCCCGCGCGTCGCCCGCAGAAGGTCTACGCCTGCCACGTCCAGCCCCAGCGTTTGCGCCGCTTTCACGGCAATCTCCCGCTCGCGCTCGCTGATATCAGCAACCCGCGCAACGCCGCCCCGGTGGAGGTTGGAGCGAAAATCGCCCTCTTTCGCCTGACGCTCAATGGCCGCCACCACCTCATTGCCCACCACGAAACAGCGGATATCGCGCCCTTTGGCCTCTTCAATGTACTCCTGCACCAGAATGTGCGCATTCAGGCCGCGGAAGGCGTCAATCACGCTCTCTGCCGCCTGTCGCGTCTCTGCCAGCACCACGCCAATACCCTGTGTGCCTTCCACCAGCTTTATGACCAGCGGCGCGCCGCCCACCATGTCGATCAGATCGCTGGTGTCGTCCGGGGAGTGAGCGATGCCGGTGACCGGAAGATCGATACCCTGGCGGGCGAGCAGCTGCAGCGAGCGCAGCTTATCCCGGGCACGGGAAATGGCGACAGATTCGTTGAGAGGATAGCTGCCCAGCATTTCAAACTGGCGCAGCGCGGCCGTACCGTAATAGGTGATCTGCGAGCCGATGCGGGGGATCACCGCATCAAAATGCGGTAGCTTGCGGCCTTTGTAATGGATCGAGGAAGCAGCAGGGTCAATGTTCATATAGCAGGACATCGGATCGAGGATCTCAATCTGATGTCCGCGTTTTGCCGCCGCTTCTCGCAGGCGTTTGCATGAATAGAGCGTTCCATCCCGGGACAAAATGGCAATTTTCACCCTGCACCTCTCTAAAGACATGGGAAAAGCCTGCGTATCATACCGAATGGACTAGCGCGTCGCCCAGCCCTGTTTATGCAGATAATCGAGAATAAACGGGCGATTTTCTTTAATGATGGTACGGCGGATGTGGTCGCTCCAGGTATCGCGGCGGTTATTGCTGCCGCGCGTCATGTAGTAGTGCGCCAGCTCCTCGTCATACTGCGCCAGCACGTCGTTGTCGACCGGCTGGTAGTGGTTTTCATGGACCAGCATCGCCGCAGGCAGGCGCGGCTTGAGATCCGGGTTGTCAGCCGGCCAGCCGAGGCAGAGACCGAACAGGGGCAGGACGTGCTTCGGCAGCTTCAGCAGTTCGGTTACGCTTTCAATATTGTTACGCAGCCCGCCGATATACACGCCGCCTAATCCCAGCGATTCCGCCGCCGTGAAGGCGTTTTGCGCCATCAGCGCGGTATCGACCACACCCAGCAGCAGCTGTTCTGCCAGCCCCAGCTCGGCTTCAGGGCAAATTTGCAGGTGGCGGTTAAAGTCAGCGCAGAATACCCAGAACTCGGCGGCCTGGGCTACATGCTTCTGCCCGCCCGTGAGCGTCACCAGCTGCTCGCGCATGGCCTTGTCGGTAATGCGAATAATCGAACTGCACTGCAGAAAGCTGGAGCTCGAGGTGGCTCTGGCGCTGTCGATGATGGCCTCACGCTGCGCCTCGGTAATGGGCTCATCGGTGAAGTGGCGGATAGAACGGTGGGAACGGAGCAGGTCAATTGTTGGCGTCATCGTCTCTCTCTTTGTCTTGCTTAATACGTGTGGCAGCCAGTATAGGCAATGATGCGCGGCATGTAATTGGCGAAACATAGCTCAAGGATATTAAAGCGACAGGCGAAACCTACTTTAATGACGGCAGGTTATCGTGCACTATACGTGTCATTCGCCGTCAGGCTTGTTTTTTGAGGAGAGAGAAATGTTTGCAGTAATTTTTGGTCGTCCAGGATGCCCTTACTGTGTGCGCGCAAAAGAGCTGGCTGAAAAACTGACTGAAGAACGTGATGACTTTAACTTCCGCTATGTGGATATCCACGCAGAAGGCATCACCAAAGCCGATCTGGAAAAAACCGTGGGTAAACCGGTTGAAACCGTACCGCAGATCTTCCTCGATCAGAAACACATTGGCGGCTGCACCGATTTTGAAGCTTACGCTAAAGAACATCTGGGGCTGTTTGCCGCTCAGTAATCACTAAGCAAACCCCACGCCCTGACGTGGGGTTTTATCTGTTTGCCAGTGCATAGCAGCCAGGCGATAACTTTTAGTTATGGCAAACTGGATAAACCCGCGAGCACTACGCTTGCACGGGCCTACGATAAATTATGCAATCCCTTGATATTAATACCGATTGTAGGCCGGGTAAGCGCAGCGCCACCCGGCATTGTTGACGGCCAGGTTGCTATAAATCTTCCTGAACGGCAGTAAAAATGTCACTGCTCCCGGAACTGTCGGTTAATTCTCGTTAAGCTGCCTTTACGGTAGTGCATGCAATCTGATTTGCAGACGGTTGGTTTGAATGTTTCTAAGCTGCCTGTACGGCAATGCACCGTCGTCGATCTGATACCGGGTC
This sequence comes from Enterobacter cloacae complex sp. SHL021, assembly GCF_049237765.1. Lineage (NCBI taxonomy): Bacteria > Pseudomonadati > Pseudomonadota > Gammaproteobacteria > Enterobacterales > Enterobacteriaceae > Enterobacter > Enterobacter cloacae complex sp. SHL021. The sequence continues at coordinate 33,492 of NZ_JBMKJG010000001.1, read as the reverse complement.
ATCACATCGTTTCTAAGCTGCCTGTACGGCAGTGCACCGGTAGTGCAAACCTGCCACGTTCACCACCCATTTCTAAGCTGCCTGTACGGCAGTGCACCCGACGCTTTCCTGGCTGAAGTGCGGGCGCAGTTTCTAAGCTGCCTGTACGGCAGTGCACAAACCCCGCCGTTTAAGTGCGGCGCGGCTGGTTTTCTAAGCTGCCTGTACGGCAGTGCACTCAACACCGGCGCGCCGTGTCGGGGTGTCGCTTTTCTAAGCTGCCTGTACGGCAGTGCACGCTCTTTAAATGACTGCTGCCCTGGCTTTAATTTTCTAAGCTGCCTGTACGGCAGTGCACGACCTCAATACGCTGCTGCGAACGGTGCTGCTTTTCTAAGCTGCCTGTACGGCAGTGCACACACAAAAGACCTTTCGGGGGCTGGTTTCTCATTTCTAAGCTGCCTGTACGGCAGTGCACTGAAAGCAAACATCGCTATCGTATTGTCATAAAAGAAAATAATCAATTCTGATACCTTTAACCCTTTTTTCAACTCATTCAGTTCATTCTTAATAAATCAACAACTTACAAGGCCTTCCCTAAAAAGGGTTTTGACGCAGTTCGTCAGGACAGACCTTTCAATACCCCCTTGCGTATTTCTTCACAAATGCTCTTTACGATGAAGTCCGGGCTCCCCACCTCAACCTGTTACATAGACAAAACAAAAAATAAACGATTAAAAATCAATAAATTAAAAATTATCCTTTTTCTCTGGCGAAGCCGGGCGATCTGATTATACTTTCTGAACGAACTCAAAATACTGTATATATATACAGCTAAATTGTGTTCCGGGCAGGTCGTTGCCTGACGCTGGGCAACGTCCGTTATGCAGGTTACCCCGTGGAGATACACCATGAACCCTGTCGTGAATACTTATCTCGCCGCCCCTAAAGCCGCTATCACACACTTCGACTCTTCTCAATCTGACTCGCTGCCGTTTCCGGTTCCGTCGGGTGAAAGTACAGTGCATGCGTCGTTACCGCTCACGCCTGCTCTACCGCAGGCGGTCAATGGTCCCATTAACATCATGACCCTCGCCTCCCCCTCACCCGATTATATGTGGGGAGTTACCTGGACCGGCATTACCTATATCAGTACCAGCGGTAATGCCTTTACACCCGTAGCGCGCCTGCCCGTTCCGGGACTGACTCAGTTTCCCATAGACCTGCTGGTGACACTGCTCACCCAACCTCTGGATTCACCTGGCGTGATCGAAGGGATCACTTCTCAACTCTCACCGGTTACCCCTTCCGGGGGAATTAACAGTGCCTATTGCCTTGTGGATAACACCAATACCTTGTTCGCTAACTACGGCACAAAAGTCTATGCCGTTGGGTTGAATGTTCCTGATTTACCGTTATTGGGGATAGGCATTAAACGCACGCTGGATACCTCGGCATTTATTCCTGAAGGACAGGCCATCACAGGTCTCGTGTTAACCTATGACGGGAATCTGGTTGTGCTGGGCACGCGGTCCATTTCGGTCGTTTCTCGCACCTTCTCTGGCCCGGTGCATACCCTGACGCTGGGAGCCGATGAGTACGTTTCAAACTCGGCGGCGGTAGATGAACACGGCGGTATTTATGTCGTCTCGGATAAGCTGATGCATAAAGTCGTCTGGACAGGCAGCACGCTCTCTGCCGATCCGGCCGATGGCGCATGGGTAAGTTCTTATCCCACCGGTGATACCTACCCGACCATCTTCGGCTCGGGTTCAGGGGCTACGCCGACATTAATGGGGTTCGGCAGCGATGCCGATAAGCTGGTAGTGATCACCGACGGTAAGAAGCGAATGAGTCTGGTGGCTTTCTGGCGCGATGCGATCCCAACCGGGTTCAGCGAGCGCATTGCGGGGATCATCCCGGTAACCTGCGGTCTGCCGCTGAGCACTGAATACATCCAGAGCGATCAGTCCGTGGCGATTCAGGACTACGGTGCCTTTGTGGTCAATAATGTGGGCGCAGGCACCGGTACGGGAGTCGCCCTTACCGACGCGCTGGCGCGCGGCACGATCCTTGATTCCCCTCAGGGCGTTGAGCGCTTTGCCTGGGATCCCATCAGTCACAGCTGGAGCTCAACCTGGAGCCGGGCTGATATCTGCTCCAACACCATGATCCCGGCCATCAGTTCTGCGAGTAATACGGTTTATACCAGCGGTTACTATCGCAATAACGGCGGATGGAAGGTGGTAGGTATGGACTGGAATACCGGGCAAACCGTGCACAGTACCGTATTTAACGACAATATCTGCGGCAACGGCATTTACGCGCAGATGGAGTTTATGCCGGATGGCGATCTCCTGATGAATAGCATTCTGGGGCCAATGAGGGTGCAATTGCCCGGCGGAACCGTGCTGCCGTTATGAGGACGCAATGAGGGCGCAACGACGTCCTCATTCTTTTTTATTATGTAACCGTTGATGCCGTATCAGAGTGCGAAGAAACAGGAAAAACAGCGCACCGAGCGCGCACCAGAATACGCCGCTCAGCAGCCAGGCCAGCTCCTGCCAGAGGCTTCGCGTGGACACGAAAAGCAACCGCATCAGCACCAGACACAGCGGTGCCGCCAGCATTGCCCCTAACAGCGGCTTAACAACCTCACCCTCGCGCGAGAGAAAACTCGCGGCCACGCCAGGCAGAATGAAAAAGAGCAGTCCCAGTTCCGGATGCCCGGAGGCTCTGAATGCCCCCTTAACATTAAACGCTAATGACATACAGACAACGGTGAACAGTAAGAAACAGCTTATCGCCCCTGCCCATTTTCCTTTAATGTTCAAATTATCCTCCTGACTTCTCTATCAAATAAAGTTTCGTCGCGTGGACACCCGATCGGATAAAGTTATGCGGCAATCCTTGCCAAAACCCGCATACGGTTATGCGATAATGAGTAGCCGTTGGTAGCTAATGCGATTAAACTATCCAGCTGCTATTGTCTTAGGGAATTTTTTTGGCCGCAGGGAGTGTAGAAGTATTCCCTGGCACTGAAAACAGTAGCCCAAAATGTCCTTTCATTCAACAACTTACTGGTAAACAAGAAGTTAGCCTCCGTGAATATAAACGTCGCAGACTTGTTAAATGGGAATTACATCCTGTTATTATTTGTGGTACTGGCGCTGGGCCTTTGCCTGGGTAAATTGCGCCTGGGTTCAGTACAACTTGGTAATTCCATTGGCGTTTTAGTCGTCTCCTTATTATTAGGTCAGCAGCATTTCAGCATTAACACAGACGCGCTTAACTTAGGTTTTATGCTGTTTATTTTTTGTGTTGGTGTGGAAGCGGGTCCTAACTTTTTTTCCATTTTCTTCCGCGACGGCAAAAATTATCTGATGCTGGCGCTGGTGATGGTCGGCAGTGCGCTGCTGATCGCGTTAGGGCTGGGTAAACTGTTTGGCTGGGATATCGGGTTAACGGCCGGTATGCTGGCAGGCTCCATGACCTCGACGCCGGTTCTGGTGGGTGCAGGCGATACCCTGCGCCATTCCGGTATGGCCGGGGCACAGCTTTCTACCGCACTCGATCACCTGAGCCTGGGCTATGCCCTGACCTATCTGATTGGTCTGGTGAGCCTGATTGTAGGCGCACGCTATCTGCCGAAACTGCAGCATCAGGATCTGCAGACCAGCGCCCAGCAAATCGCCCGCGAGCGTGGTCTGGACACGGACTCCAAACGAAAAGTCTATCTGCCGGTGATCCGCGCCTACCGCGTCGGGCCAGAGCTGGTCGCCTGGGCGGACGGTAAAAATCTGCGCGAGCTGGGGATTTACCGCCAGACGGGTTGCTATATCGAACGTATCCGCCGTAACGGCATCCTGGCGAACCCGGACGGCGACGCGGTACTGCAGATGGGCGACGACATCGCGCTGGTGGGTTACCCGGATGCCCACGCGCGGCTGGACCCAAGCTTCCGTAACGGTAAAGAGGTATTCGACCGCGACCTGCTCGACATGCGTATTGTCACCGAAGAGATTGTGGTAAAAAACCACAACGCCGTCGGCCGTCGTCTGGCACAACTGAAGCTGACCGACCACGGATGCTTCCTGAACCGCGTGATCCGCAGCCAGATTGAGATGCCTATCGACGATAATGTCGTCCTGAATAAAGGCGACGTGTTGCAGGTCAGCGGCGACGCACGCCGCGTGAAAACCGTCGCCGACCGCATCGGCTTTATCTCCATTCACAGCCAGGTCACCGACCTGCTGGCCTTCTGCGCCTTCTTTATTGTTGGCCTGATGATTGGGATGATCACTTTCCAGTTCAGCAACTTTAGCTTTGGCATCGGTAACGCTGCCGGGCTGCTGTTTGCCGGTATCATGCTGGGCTTCCTGCGAGCGAACCATCCAACCTTCGGCTACATTCCGCAGGGCGCGCTGAACATGGTGAAAGAGTTTGGTCTGATGGTCTTTATGGCGGGTGTCGGCTTAAGCGCCGGTAGCGGCATTGGCCACAGCCTCGGCGCCGTCGGCTGGCAAATGTTGGTTTCCGGACTTATCGTCAGCCTGGTACCGGTGGTGATCTGTTTCCTGTTCGGCGCCTACGTGCTGCGCATGAACCGCGCCCTGCTCTTCGGGGCAATGATGGGTGCGCGTACCTGTGCGCCAGCGATGGAAATCATCAGTGATACTGCCCGCAGCAACATCCCGGCGCTGGGTTATGCGGGCACCTACGCTATCGCTAACGTACTGCTTACGCTGGCAGGTACGCTCATCATCATCATCTGGCCTGGACTCGGATAACTCTTAACTTTGCGCGTAACGAAAAAATTTTCGTTATGCGCAGAACTTTTTTATCAGGGGGCAGTCATAACTAGTGCCACTGCTTTTCTTTGATGTCCCCAATTTGTGGAGCCCATCAACCCCGCCGTTTTGGTTCAAGGTTGATGGGTTTTTTGTTGCCTGAAATTCTATGACTCTTAAAAACAGCTACTTACAATCACGTTTTCTGATATCAGAAGATTTCGAAAAATCCGTCTGATCAAAATCAGCATCCCATTTAATTTTTTTGTCCCTTCCTCATGAAAAATCATCGCCCCCTGCCAGCAAAAGAATAAAATCAGTAAAAAGATCAGCAAGGAAAGCCGCATGTTCGTTTTTTATCCCGAGAGAATCTACAGCAGAACGGAAGTGATGAGCAAACCATCACCAGTTCCGCCAGTAAATGGCATCTACTTCTGGTGGTTTAAGGAAATTCCTCCAGGTGTACCGACAGAGGGGTGCGTTACCTCTGACGGCTACACGCTGTTGTATGTGGGTATCTCACCCGACCAGCGAGGGAAACCTAACAGCCGTTCGAACTTAAGGAAACGCATCAAAACGCACTATAGCGGCAATGCCGCTGGCTCAACGCTCAGGCGCACGCTGGGTGTGTTATTGAGTAGTTCAAGTGGCTTTCCGCTGCGCCGTGTGGGATCTGGATCCAGAATGACATTTACTCATCCTGGCGAGCAGTGGCTTGATGTCTGGATGGAAAAGAATGCCAGGGTTCACTGGATACCTGTCGAAGCGCCCTGGGAGATTGAGGATAAACTGATCGCATCTATTCCCCTTCCATTAAACATTCAGGGGAATGCTCATGAATTTAAAATTACGCTTTCGGAAATGCGGAGGCTGGCTGCTGCCGAGGCAAGATTGATGGAGATTGCTGATGAAAGGGGGTTGAGAAGAAGATTAATGGCACCGACGTAAGTGGGACAGAATCAGTAAGCTAATCGTTCCTGCATTCCCTTCGGATAAGATGGTGCGACATTTTTGCCAACGAAATAACAAACTTATGCCCTAACTTAACATTAGTGCACTGTCTGTATCATTCTTTGGCTTCACACAAACCCTGACAGCTAATGTTAATGTGCGACCTAGTTGCTTACAGTGGATACAGGTGCGGAACAGGTCGGTGATAAGGCGAATGATTTCTATTAATTGCACTTTTTTTTCGCTACATTATCGTAATTTTATGCCAAAAGATGCGTTATTGTGTAATCTCTGATTATTGCATCTATCAAAATTTAAGTAAGAAGGATATCTGAATGGAATTCGATAAAATAAATGCATTCTTAGCCACAGCAATTGGCGGAATAATATTTAAATGGCTTGCGGGTGGGGTTTCTTCTTTTTGGTTGTGGTTAAATAAATCTCATCCTGATGAAGATTTTTTAGTATCTAAAATCAGCATAGCGAAACCCTTAATCAGGCTAAGCCTCTGCAAGTACAAACAAAGTACTAAGCCCTATACTAAACACAACAAAATTTTCCTCGCAATATTTGGCTCTGTAGTTATAGTGATATCGATTATCGGTTTATACCAATTCACCAATATTGTTCAACAAGGGCCAATACAATGGATTGATTATAAACACAAAGAAACGAATGATTCGTTTTGGATAAAGGTGAATGAAGCCAAGAATAAACCAAATAAACCTGAATGGAACATATCCCCTGATATATGTCTTGATAGTAAGTCTTTAGCAAAAATAACTTTTATAAAGCAAGCCACTAAAGATTTTATCTGTAGCTACATGCTTGACCCCAAAAAGAAAGAAGCATTAAATAAAGCCGCCAATAAAAATGCACTCGGGTTGATGGTTTTAATTCCGATTGCTTACCTAACATTATTATTTTTCTTTATGCTAGGTTCTGCCATGTTTATTGATTTGTATATAAATAAAAAAATTACTAAATTTAACAATTCAGAAACAGAAAGAAGTTATCAGTACTTAACATAAATTAGGTTATAGGTAACTATTATTGCATAAAACATTGTTAAGAATATCTACTAACTTTCTGTCCGGCATAACCTCATAACCGCATGAACATACAAAGGGTAAATCTTTCGCCTTATGTAGCCAGATATAAACCAGGACAGGTATTACAGCTAAATGTAATACCTGTCCGTCGTTACTTGCGTACAACTGAACTAAGCATCAGCAAAAAGTATCCCCACTATTGAATTCCCGTTCAGTAATCCCCCCTCTTCCCTCCCCCGCCTCAAACATATATGATTAAACAAATATGTATCAGCTATCCGCAGGGTTCAACCATGCTCCACCCGCTCCAGCTTTTCAAAACCCTCTCCGACGAAACGCGGCTCTCCATCGTCATGCTTCTGCGTGAAGCCGGTGAACTGTGCGTCTGCGATCTCTGCTCCGCAACCACGGAGTCACAGCCGAAAGTCTCGCGCCATATGGCATTACTTCGCGAATCCGGGCTGGTTATCGACCGTCGTGAGGGGAAGTGGGTCTATTACCGTTTGTCTCCGAACATGCCTGCGTGGGCAGCTACCGTCATCGATAACAGCTGGAACTGCCTGCGGGATGAAACGCGTGCAAGGCTAAAGAATAGCCTTCCAGGGACGTGTTAAACACATTCATAAAAACAGATATAACGGAGTAAACGATGTTTCTGGCAGGGGCAATTTTTCTGTTTACGCTGGTACTGGTCATCTGGCAGCCCAGAGGGCTCAGTATCGGCTGGAGCGCGACGATTGGCGCCGTGCTGGCGCTGGCCAGCGGCGTGATCCACCTTAACGATATTCCGGTGGTGTGGAATATCGTCTGGAATGCCACGGCGACGTTTATCGCCGTTATTATCATCAGCCTGCTGCTGGATGAGTCCGGCTTTTTCGAGTGGGCGGCGCTGCATGTCGCCCGCTGGGGAAACGGTCGGGGGCGTTTGCTCTTTACTTATATCGTGCTGCTGGGGGCGGCCGTTGCGGCGCTGTTTGCCAATGACGGTGCAGCGTTGATCCTGACACCAATCGTCATCGCCATGCTGCTGGCGCTGGGGTTCAGCAAGCAGGCCACGCTGGCGTTTGTGATGGCGGCAGGTTTTATCGCCGATACCGCCAGCCTGCCGCTGATTGTCTCGAACCTGGTCAACATTGTGTCGGCAGACTTCTTTAAGCTGGGGTTCAGCGAATACGCCTCGGTGATGATCCCGGTTGATATCGCCGCGATTGCTGCCACGCTAGTGATGCTGCATCTGTTCTTTCGCAAGGAAATTCCACCGGAATATGATCTTGCGAAACTCCGGGAGCCCGCCCGGGCCATTCACGATCTCCCGACGTTCAGAACAGGCTGGATAGTGCTACTGCTTCTTCTCGTCGGCTTCTTTGTGCTTGAGCCTCTCGGCATTCCGGTCAGCGCCATTGCAACAGCTGGCGCGCTGATTTTATTCGCCGTTGCAAAACGCGGACACGCGATTAATACCGGAAAAGTGCTGCGCGGCGCACCGTGGCAGATCGTCATCTTCTCACTGGGGATGTATCTGGTGGTCTACGGTTTGCGTAACGCCGGGTTAACCGAATACCTTTCAGGCGTACTGAATGTGCTGTCCACCCACGGTTTATGGGTAACTACCCTCGGAACCGGGTTCATCACCGCCTTCCTGTCATCCATAATGAACAATATGCCCACGGTGCTGATTGGCGCGCTCTCTATTGATGGCAGCACGGCAACAGGATTGATTAAAGAAGCGATGATTTACGCCAATGTGATTGGCTGCGATCTGGGGCCAAAAATCACGCCTATCGGTAGTCTCGCCACCCTGCTCTGGCTCCACGTGCTGGCGCAAAAAAACATGACCATTACCTGGGGCTACTATTTCCGGACGGGCATCATCATGACGCTGCCGGTTCTGTTTGTGACGCTCGCCGCGCTGGCGTTACGTCTCTCCTTCACACTGTAATGAGCCACTGATATGACCAACATCACCATTTACCACAACCCCGCCTGCGGCACCTCGCGCAACACGCTGGAGATGATCCGCAACAGCGGCATCGAGCCAGAGATCATTCTCTATCTGGAAAATCCGCCGTCACGCGATGAACTGATCAAACTGATTGCCGACATGGGCATTTCGGTGCGGGCGCTGCTGCGTACAAACGTGGAGCCCTATGAGCAACTGGGCCTGGCAGAAGAGACGTTCACTGACGACCAGCTTATCGGTTTTATGCTGCAACACCCGATCCTGATTAACCGTCCGATTGTGGTGACGCCGCTGGGCACCCGCCTGTGCCGCCCGTCTGAAGTGGTCCTTGATATTCTGCCGGATGCGCAGAAAGGGGCATTTACGAAAGAGGACGGTGAAGCCGTCGTGGATGCCAGCGGGAAAAAAATCACTCAGAAATAGAGGCGGGCCTGCAGGCTAGCGGTCCCCCTCGCCTGCAATCCTTCCCACCATCGCCCGGATCTCCTCGCGCGTTAACGGCGCTCTGTCGGTGACAAAGTGTAGCGTCATTCCTTCGATAAAGGCGTCCAGCGCGCGGGTGGTGACCGGGTCAAACCACTGCTCAAGCGTCGTCTGGCTCATCTGCATCCAGTCCTGCATTACCGTTTTCAGCGCCGCGCTGCGGTGCATAAAAGTGTAGAGCTGATACATCAGCGCCATGTTGTGTGGCGTCGTCACCTGCGAGCTGTGGATCAGCGTGGTGATGGATTCACACGCCATCTCCGGGCTGGTTACCCCCGCGAAGAAATCACGGTATTGCTGCGACATCTGCCGGGTAAACCACGTGAACGCCTCTTCCAGCAGCGACTCCATGCCGTCAAAATAGTAGGTCATCGACCCCAGCGGAACCCCGGCACAACTGGCGATTTTACGGTGCGTGACGGCATGGATACCGTGCTCAGCAATGGTGTCCAGCGTCGCCTGCAGGATCTTCTCCCGGCGATGCGGGTCGTTTGGTGGTCTGCTCATACATGCCTCATCTGATTTGTGTACAAATGTACACAAACTTGCTAGTGTTGTCGCTACTGTTGTGCTTCTGGTGCTTATCTCAATGACTCTGACCTCATCCCGTAAGGCCCTGCGGTTGCGCATGTGGGCGCTTTTCATGTTCTTCTTTATTCCGGGTCTGCTGATGGCGTCCTGGGCCACGCGTACCCCGGCAATCCGCGACATTTTGTCGGTCTCCACCGCGGAGATGGGCATTGTGCTGTTTGGCCTGTCGATAGGCTCAATGAGCGGTATTCTCTGCTCGGCGTGGCTGGTGAAGCGCTTTGGTTCCCGGGCGGTGATCCGCACCACCATGTGCTGCGCAATACTGGGGATGCTGGTGCTCAGCGTGGCGCTGTGGTATGCCTCGCCGGTCCTGTTTGCCCTGGGTCTGCTGATCTTTGGCGGCAGCTTTGGCGCGGCGGAAGTGGCCATTAACGTTGAAGGGGCTGCGGTCGAGCGCGAGATGAATAAAACCGTGCTGCCAATGATGCATGGCTTTTACAGCCTTGGCACGCTGGCCGGTGCGGGCGTGGGCATGGCGCTGACGGCCTCCGGCGTAAGCGCGAATCTGCATATCCTGCTGGCCGCGCTGATCTCTGTTGTGCCGGTGCTGACCGGCATCCGCGCCATTCCGGACGGCACGGGCAAAAACACCTCTGATGAACATAAAACGGTGGAAAAAGGGCTGCCGTTCTACCGTGATTTCCAGCTGATGCTGATCGGCGTGGTGGTGCTGGCGATGGCGTTTGCCGAAGGCTCCGCCAACGACTGGCTGCCGCTGCTGATGGTGGACGGCCACGGCTTTAGCCCGACCTCTGGCTCGCTGATCTACGCCGGCTTTACGCTGGGGATGACCGTCGGACGCTTTACCGGCGGCTGGTTTATTGACCGCTACAGCCGCGTGGCGGTGGTGCGCGCCAGCGCCCTGCTCGGCGGGCTGGGCATTGCGATGATCATCTTCGTGGATGTGGACTGGATTGCCGGCGTATCGGTGATCCTCTGGGGCCTGGGTGCCTCACTTGGCTTCCCGTTGACCATCTCCGCCGCCAGCGATACCGGCCCGGACGCCCCGACGCGCGTCAGCGTGGTGGCAACCACAGGCTATCTGGCCTTCCTGGTCGGGCCGCCGCTGCTGGGCTTCCTGGGTGAGCACTACGGGCTGCGCAGCGCCATGCTGGTGGTGTTAGGGTTGGTCATGATTGCGGCGCTGGTGGCGCGCGCCGTGGCGAAGCCGGAAAAAGAACAAACGACACTGGAGAAGGGATATGAGCGTTAAACTGATTGCAGTCGACATGGATGGCACCTTCCTGAGCGACGCGAAAACCTACAATCGCGAACGTTTTCTGGCGCAGTATGCGCGTATGAAGGAGCAAGGTATTCGCTTTGTGGTGGCCAGCGGTAACCAGTATTACCAGCTGATCTCCTTCTTCCCGGAGATTGCGCATGAGATTGCGTTTGTCGCCGAAAACGGTGGCTGGGTGGTCAGCGCCGGGGAAGATGTTTTTAACGGTGAACTGTCGAAAACGCACTTCGACACCGTTGCTGCCGTGCTAAACGACGTTCCCGGCATTGAGATTATCGCCTGCGGCAAAGGCAGTGCCTATACGCTCAAAGCCTATGACGATGAGTTCAAAGCTATCGCCGCGAAGTACTATCATCGCCTCGAAATGGTAAGTGATTTCGACAACCTGAACGATATTTTCTTCAAGTTCGGACTCAACGTTTCTGATGATGAAATCCCGCGCATTCAGGCCATGCTGCACGAAAAACTCAACGACATTATGGTGCCCGTCACGACCGGCCATGGAAGTATCGATCTGATTATCCCCGGCGTGCATAAAGCCAACGGCCTGCGGATCCTGCAACAGCGCTGGGGCATTGACGACAGCGAGGTGGTGGCTTTCGGTGACAGCGGGAACGATGTGGAGATGCTGCGCCAGTCAGGCTTCAGCTTTGCGATGGCGAATGCCAGACCGCATATTAAGGCAGCGGCGCGGTTTGAAGCGCCGCATAATAACGAGGAAGGCGTACTGGATGTGATTGATAAGGTGCTCAACAGAGAAGCACCGTTTAATTAATTCCGTGCGCTCAGGTACCCTCACCCTGACCCTCTCCCACCGGGAGAGGGAATAAGAATTATGGCTGCAGGGCGTTCCCGACGCGTTTGTCTTTCAGGAACATCACCATCAGCACAACCCACAGCACGCCGTTGGCGAGGTTAAACAGGCTGAACAGACCGTTGCCGCCGAGCGCATAAGCGTGTTTGCTCACCTCGATCCCGACGGTAAAAATCAGCATCTGCAGCATCCCCATCGCCGCCGAAACGGTGCCTTTACTCATCTCGCTGGCAAACAGCGTCAGACGCACCAGCCCGGCATTCGCCACGCCAATACCGAAGGCGTAAACACTCAACCCCGCCGTCATCCACAGATAGGCATGAGATGATACCACCGTCGCCACCGCGGCTACGGTAAGGCCCGCCGCAATCGGCCAGCCGCCCATGATGATGAGCGAGCGCACCGTGCGTCGTGACGTCAGACGCGCCAGCACCAGGTTACCGATAATCAGTGCGCCAAAAATAGGCACCTGCAGCAGCCCGTACTCGTAGCTGCTGAGCTGTTCACCGCTGATGATAATGACCGGTGACTGGGCGATCCACGCCAGCAGCGGCAGGCTAACAAAGCCCGTCGCCAGCGCGCCTGCCACAAAGCGGCCGTTTTTCAGCACCGCTTTATAATCCCGTCCCAGCTCTTTCAGCGACAGCGTCTCACCCAGTCGGGTGGCCGTTTCCGGCATTGCGCGGTGCAGGCCGAAGAACGCGATGGCGGCCAGCACGGCGAAGAGCACAAACATGCCTTCCCATGGTGCCACATGCACCCACGCGGCGCCCACCAGCGGCCCCAGCAACGGAGCAATCAGCGCCACGTTCGCCATCAGCGCGGTGATTTTGATACACACCGCCTCCTCAAAGGACTCCTGAATGGCGGCATACCCCACGGCACCGATAAAGCACAGGCTTACCCCCTGCAGGAAACGCAGCAGGGTGAACTGTTCAATGTTTTGCGCCAGCAGCGTGGCGAGACAGGTCACGATAAACCACACCACGCCCGTCAGCATCACCGGACGGCGGCCAATACGATCCGACAGCGGCCCTAACAGCCACTGTAAAAACATGCCGCCAGCAAGATAGGCGGTCATAGAGGTCGGCACCCATTCAATACCTGCGTTGTATTGCGCCACCACGGCCAGCATGCCGGGCTGGATCATATCGTTGCCGATATAGGTAGAGAACTCGTAAAGCACCAGACACAGAGGGAAAAGTAACGCCTGACGACCCAGACGCGTACCCGAAGAAGAACGGTTTAACATGCAATCTCTTTATGATGAAAAAATCGCGATGAGTGTAATGAATTGCCGCTGTCTGAGATAGCAAATTATCCAGAAGAAACAGAAATAAAGCATTTATCGTCGTTGTTTAAGGTTTCCTTAAGTTGACACCAATATGATAGCCATATTTCACGCTGCCAACCAACTCTATGACCCGCATATCCCCTCGTTCAGAATTGTCTAAGTTACCGACAAATAAGACAAAACAACTTTACCGCTTGCCTGTGCGCTTTTATGGTTATCAGCTTTTAGTGCTGATCGCCCTTGCCGTGGTGTTTACCTGGCTTTCTCGTGGCGAAACGCTTGATAAATGGATCACTGGCTTTTGGTATGACGCGGCAACACACCGTTTCCCGCTGCAGAAAAACCCGCTGCTGGATCTGCTGAACCACCGGCTGGCGAAGTACATCGCCATTGCCATGGCGGTTGGGGCGCTGTTTTACGGTGCCTGGAAGCGCAATGCGAGACTGGTCACTGCCGCACTGCTGATGGGGCTTGGCACGCTGGTGGTTGGCGTGTTGAAAAGCCTGAGCCATCACAGCTGCCCGTGGGATCTGGTGGAGTATGGCGGTAAGGCCGTCTCTTACCCCCTGTTCAGTTCCGCTCCGGCAGACAGCGGTCCTGGCCGCTGCTTCCCCGGCGGCCATGCGTCCAGCGGCTTTATGGTGATGGGTCTGTTCTTTGCCTTCTGGCGCGAACGTCCGCGTCTCGCCTGGAGCTTTGTGGCCTTCGGCGTGGTGTTAGGTCTGGCGATGGGCTTTGGCCAGGTCATGCGCGGGGCGCATTTTTTCTCTCACAACCTGTGGGCTGGGTGGTGGGTCTGGTTTTCCCAGGTAGCGGTCTACGGCCTCGTTTCTGCCTGGTTTGCTAAAGAGTAAAAACGCTATGTTAGAGAATCTGAATTACCAGCTGTTTTATCTGATCAACGCCACCCCGGCCTCGCCTGAGTGGATGATCGATCTGGCCACTTTCCTGGCAAAAGATCTGATCAGTATTGTGCCTGTGCTGGCGGCCATCCTCTGGCTGTGGGGACCGCGCAGCCAGGTCAACGCGCAGCGTCAGCTGGTGATCAAAGTGGCGATGACGCTGGGGGTCAGTGTGCTGGTCAGCTATGTTCTGGGTCTCGCCTTCCCGCACGATCGTCCTTTTGTCGAACACGTCGGCTATACCTTCCTGCACCACGCGCCGGATGACTCGTTCCCAAGCGATCACGGTACGGTGATCTTTGCTTTTGCGCTGGCCTTCCTGTTCTGGCATCGCCTGTGGTCAGGTGCGCTGCTGATGGCCATTGCGGTCGCCATTGCCTGGTCTCGCGTGTATCTGGGCGTACACTGGCCGCTGGATATGGTTGGCGGCTTCCTGGTGGGGCTGATCGGCTGCGTCAGCGCGGCTATCCTGTGGAACCTCTTCGGGCTGGCGCTGTATCGCGGACTCTCGTCTCTCTATCGCACCCTTTTCGCTATCCCGATCCGCAAAGGCTGGATACGTGACTAACCCCGGTATGACAGGTTACACTTGAGCCCCCGCCCTGCGGGGGCTCACTTTTTCATCCTGAGGATCTATGGAAACACGCCGCGATGACCGCATAGCTCAGTTGATACAGGCGCTGAAGCGTAGTGATAAGCTTCATCTTAAGGAAGCCGCTACCCTCCTCGGCGTTTCAGAGATGACCATTCGCCGTGACCTGAACAGCGAGAGCGCGCCCGTCGTGCTGCTGGGCGGTTATATTGTGCTGGAGCCACGTAGCGCCAGTCATTATCTGATCAGCGATCAAAAGACGCGCCTGGTTGAAGAGAAACGCAAAGCCGCCCGTCTGGCGGCCTCTCTGGTGCAACCGCACCAGACGCTGTTTTTTGACTGCGGCACTACCACGCCGTGGATAATCGAAGCCATCGACAGCAGCATCCCCTTTACCGCCGTGTGCTACTCGCTGAACACCTTCCTGGCCCTTCAGGAGAAACCCGAGTGCCGGGTGATCCTCTGCGGCGGTGAGTTCCACGCCAGCAACGCCATTTTTAAACCGATCAATCTTCAGGACACGCTCAGCAATTTGTGCCCGGATATCGCGTTTTACTCCGCGGCGGGCGTGAGTACCCGTCAGGGGGCGACCTGTTTTAACCTGGAAGAGCTACCGGTAAAACACTGGGCGTTAAGCGCCGCGCAGTACCATGTGCTGGTGGTGGATCACAGCAAGTTCGGCAAGGTGCGTCCGGCACGGATGGGCGAGCTGGCACAGTTCAATGCCATCGTCAGCGATTGCCGCCCGGATGAAGAATACGTGACCTACGCAAAGGCGCAGCAGGTGAAGTTGATGTATTGAGAGGGCATCAGACCCTCTCCCACAGGGAGAGGGTGAAAAGCTGGAAGACTTAACTAAACCAACTGCCAAACCAGCTATGGAATTTCATCATCACGAAGTCCCACATCCGGCTGAAGAAGCCGCCCTCTTCGACCGCTTCCATCACAATCAGCGGACGCTGTTCAATCGACTTACCGTTTAACTGGAAATCAATCGTCCCGACCACCTGGCCTTTTTTCAGCGGTGCGGTGAGCTGCGGATCGGTCAGGGTATAGCTCGCTTTCAGGTTTTTCAGCTGACCACGTGGAATGGTCACCGACCCGGCTTCACCGGCCCCCAGGTTCACTTCACTCTTGTCACCAAACCAGACGCGCTGGCTGACGAACGTGGCATCCGGTTTAATCGGCGTCACGGTTTCAAAGAAGCGGAAGCCCCAGGTCAGCAGTTTTTCTGACTCGTTAAAACGAATACGGTCGGTTTTGGTGCCCAGCACCACCGAGATCAGACGCATGTCACCCTGGGTCGCGGAGGCCACCAGGTTATAACCCGCCCCGGCCGTGGTGCCGGTTTTCATCCCGTCAACGTTGACGTTGCTGCTCCACAGCAGACGGTTGCGGTTCGGCTGGCGGATCTTATTAAAGGTAAACTCTTTCTCTTTGTGGATGGCATATTCGTCCGGCACATCATGAATAAGCGCCTTGCCGAGCAGCGCCATATCGCGCGCGGTACTGAACTGGCCCGGCGCATCCAGACCGTGGACGGTTTTAAAGGTGGTGTTGGTCAGACCCAGCTTTTGCGCATAGCCGTTCATCAGGCCAATAAACGAGTCCTGGCTTCCCGCAACATAATCTGCCAGGGCGATACAGGCATCGTTGCCGGACTGGATAATCACCCCTTTATTCAGATCGGAAACGGAAACCTGATCGCCCGGTTTCAGGAACATTACCGATGACCCGCGCAGCGCCGGGTTGCCGGTCGCCCAGGCATCCTTCCCGATAGTGACCATATCGTCGAGCTTGATCTTACCCGCCTTCAACGCCTGGCCAACCACGTAGCTGGTCATGATTTTGGTCAGGCTGGCCGGGTCGAGTTTCTCATCCGCATTGCCTTCCGCCAGCACTTTACCGCTGGAGTAATCCATCAGGATCCAGGCACGCGCATCTACCGGCGGCGCTTCGGGCGCAGCCTGCTCAGCCGCATAGAGAGTTGGTACAAACAGGAAAAGGAGCGCGGAGCCTGCCGCCAGGCTGCGCAGAGAAGTCATTTTTCGCGTCATAAATGCCACCCGAGTGTCCATTCAAAAATTACGTCACATCACCGTGTCGCAAGAAGCGATGAGTAATAGCGCACTAAAACGGTTAATGAAACCCAACGAGGGTAAAGTTATTAAAGTTTATGCAATAACATTCAGATACGCTTTGATTAAGGCGATTTTTTTCTCTTCTGTTGCGTAATTGTTAGGTTTATCTCACCATGGCGAAAAGCTGACTCGGATTCACATCTTATCGGGAGTAATTATGATTACGCTGTGGGGAAGGAATAATTCGACCAACGTCAAAAAAGTGCTCTGGACGCTGGAGGAGCTGGATTTACCGTTTAACCAGATAATGGCGGGTTTGCAGTATGGGGTTAATAAAGACGCCGACTACCTGGCGATGAACCCGAACGGCCTGGTGCCGCTGCTGCGCGATGATGAGACGGACGCCACGCTGTGGGAATCCAACACCATTGTCCGCTACCTGGCCGCCCAGTATGGACAAGGCCGTCTGTGGGTAGAAAATCCGGCCCGCCGCGCGCAGGGGGAAAAATGGATGGACTGGGCCAACCAGACGCTCTCCCCCACGCACCGCGTGATCCTGATGGGGCTGGTCAGAACCCCCGAAGCCGAGCGCGACTATCCCGCCATTCATGCGGCGCAGGACGCCTGTGAAAATCTGTTTGCGATGATGGACGATGAGCTGGCGAAACACGCCTGGTTCTCGGGTGCGGACTTCGGCGTGGGCGATATTGCCGTTGCGCCATTTGTCTGGAACCTGACCAACCTCGGTCTGACGTGGACGCCGCGCCCGCACCTGGCGCGCTGGCTTAAACAGCTGAGCGAACGCCCGGCCTACCGTAACGTGGTGATGATTCCGGTAAGCTGATCACCTCCCGGACGGGCTGACTTTCAGCAACTGCCCGTCCGTTTCATCGGTCAGAACATACAGATAGCCGTCCGGACCGACGCGCACATCGCGAATGCGCTGTTTCCGGTCGCCCAGGATCCGCCCGTCCTCGGTCACCGTGTTGCCGTTCACGCTCAGCACGATCACATCCTTCTCTTTCAACGCCCCGATAAACAGCTTGTTTTTCCACTGCGGGAACACGTCACTGTTATAAAACGCCATTCCGCTCACGGCGGGTGAGACTTTCCAGACAAACAGCGGTTTTTCGGTTCCTTCAACGTGTTCACCTTTCGCCTCAGGAATTTTTAATCCGCTGTAGTTGATACCGTGGGTCGCCAGCGGCCAGCCATAGTTTTTCCCTTTCTCCGGGATGTTGATCTCATCCCCGCCACGCGGGCCGTGTTCATTAAGCCACAGCGTGTCGCTCCACGGGTTCATCGCCATCCCTTGCGGGTTACGAATGCCATAAGACCAGATTTCCGGCCGCGCACCGGCGGTGTTCACAAAGGGGTTATCCGGCGGGACTTTGCCATCCTCCGTCAGGCGTACCACTTTCCCCTGGAGTTTATCCAGATCCTGCGCCGTCGGGCGCTGGTTGTTTTCGCCCAGCGCAATAAACAGATAGCCTTTGCCATCAAACACCAGCCTTCCGCCAAAGTGGTGACCGGTGGAGAGTTTCGGCATCTGACGGAACACCACCTGGAACGCCTCAAGGCGGGAAAGATCGTCGCTTAAGCGCCCATAACCCACTGCCGTTCCGGCTTTGCCGTCAGCGCCTGCCTCGGCGTAGCTCAGCCAGACGCGGCGCGAGGTGGCAAAATCCGGCGCCAGCACCACGTCCAGCAGTCCTCCCTGTCCGTTGTCCCAGACTTTGGGCACCCCTGTTATCGGGTCTGACAGCCCTTTCCCGGCCTGCCAGTGTTTCAACTGGCCGCCCTTCAACGTCACGAGCAGCCCTTTGTTATCCGGCAGGAACGCCAGCGACCAGGGGTGTTCGAGTTTGTTCTGCAATACCTCAACCTCAACCGCATCAGGCGCAGCAAGGAGCGAAAACGGAAATAACAACGCAGGCAGGAAAATCAGCGAGGATCGGTGCATAACGCGCTCCTTTATCGGCATATGGCATAAAGATTAGCCACTACGTCCGGGCGCGTTATCACTTTTACAAAAGCTTAATCAGAAGGGGGAGTTGCCTCCCCCGGAATCAGTGCTGTTCAAGCTTCGCGTGCTCGTTCAGACACATGATGCATAGAGAGAGCGTTGTCAGGCAGTTTTCAAGCTTCTCCGCGTTTACAGCGATAAAAGTCGGGCAGTCATGGCGTCCATTCATCAGACAAACCCCGGCAATGGAGAGCACCTCGGCGGCGCGGCGCAGCGCAATACATTCGCTTTCGGCGTATTCCGCTTTCAGGATGGGTGCTTTTTCACGCATGAAATTGCAAAGTTCAAAGAAATTATCACGCAGATGTTCGCTTTCGCTGACTGACATATACCCTTTCGCCTTCCTCAGCTGCAGATATGCGGCAAGGTCGATTCGGGCGTTGATCAGCTTGTTCAGCAGATCGCGTTTCAGTCTGTCAACGGACATGCTCATTCCTCCTCTGTCAGCCCCTGTGCACAGTCAGAATAAGGTTATTTTTTGTACAGTTTAATGCCTGAGATCAATTATTCTTAACTGATTAACATTCTTTACAATGTTACAACCTGCGCGGGCATCATCTGCACTGCAAAGAGTGTATAAATCCCCCGCGATACGCTGTAAAATCCCGCCCTGATAACTCCATAATTGATGAATTTTTAACCTATGAGCAATGTTACGCACCCGCCGAAAATCGGCTTTGTCTCCCTGGGCTGCCCGAAAAACCTGGTGGATTCTGAACGCATCCTGACCGAACTTCGCACCGAGGGCTACGACGTGGTGCCAAGCTACGACAACGCCGACATGGTGATCGTGAACACCTGCGGGTTTATCGACAGCGCGGTTCAGGAATCCCTGGAAGCCATTGGTGAAGCCCTGACGGAAAACGGCAAAGTGATTGTGACCGGCTGCCTGGGCGCAAAAGAGGACCAGATCCGTGAAGTGCACCCGAAGGTGCTGGAGATCACCGGTCCACACAGCTACGAGCAGGTGCTGGAACATGTTCATCACTACGTGCCCAAGCCTAAGCACAACCCGTTCCTGAGCCTGGTGCCGGAACAGGGGGTGAAGCTGACGCCGCGTCACTACGCTTACCTGAAAATTTCCGAAGGCTGCAACCATCGCTGCACCTTCTGCATTATCCCGTCCATGCGTGGCGATCTGGTGAGCCGCCCAATTGGCGAAGTGCTGGCAGAAGCCAAACGTCTGGCCGATGCGGGCGTGAAGGAGCTGCTGGTGATCTCCCAGGATACCTCCGCCTACGGCGTGGATGTGAAGCACCGTTCCGGTTTCCACAACGGCGAGCCGGTGAAAACCAGCATGGTCGGCCTGTGCGAACAGCTCGCTAAACTGGGCATCTGGACGCGTCTGCACTACGTTTACCCTTATCCGCACGTTGACGACGTCATCCCGCTGATGGCCGAAGGCAAAATCCTGCCGTACCTGGATATCCCGCTGCAGCACGCCAGCCCGCGTATCCTGAAGCTGATGAAACGCCCAGGCTCCGTTGACCGCCAGCTGGCGCGCATCAAGCAGTGGCGTGAAATCTGCCCGGATCTGACTCTGCGTTCGACCTTCATCGTTGGCTTCCCGGGTGAAACCGAAGAAGACTTCCAGATGCTGCTCGACTTCCTGAAAGAGGCCCGTCTGGACCGCGTAGGCTGCTTCAAGTACAGCCCGGTTGAAGGCGCAACCGCTAACGAACTGGCGGATCAGGTGCCGGAAGAGGTAAAAGAAGAGCGCTGGAACCGCTTCATGCAGCTGCAACAGCAGATCTCTGCTGAACGTTTGCAGGAGAAAGTGGGCCGCGAAATTATGGTCATCATCGACGAAGTTGACGAAGAAGGCGCGATTGGCCGCAGCATGGCGGATGCCCCTGAAATCGACGGCGCGGTGTACCTGAACGGGGAAACCAACGTTAAGCCGGGTGACATCATTCGCGTGAAAGTGGAAAACGCCGACGAGTATGACCTGTGGGGTAGCCGGGTTTAAACACCCAGCGCCTGTTTTGTAGGCCGGGTAAGGCGTAGCCGCCACCCGGCACATTCCACTGCCCTACCCCTTAATCCTCGGATCCAGCGCATCGCGCAGCCCATCCCCCAGCAGGTTGAACGCCAGCACGGTCAGGAAAATCGCCAGACTCGGGAATATCGCCACGTGTGGCGCAATCACCATATCTGCCCTCGCCTCGTTGAGCATCGCGCCCCACTCCGGCGTCGGTGGCTGGGCCCCTAATCCCAGAAACGACAGGCTGGCGGCGGAAATTATCGACACGCCAATACGCATCGTAAAATAGACAACAATCGACGACACCGTACCCGGCAGAATATGGCTGAACAGGATGTTGGCGTCGCTGGCCCCCATACTGCGGGCGGATTCAATAAAGGTCTGCTGCTTCAGTACCAGCGTATTACCGCGCACCAGACGGGCAAACGCCGGGATCGAAAAGACCGCGACGGCGATGATGACATTCGCCATGCCGCTGCCCATAATGGCGACAACCGCAATTGCCAGCAAAATGCCGGGGAAGGCAAACAGCACGTCGCAAATGCGCATAATGATCCGGTCCCACCAGCCCTCGTAATACCCTGCCACCAGGCCCAGAACGGTCCCGATGACCGCACCGATAAGCACCGCAAACACCCCGGCGGCGAGCGATATCTGCGCGCCCATCAGCACGCGGCTAAAAATATCGCGTCCCAGAGAGTCCACGCCGAACCAGTGCATCATCGACGGTCCGTCATTCAGGCGGTCGTAATCAAAGTAGTTTTCCGCATCATACGGTGCCACCCACGGCGCAATGGCGGCCACCACAATCAGCAGCAGTACAAACAGCCCCGCCGTCATGGCAACAGGCTGGCGACGAAAGCGCCGCCAGAATTCAAACCATGGGGTGCGGATATGGTCCGGCTTCAGCCCCGGCATAGCGTTTACAATGGCCTGACGACGCCAGTTCAACAATCGCATCTTACTTATACCTGATGGCCGGATTAATGGCGGCGTACAGCACATCCACCACTAAATTGATAAGAATAAATTCCAGCGAGAAGAGCAGAACTTCCGCCTGAATGACCGGATAGTCGCGCATCTCGACCGAATCCACCAGCAGGCGCCCCAGCCCCGGCCAGTTGAAGACCTTTTCCACCACGATAGAGCCCCCCAGCAGGAAGCCGAACTGCAGCCCCATCATGGTCACCACCGGGATCATCGCGTTGCGAAAACCGTGCTTGAGGATGACCCACTTCTCGCTCACCCCTTTCGCCCGTGCGGTACGGATGTAATCTTCACTCAACACGTCAACGAACGACGCGCGGGTGAAGCGCGCCATCACCGCGGAGACGGCCGCGCCCAGCGTCATGGACGGCAGAATGTAGTGCTTCCAGGTATCGGCCCCGACGGTGGGCAACCAGCCCAGCTCCACGGAGAAAATCTGCATCAGGAGCATCCCCAGCGCAAAGGCAGGGAAAGAGATCCCGGTCACCGCCAGTGCCATGCCGAGCTTGTCCGGCCAGCGGTTGCGCCAGACGGCAGCGACAATCCCGGCGCCAAGCCCAAACACCACCGCCCAGCACATGCTGGCAATCGTTAACCAGAACGTAGGCATAAAGCGGCTGGCAATCTCTTCCGATACCGGGCGACGCGACACCATCGAGATACCAAAATCGCCCTGCAGCACGTTGCAAATATAATGGAGAAACTGCATGTACAGAGGCTGGTCGAGACCAAGCTGTTTGCGCACCAGTTCAATGACGGTGGCATCCGCCTCTGGCCCGGCCACCAGACGCGCCGGATCGCCCGGCAGCAGATGGACAAACAAAAACACCAGTACCGCCACAATCAGCAGCGTCGGGATAAGCCCCAGCAGGCGTTTACAAACATAATTGAGCATGAGTGTTATTTTAAATCCGCATCGTCAAAGCTAAAGCCCGTATCCGGCATGATGTAAAACCCGGTCAACGCTTTGTTATGCGCCGAAACCAGTTTTTCCACCACCAGCGGTACCCACGGCGACTCTTTCCAGATGATATCCTGTGCGTCTTTGTAGAGGCGCGCTTTCTCATCCGGTTTGGTGGTTTTCAGCGCATCGGCAAGATCTTTATCCACCTGTGGGTTGCTGTAGAACGCCGTGTTGAACAGGGTCGGCGGCCAGTTCTGTGAGGCGAACAGCGGCGACAGCGCCCAGTCAGCCTCACCGGTAGAGGCCGACCAGCCGGTGTAGAACATCCGCACGCCGCTCTCTTTCTGCCCTTTCCCTTCCACTTCTGCTGCACGCTGCCCGGCATCCATCGCGGTGACCTGCACCTTAATACCGACCTGCGCCAGCTGCTGCTGGGTAAACTGCAGCACCTTCTGCGCGGTACTGTGATTATGGGATGACCACAGCGTGGTGCTAAAGCCGTTCGGGAAGCCCGCCTCTTTTAACAGTTCACGGGCTTTCGCCGGATCGTATGGCCACGGCTGATAGCTTTGCGCATAGGCAATAGCCGGTGGCAGCACGCCGGTGGCCGGGGTGGCGAAACCCGCGAAGGCCACTTTCACCAGCGCCTGACGGTTAATCGCGTAGTTGATGGCCTCGCGCACTTTGGGATTATCAAACGGCTTTTGCGTCACGTTCATGCTGATGTAACGCTGCATAATCGACGGACTGGCCACCAGCTCCAGCTTGCTGTTCTTCTGCAGGATCGCCGCCTGCTCGTACGGGATCGGGAAGGCAAACTGCGCTTCGCCGGTTTGCAGCATCGCCGCGCGGGTGTTGTTATCCACCACCGGGCGCCAGGTGATGGTGTCGAGCTTCGGCAGCCCCTGCTGCCAGTAGCCGGCGAATTTCTTCACCTTTACAAAGTCCGTCTGGTTCCAGGTCACCAGCTCATACGGGCCGGTACCGACCGGATGGAACCCAATATCTTTCCCGTATTTTTTTAGCGCGGCAGGGGAGATCATCGCCGTCGCCGGATGCGCCAGAATATTAATAAAGGCCGAGAACGGCTCTTTCAGGGTAATTTTTACCGTTGTCGGATCGACCGCCTCGGTGCTGGCGATATTTTTATAGAGGTTATAGCGCTTGAGGCTGTTTTCCGGGTTGCTGGCGCGGTCGAGGTTAACCTTCACCGCCTCCGCGTTGAAATTGGTGCCATCCTGGAACTTCACGCCGGTTCTGAGCTTAATGGTATAGACCAGCCCATCATCCGAGACGGTGTACCCCTCTGCCAGCACATTTTTCAGCTTCATCTCTCTGTCCAGGCCAAACAGCCCCTGGTAGAACGATTTGGCGACCGCCTGCGACAGCGTATCGTTGGCGTCATAGGGATCGAGGGTGGTGAAATTGGAGCCGACGGCAACCACCACATCTTTGGCAGCGAACGCGGGAGAGGCGGCCAGGGCTGCCGTCACGCTCGCGGCTAACAGCCATGTACGAGCAACAAATTTAACCATTGTGTTCTCCTGCCTGTTGTACGTTATAACCGCGAAAATGCATTGTCCTGACGCGGAGGGGCAACAAAATGTCCGGGGCCCACTTCACGCAGCGTGACCCGCTCCATGACCTCACCCCGTTTACGAATATTGCTCGGCATCTCATCCTGCAGCAGCACGCGCTGCCCGTGACGGTGTTCGGGATCGGCAACCGGTACTGCAGACATCAGCTTACGGGTGTATGGGTGCTGCGGGTTCTCAAACACCGCCCGCCGCGGACCAATCTCGACGATTTGCCCCAGATACATCACCGCCACGCGATGGCTGATGCGCTCCACCACCGCCATGTCGTGGGAAATAAAGAGAAAGGCAATCCCCAGATCCCGCTGTAAGTCGAGCAATAAATTGATGATTTGCGCGCGGATAGAGACATCCAGCGCCGAGACAGATTCGTCTGCGATCACCACTTTTGGGTTCAGGGCCAGCGCGCGGGCAATACAAATTCGCTGCCGCTGACCGCCGGAAAACTCATGCGGGTAACGCCAGGCATGTTCCGGCTTCAGCCCCACGCGTTCCAGCAGCCACGCCACCCGACGCTGTGCGGCTTCGCCGTCGAGCAGGTTATGCACCCGCAACGGCTCCATAATCGAATACCCCACCGTATGGCGCGGGTCCAGAGACGCATACGGATCCTGAAAAATAAACTGGATATTCCGCCTCACCGCCTGAAGCTTACTGTCAGGAAGGGTGTCGATACGTTCGCCGTTAAAGGTAATGCTCCCTTCCTGCGACTCCACCAGCCGAAGTAACGCGCGTCCGGTGGTGGATTTGCCGCAGCCCGACTCCCCCACCAGCGCCAGCGTTTCGCCTGGCCATAAATCAAAACTGACATTTTCAACCGCGTGCACTTCACGCTTTACGCGGTTGAAAATGCCGCTGCGCAGAGGAAAACGGGTCACCAGATCCCGCACCTCAAGAATGGGCTTGCCGGGGACCACGGTGTCCTGCTCGGTTTCCTCTTCCTGGCGGCCCGCCGCCTCAAGGGAAATCAGCGGGAAACGGCGCGGAAGATCGCTGCCGTTCATCGCTCCCAGACGCGGAACCGCCGCCAGCAGCGCTTTGGTGTATGGGTGGGCGGGCGCATGGAAAATCTGCTCTACCGTGCCGGTTTCTACCGCCCTGCCCTGGTGCATCACCAGCACGCGATCGGCAATATCCGCGACCACGCCCATATCGTGGGTGATAAACATCACCCCCATCTCCATCTCCTGCTGCAGCACTTTGATAAGCTGCAGGATCTGCGCCTGAATGGTGACATCCAGCGCTGTCGTCGGCTCGTCCGCAATCAATACCGCCGGACGGCATGAGAGCGCCATGGCAATCATCACCCGCTGACGCATCCCGCCGGAGAGCTGATGCGGATAGCGGCCCAGTATGGACTGCGACTCCGGGATACGTACCAGCTCCAGCATCCGTTTGGCTTCCAGAAGGGCTTCATCGCCGCTCAGTCCCTGATGCAGGCGGATGGATTCGGCAATTTGCTCTCCAACCGGGAAGACCGGGTTCAGCGAGGTCATCGGCTCCTGGAAGATCATCGCGATATCCGCCCCGCGCACGCCCTGCATCTGTGCTGCGCTCAGCTCGTTTAAATCAATGACCTGACGATTGCGACGGCGCAGAAGCATCTTCTCGCTGCTGATTTGCCCGCCCGTCTGTTCCAGCAGGCGCATCAGCGCCAACGCGGTGACCGATTTCCCGGAGCCGGACTCCCCCACAATCGCCAGCGTTTCGCCGCGGTTGAGTGAGAAGGATAAATTCTCTACTGCGGGGATGAACTGCCGCTCCTCCTGAAACGCAATATTCAGCTGATGGACAGCCAGCACTTCGCGGTTATCCAGCTCTTCACTGTGCGGCACGCGTTGCCCCCTTATTCACGATAGATCCCGGTGCTGGGTTCATCACCGGCATAGCCCCAGGCGCGGTACATCCCTTCGCTGTTGAACGGCAGGGCTACGTTACCCTCACGGTCCACCGCAATGAGTCCACCCTCACCGCCCAGCGCGGGCAACTTTTCCATTACCACACGCTCGCAGGCTTCACTCAGGCTGAGCCCGCCGTAATCCATCAGGGCGGTAATGTCGTATGCGGCGAGCGCGCGAATAAACACTTCGCCGGTCCCGGTGCAGGAGACCGCCGCCGTGGCGTTATTGGCATAGCACCCGGCGCCCGGCAGCGGACTATCGCCAACCCGGCCCGGTAGCTTGTTGGTCATGCCGCCGGTTGAGGTGGCCGCCGCCAGATTGCCAGCCTTATCAAGCGCCACCGCGCCAACCGTGCCCATTTTGGTGGTTTCATTGAGCGGTGAGGAGTGGTCCAGCTGGGTCATGCCCGCCGTACGGGCTGCCAGTAGCTGCTGGTAGCGCTCGTCAGTGGAAAAAAGATCCGGCGATACCCGCTCCATCCCGTGTGCGAAGGCAAAGTTCTCCGCCCCAACGCCCGTCAGCAGCACATGAGGACTCTCTTCCATCACCAGTCGCGCCGCCAGAATCGGGTTGCGCAGATGGCTCACGCCCGCCACGGCCCCTGCTTTCAGGGTGACGCCATCCATCACGCAGGCATCCAGCTCGTGCGTCTCGTCACGCGTATACACGGAACCAATCCCCGCATTGAACAGCGGACATTCTTCCAGCAGACGTACCGCTTCGGTCACCACATCCAGCGCGCTTTCGCCCGCCTCCAGCATTCGCTGGCCCGTTTCGACAATGGCGTAGAGCGCATCAATGTAGCGCTTCTCCTGCTCAGGACTGAGCTGTGCACGGGTAATAGCCCCGGCGCCGCCATGAATTGCGATTACCGCATTAACCATTTCGCCTCACCTGTCAGCCTGCATGGCGGCTTTTTCTATAAATATCATTATCGTTGATGATTCTTCAGATAATTTTTGAATATAGAAAGACGCAACTGCGATGTAAAGGGTACTCATGGTGGGTCATACAGTTAGCCGCACTTTTCTGCCATAATGAGCGCTTTCGTTGTTACTGTGCTGGAGCCCACCATGGATTTTACCGCCGGACTGATGCCGCTTGAGACGGCACTCACGCAGATGCTTGACCGACTTTCCCCGCTGCACGACGTAGAGACGCTGCCGCTGGCGCGCTGTTTTGGTCGTATTGCCGCACGCGACATCATTTCCCCGCTTAACGTGCCGGGGTTTGATAACTCAGCGATGGACGGTTACGCGGTACGCCTGGCGGATCTCCAGACGGGTCAGGCGCTGCCTGTCGCAGGAAAAGCCTTCGCCGGTCAACCGTTTAACGGAGAATGGCCTGTGGGCACTTGCGTGCGCATCATGACCGGCGCGCCGGTTCCCGCAGGCTGCGATGCGGTAGTGATGCAGGAAGAGACCGAACAGACCGCTGACGGCGTGCGCTTTACCGCCAGCGTCAAAGCAGGCCAGAACATCCGCCGCACCGGCGAAGATATTGCTCTTGGCGCAACGGTATTCGCTGCGGGGCAGAAGCTGACGGTGGGTGAACTGCCGGTACTGGCCTCGCTCGGTATCGCAGACATTGAGGTGATCCGTCAGGTGCGCGTCGCGCTCTTTTCTACCGGTGACGAATTGCAGCTTCCGGGCCAGCCGCTGCAGGACGGGCAGATTTACGACACCAACCGTCTGGCGGTACACCTGATGCTGGAGCAGTTGGGCTGTGAAGTGATCAACCTTGGCATTATTCCTGATGACCCGGAAAAACTGCGCGCCGCCTTTATTGAGGCAGACAACGCGGCCGACGTGGTGATCAGCTCCGGCGGTGTTTCGGTGGGTGAAGCGGATTACACCAAAACCATCCTGGAAGAGCTGGGTGAAATCGCCTTCTGGAAGCTGGCCATCAAGCCGGGCAAACCGTTCGCTTTTGGCAAGCTTAAGCACAGCTGGTTCTGCGGCCTGCCGGGTAACCCGGTCTCTGCCGCCCTGACCTTCTACCAGCTGGTGATCCCGCTGCTGGCGAAGCTTTCGGGTAACCGTGCCAGTCCGCTGCCGGTACGCCAGCGCGTGCGTGCCGCTACGCGCCTTAAGAAATCCCCCGGTCGTCTTGATTTCCAGCGCGGTATTCTAACGCGCAACGCGGAGGGCGAGCTGGAGGTGAGCACCACCGGCCATCAGGGCTCGCACATTTTCAGCTCCTTCAGCCAGGGCAACTGCTTTATAGTGCTGGAGCGCGAGCGTGGCAATGTGGAAGCAGGCGAATGGGTTGAGGTGGAGCGCTTTAACCACCTGTTCGGAGGCTAAGATGGCGGCGGAACTGAGCGATGAAGAGATGATGCGCTATAACCGCCAGATTGTCCTGCGCGGTTTTGATTTTGAAGGCCAGGAAGCGCTCAAGGCGGCCAGCGTACTGGTCGTCGGCCTGGGCGGTCTGGGCTGCGCCGCCGCGCAATACCTCGCCGCGGCGGGTGTGGGCAAGATGACGCTGCTGGACTTTGATACCGTGTCGGTGTCCAATCTGCAGCGCCAGACGCTGCACAGCGATGCGACACTCGGCCAGCCGAAGGTGGACTCTGCCCGCGCAGCGTTAACGCGCATCAACCCCCACGTTCAGTTCACTCCGATTAACGCGATGCTGGATGACGAGGCGTTAAACGCGCAAATCGCAAAGCACGATCTGGTGCTGGACTGTACTGATAACGTCGCCATCCGCAACCAGCTAAACGCCGGCTGTTTTACCCACAAAACGCCGCTGGTTTCTGGCGCGGCAATCCGCATGGAAGGACAGATCAGCGTCTTTACCTATGCTGAAGGCGAACCGTGTTATCGCTGTCTGAGCCGCCTGTTTGGTGAGAATGCGCTCACCTGCGTCGAGGCGGGCGTGATGGCGCCGTTAGTCGGCGTGATCGGGTCACTGCAGGCGATGGAAGCGATCAAAGTGCTGACCCGTTACGGTACGCCAGCGGCGGGGAAAATTGTGATGTATGACGCAATGACCTGCCAGTTCCGCGAGATGAAGCTGATGCGTAATCCGGGGTGTGAGGTGTGCAGCGGTTAAACCTCGTTGCGGCCTGATGCCCTCACCCCTGCCCTCTCCCACCGGGAGAGGGAGATAACGCGTCAGAGAGCCGTCCGTCCAAACGCCCCCTGCCAGTCCTGCTCAAACTTCACGATCGCCGCATCCACCGCCGGAGAGGTAATAAACTGCTGCGCCACGTCCAGCGGCAGCGTGATGGACTCACAGCCGGCCAGCAGGCAATCCAGCGCCTGACGCGGGGTTTTGAAGCTCGCCGCCAGTACTTTTGATTGCGGGGCATGCAGCGTCAGCAACTGCTGTAATTCCACAACGGTCTGGATCCCGTCTCCGCCCTGCGCATCCACGCGGTTAACGTAAGGCGCGACATACTCTGCCCCCGCCAGCGCGGACAACATCCCCTGTGCGGCACCATATACCGCGGTCCCCAGCGTCGGGATCCCTTCTGCTTTCAGCATTTTGATCGCCGCCAGCCCTTCCGCCGTCACCGGCACTTTCACCACCAGGTCGTTAATGATGGCACGCAGCTTACGCGCATCGTCCACCATGCCTTCGGCGGTCGTGGCCATCACCTGCGCGAACAGACGGCCTTTGCCACCCAGCGCGTCGTGCAGTTCTGGCAGCAGAACCTCAAGCGGCGTTTTGCCTGCCGCCACAATGCTGGGGTTGGTGGTTACGCCCGCCAGCGGGAAGATGCGTGCGAGCTTTTTCACTGCCGCAACGTCAGAAGTGTCGAGATAAAGTTCCATGATGTCGCCCTCAATTTTAGCCTGCACTTACCCTATCACGACAAAACCTGCTCAGGAGTTGACCTGCATCAAGATAACTTTCATTCGAAAGTAATTTAATCTTCATATGCAAGATGAGAGGCGAAATCATGATCTTCAATATTCAGCGTTACTCTACCCACGATGGCCCCGGGATCCGTACCGTGGTGTTCCTGAAAGGCTGCTCGCTGGGCTGTCGCTGGTGCCAGAACCCGGAAAGCCGGGCCCGCACGCGGGACGTGCTGTTTGATGCACGTCTTTGCCTGGACGGCTGCGATCTGTGCCAGCAGGCGGCACCGGGCTGTATCGAACGTGCGCTGAACGGGCTGGTCATCCACCGAGAGAAACTAGACGAACAGACGCTTAACGCCCTTACCGACTGCTGCCCGACACAGGCGCTCACCGTATGTGGTGAAGAACGTCAGGTGGAGGAGATCATGGCGACCGTCCTGCGCGATAAGCCGTTTTACGACCGCAGCGGCGGCGGAATCACCCTCTCCGGCGGCGAGCCGTTTATGAACCCCGATCTAGCACTGGCGCTGTTTAAAGCCAGCCATGAACAGGGTATTCATACCGCCGTCGAAACCTGCCTTCACGTGCCGTGGCACTATATCGCGCCTTCACTACCGTATATCGATCTGTTCCTCGCCGACCTGAAGCATGTGGATGCAGAGGTGTTCAAACAGTGGACGGACGGCTCGGCAAAACGCATCCTGGACAACCTGAAACGCCTGGCGGCGGCCGGGAAAAAAATCATCATTCGCGTGCCGCTGATCCCGGGCTTTAACGCCGATGAAGCCTCTGTTACCGCCATTACCAATTTCGCCGCCGACGAACTGAACGTTCGCGACATTCACTTTCTGCCGTATCACACGCTGGGCATGAACAAATACACACTGCTCGGCCAACCCTACTCTGCCCCTGACAAACCGCTGGATAACCCTGCGCTACTGGACTTTGCACAGCAGTATGCCTGCCAGAAAGGGTTAACCGCGACCTTACGAGGATAAAACGATGACTACCCTGAATCTCAACACCCTCAGCGAGCGCATTAAAGCGCACAAAATGGCCCTGGTGCATATCGTGAAGCCGCCGGTCTGTACCGAGCGCGCGCAGCACTACACTGAAATGTACCAGCAGCATATGGATAAACCGATCCCGGTGCGTCGCGCGCTGGCGCTGGCACATCATCTCGCGCAGCGCACCATCTGGATCAAACACGATGAGCTGATCGTTGGTAACCAGGCAAGCGAAGTGCGCGCCGCGCCGATCTTCCCGGAATATACCGTCTCCTGGATTGAGAAAGAGATTGACGATCTGGCGGACCGTCCCGGCGCAGGCTTTGCGGTCAGCGAAGAGAATAAGCGCGTTCTGCATGAGATCTGCCCGTGGTGGCGCGGCCAGACGGTACAGGATCGCTGTTACGGCATGTTCACCGACGAGCAGAAAAGCCTGCTGGAAACCGGCATTATCAAAGCCGAAGGCAACATGACCTCCGGCGATGCCCACCTGGCGGTGAACTTCCCGCTGGTGCTGGAAAAAGGGCTCGACGGCCTGCGTGCTAAAGTGGCCGAGCGCCGCTCGCGCATCAACCTGACGGTGCTGGACGACCTGCACGGCGATCAGTTCCTGAAAGCGATAGATATCGTGCTGGAGGCGGTAAGTCTGCATATCGAACGTTTTGCAGCCCTGGCGCGTGAAATGGCGGCTACCGAATCCCGCGTCAGCCGCCGCGACGAGCTGCTGGCGATAGCGGAAAACTGTGACGCGATTGCCCATGAACCGCCAAAAACCTTCTGGCAGGCGCTGCAGCTGTGCTACTTCATTCAGCTTATCCTGCAGATTGAGTCCAACGGCCACTCCGTGTCGTTCGCCCGCATGGATCAGTATCTCTACCCGTACTACCGTCGCGACGTAGAACTGAACCAGAGCCTTGACCGCGAGCACGCCATCGAGTTGCTCCACAGCTGCTGGCTGAAGTTGCTGGAAGTGAACAAGATCCGCTCCGGCTCGCACTCCAAAGCCTCCGCAGGCAGCCCGCTGTACCAGAACGTCACCATCGGCGGTCAGAAGCTGGTCAACGGTGAGCCAATGGACGCCGTCAACCCGCTCTCTTACGCGATTCTGGAGTCCTGCGGTCGTCTGCGCTCCACCCAGCCAAACCTGAGCGTGCGTTATCACGCAGGGATGAGCAACGACTTCCTCGACGCCTGCGTGCAGGTGATCCGCTGCGGCTTCGGCATGCCAGCGTTCAACAACGATGAAATCGTGATCCCGGAATTCATCAAGCTCGGCGTAGAAAAAGAAGATGCGTACGACTATGCCGCCATCGGCTGCATCGAAACCGCCGTTGGCGGCAAATGGGGCTACCGCTGCACCGGCATGAGCTTTATTAACTTCGCCCGCGTGATGCTCGCCGCGCTGGAAGGCGGCCGCGACGCCACCAGCGGGAAAGTGTTCCTGCCGCAGGAGAAAGCGCTCTCTGCCGGTAACTTCGGCAATTTCGACGAGGTGATGACGGCCTGGGATACCCAGATCCGCTATTACACCCGTAAATCCATCGAGATTGAGTATGTCGTGGACACCATGCTGGAAGAGAATGTCCACGATATCCTCTGCTCGGCGCTTGTGGATGACTGCATCGAGCGGGCGAAAAGCATCAAGCAGGGCGGTGCGAAGTATGACTGGGTCTCCGGCCTGCAGGTAGGTATTGCCAACCTCGGTAACAGCCTGGCGGCGGTGAAGAAACTGGTGTTCGAGCAGGGCGTCATCGGTCAGCAGCAGCTGGCGGCGGCGCTGGCGGATGACTTCGACGGGCTGACGCACGAGCAGCTGCGTCAGCGTCTTATCAACGGTGCGCCGAAGTACGGCAACGATGACGACAGTGTGGACATGCTGCTGACCCGTGCTTATCAGACCTACATTGACGAGCTGAAGCAGTATCACAACCCGCGTTACGGCCGTGGCCCCATTGGCGGTAACTACTACGCGGGCACATCCTCCATCTCCGCAAACGTGCCGTTTGGTGCAGCGACAATGGCGACTCCGGACGGACGCAAAGCGCACACCCCGCTGGCGGAAGGCGCCAGTCCGGCCTCCGGTACCGATCATCTCGGTCCAACGGCGGTGATCGGCTCCGTGGGTAAACTGCCGACCGAAGCGATTCTTGGCGGCGTGCTGTTAAACCAGAAGCTGAACCCGTCAACGCTGGAAAACGACAGCGACCGTCAAAAGCTGATGATACTGCTGCGTACCTTCTTCGAGGTGCATAAAGGCTGGCATATTCAGTACAACATCGTTTCACGCGAAACGCTGCTGGACGCGAAGAAACACCCGGACCAGTATCGTGACCTGGTGGTACGCGTCGCAGGCTACTCGGCGTTCTTCACCGCCCTGTCGCCGGATGCGCAGGACGATATCATTGCGCGTACGGAGCATACGCTGTAACGAAGTATCCCCTCTCCCATCGGGCTGAGGGTTCCCCAGAAAAATGAAAAGCACGATGAAGTGTGATCTACTGGTTGCGCTAACAAATCAGAAGAGACCTCATCGTGCCTTTACAG